>JBHPCH010000001.1:0-63856 GCA_042576125.1 Thermodesulfobacteriota bacterium
CTGCAACGCCGCCGATAAGTTTCGCTAAGCGTTCCTGCAGCTTTTCGCGATCATAATCAGATGTTGACTCATCAATCTGGGTGCGAATCTGCTTGACGCGGCCTTCCAGTTGATCCTTGTCTCCGCCACCGTCAACTATGGTCGTGTTGTCTTTATCAATTACAATGCGCTTGGCAGTACCAAGGTCATTGACCGTTATATTTTCAAGCTTGATGCCGAGGTCTTCGGTAATTACCTGGCCGCCGGTGAGAATGGCGATATCTTCCAGCATCTGCTTTCTGCGGTCACCAAAACCCGGAGCTTTAACAGCAGCAACATTTAAGGTGCCGCGCAGTTTGTTGACCACCAGGGTGGCCAGGGCTTCGCCGTCAATATCCTCGGCGATAATGAGTAATGGCTTGCCCATCTTGGCCACCTGCTCCAGAATGGGAAGCAGGTCTTTCATGGTGCTGATCTTCTTTTCATTGATAAGAATTACAGCATCTTCAAGGTTGACTTCCATTTTTTCCGGGTCGGTTACAAAATAGGGAGAAAGATAACCCCGGTCAAACTGCATACCTTCAACAACGTCAAGGGTAGTTTCCATGGATTTTGCTTCTTCCACGGTGATAACACCTTCCTTGCCAACTTTGTCCATGGCCTCGGCAATAATATTGCCGATAGTTGCGTCATTATTTGCTGAAATCGTACCTACCTGGGCAATTTCTTTTTGCTCCTTGGTGGGGTTGGAAATCTTTTTCAGCTCAGCTACAATGGCTTCAACGCTGAAGTCGATGCCGCGCTTGATATCCATGGGGTTGGCGCCTGCTGCAACCAGCTTGGAACCCTCGGCGAAGATTCCCTGGGCCAGGATGGTGGCAGTTGTGGTGCCGTCACCAGCCACATCACTGGTCTTGGAAGCGACCTCTTTCACCATTTGAGCGCCCATGTTTTCAAATTTGTCTTTCAGCTCAATTTCTTTTGCAACGCTTACGCCGTCCTTGGTGATTGTCGGAGAACCATAGGATTTTTCAAGCAGAACGTTACGCCCCTTGGGGCCCAGGGTTACCTTGACAGCGTCTGCCAGGGTATTGATACCCTTGAGAATCGACTCGCGGGCTTTCACTCCATATTTAATATCTTTTCCAGCCATAATTATCTATCTCCTCATATCCAATTTTTTCGATTGGTAATTATTAAAACAGGTTAGAATTGTATCAAGAAAGATCTACTATCCTTCAACAACGGCAAGAATATCATCCTCACGCATAATGAGATGGTCTACGCCGTCAAACTTGACATCTGTACCGCCATATTTACTGAATAAGACCCTATCGCCAACCTTAACATCTATTTCTATGCGCTCGCCTTTATCATTAAGCTTGCCTTTGCCAATGGCAATTACTTCACCCTCAGCTGGTTTTTCCTTAGCAGAGTCTGGAATAATAATACCGCCTTTGGTTGTTTCCTCTTCTTCCAAACGCTTGACCAGAATTCGGTCATTCAGTGGACGAACTTTCATTTTTCTCCTCCATATACTTGTTAGTTTGCACTTTTAATTTTGTCCGATTAAGCAGGTTGTGCTCAATCTTCAAGAACAAGACAGTTATAATTTAACTAATACCCTGAAAAACAAGGTTATTTTGGCATAAAAGCCGGGATGGTGGAACTATAGGCATGATATTTGAAAAATCAAGAGAGGATCTAAAAAAAAATTATACTTCTACCACCCAGTCATAGGGGTCTTTCTGGTATCCATTCTGAATGGCCTGCAGTTCGTCGAATAATTTCTGGGCAAGTTCCCCTGTTTTTCCTTTATTTATGGAGCAGACCTGGTCTTTGTAATTAATCTCACCAACCGGTGAAATTACTGCAGCTGTACCAGTACCGAAAACTTCCTGCAGGCTTCCGTTTTCATTGGCGGCAAGAACATCATCAATGGATATCCTTTTTTCAGAAACCTTAAGGCCCCAGTCTTTGGTCAGGCGAAGAACTGAATCCCTTGTGATTCCAGGCAGAATACTTCCCGAGAGTGGAGGAGTAATAAGCTCATCACCTATAAGGAAAAAAATATTCATGGTGCCAACTTCTTCTATGTACCGGCGCTCAATGGCATCAAGCCAGAGGACCTGGGTATAGCCGAGCTTTTGGGCTTCAACAGCAGCCATGATGCTGGCGGCATAATTGCCACCTGTCTTGACATTACCGACTCCACCGGCAACAGCACGGACATACTTGTCGGTAACAAATATTTTTACCGGGTTGAAGCCTTCAGGGTAATAAGCCCCAACCGGACAATTAATAATAAAAAATATATATTGCCTGGCCGGCCTGACCCCAAGTCCTGCCTCGGAAGCAACCATAGTCGGCCTGATATAGAGAGTTGCTCCGTCGGCTTTGGGGACCCAGTCCTTATCCAGGGCAATCAGTTTTTTTAAACCGGTGTAAACATCATCTGCCGGGATTTCAGGCATGCACATCCTGGCTGCAGAGACATTCATTCTTTTCAGATTATCTTTCGGCCTGAACAGCAGGATTTTATTATCTTTGCCGCGATATGCTTTAAGGCCTTCAAAAATTTCCTGTCCGTAGTGCAGGACCATGGCAGCAGGATCAAGTGAAAAGTTGCCGTAGGGTTTTATCACAGCATCATGCCAGCCCATTTCTTCGTCATACTTCATGACGAACATGTGATCTGTCATATGCTGCCCAAACCCTAAAGAATTTTCATCCGGCTTCGCCTTGAGAAGGTCGGAAGCCGCTTTTTCGACCCGGATATCCATGCTGAACTACTCCTTCCAATAAGCTTCTTTTTTGCTTTTCCTTTTTAGTACAGTATATTAGAAGATAAATGATATGTATTCTTTTTAAAAAAATGAAATATAGCCTATACCCCCAACCTCATGAAAATGCAACCGTATATAGTGTTTTCTTTGCAGGGGGTTAAAAAAGTGTGAAATTGTGAGTGAATATTTTGGCAGGATAAGTAAAAATTATTGTGAGATTGTTTCAGTTGGTATGAGAAAAAGGGCGGAGTTTTAAACAGCAAGGATCAGAGATATGGAAGAAAAACCTGCAAACAAGTCCGCAAAAACATTCAGTCCAATGGTGTTCAGGTATTTTCTTCTCCTCTTTTTACTATCTTTTCTGCTGCTTGGCAATCTTCTCTGGCCCTTCTTTTCTATCCTGATCCTGTCATTTCTTTTGTCCGGACTTTTTCAGCCTGTTTTTAAGCTTTTCCATTTGCGGTTTAAATTCTCTGAAGAATTTTCTTCTCTTGTTACCTGTTTTTTTATAGTTGTTCTCGTATTTGTGCCGCTCATGATATTTGTTATTGCTCTGTCTAGGGAAGTGTTGGGGCTTTACCCCCTGATAAAAGGGAAAAATCTGGCCCTTATGCTGCAGCAGCTGCTGGAAGAGAACCAGACGGTTGTGAGGTTGAAGGATATTTTGGCCGGATTTGGAATTGATCTGCATCCGGAAAGGATTTCAGCGACCCTTTCTGAGTTTGGGAAAGTGGCTGGACTCTTTCTTTATAACCAGGCAAGTTACTGGGCTGCAAATATTATGAACTTTGTTTTCAGTTTTTTCATGATGGTTATTGTTATTTTTTTCTTTTTGATAGATCAGGAACGTTTTATTTCCTATATCCTTGAGCTTTCTCCTCTCCCGGACCAGCAGGAGCGGCAATTGTTTAAAAAATTTGAGGAAATTGCCAAGGCTGTTCTGGTTGGCAATGGTCTTTGCGGTCTGCTCCAGGGTTTTTTAGGTGGGGCGCTTTTTATGTTTATCGGAATTGATTCGCCCATATTATGGGGTGGTGTTATGTCGATTCTGGCATTTTTACCTGTTTTCGGTATCGGTCTAGTCCTGGTGCCAACCTCAGTTATCTTTTTTTTAAAAGGGCATGCAGGTGCAGCAATTATGATACTTATTTTTTATGCGACGCTTTCATTTTCCGTTGAGTACATCCTTAAGCCCTGGATAGTAGGCGAGCGGGTCAAAATGCATACCCTGCTCGTTTTTTTATCAATTCTAGGGGGGTTAAGTGTTTATGGTATTTTAGGGATTATTTACGGCCCCCTGATTGTTACAGCGTTTCTATCCTTTGCGGATATTTACCGAAGAAATTACAGTGAATATGTAAGGTCAACCAAGTGCTAGACAATTTTTTTGTTATATTTGCAGGGTCTGCAACAAAAAAGCCCGATCATAACTGATCGGGCTTTGGGTTTTCTGGCTCCCCCGGACGGACTCGAACCATCGACAAGGTGGTTAACAGCCACCTGCTCTACCAACTGAGCTACAGGGGAACAATATTTGAATCGGGTTGTATAGTATATAAATATTAGTTCGTCAATACCTTAGCAGCAAAGAAATCTAATTCTTTTCCCACTCAACTTCAACCTTTTTCCTTGACGAAAAAGAGTCTCAAATGGTAGGTAAGGGCTTCAATTCCCAGAAACGGATCGGGGCGTAGCGCAGCCTGGTTAGCGCGCCTGCCTTGGGAGCAGGAGGTCGCAGGTTCAAATCCTGCCGCCCCGACCATGTTGTAAGAAGTTTTTCAGAAAAATTTCGTGAATATAAAAAAGCCCCGGCTGCTGATGCTGCCGGGGCTTTTTTATTATCCTGTATAACTCGATTATTATTAAAACCTGTACTCAACACCAAGAGCCAGGAAGTAAATCTTTTTTTCATATTCAACAGGTATAAATGTTGTTGGCGACGTAAACTGGGGAAAAGAATCATCCTCGTAGAAAACATAACCCAAAGACAGGTTGGTGTGAAATTTTTCATTAAATGCATAGGCAATGCCAAAGCCGATGGTATCTGCATCAAGCTCCGGGTTTTCAGACAGCATATTTTCAGGATCAATGCCTGTTTCGGTTCTCAGATAGCCAATGGAGCCAAGGAGCGTATCATTAAAGTGGTATTCAAGGGCAATACCCAGGTCATATCCATCATTAACAAGATTTTCATCCCCGGCCCAGTCTGCATGAGTATTTAAGTACTGGGTGTAATTTGTCTCAAGCCGTAATTTGGGGGTGAGCCAGTAGGAAACACCAAGTGCAAAAAGGCCTGGCAGGTCCCGTGGCGGAGAGGTCCCGTCAATGTAGTCAAAGTAAGGCGTAAGACCTCCTGGAGGAAGATAAGTAGCAGTATCAGTAGTAACCTTTGTGTCTAAATTCAGACTCGTTTTTGATTCAAAACGCATACCGATATTCATTTTATCATTGGGTGCTATATTGATCCCGAAAATGGCACCCCAGCCATCGCCGTCCTGCTCGAAAGCAACCTGCTCAGGACTGATAGTAGTAGTTACAGAACCATCCAGTTCTAAATGTGCATCCACATATCTCAATCCCACAGAAATGGAGAACATGTCATTAATTTCGTAGGCACCGCCAAGGGTGTACCCTAAATAGAAGCTTTCAGCTTCAAGTTGAGCACTTATTAGATTACCAGGGGCTCCTGTTAAAATAATAGAAGCTAGCACTGTTTTATAGTTACCCTGACTGAAGTCAACTTTGCCGCCGCCGCCAACCACGGACACGGAACCGAAAAGTGACCATTTATCTCTGTTATAGACGCCGAAGACTCCCGGAACAACAGAACCTTCATCTGACTCAAAAGATGTACCGGAAAGGACGTTGGTATATTTTTTCCCAAGGTACTGGGCAGAACCGTTAATAATAAAACCGTCCTGAAGCTTTACCGTTCCTGCCGGGTTATAGACGGCAATGTCGGCATAATCCGTTGCCGCATTCCGGTTTAATGTCCTGATATATTCAGCACTCCAGTTCGTTTTATTATCAATTGCACCTCCATATACAACTGATACAAAGGCAAAAGATAAAAGCAGTCCCCCTGCACATGTAAAAACTCTTTTCATACTCTCTCCTCCTTGAGGTTCTTCTTTTTCTCAGTGTAAAAAAGTGATACCCGATATTTACCTGACATGAAAATATTTTAACCCAACGATTCAGTTTCTAACTAATATTTGACCCCATTGTCAATCTAATTTCTTGAATTAATTGGATTTTTATACATTTTGCATACAGGAATACCTGGAATACAAATAAAGGTAATATTTTAGGGAAAGTTGCTGATTATTCTGTAAATCAAACTGGTTCTGCCTGCAATAGGTCAATAATTTCATTTGCAGCATGGAAAATAGCCTGGGGAGAGTGGGTCACTTTGCTTGCAAGAGGGACAATGAGTTTGGCATCGGGTGTAAAGCGGATAGTGTTTTTAGCTTTTTCGATGAGGAAAAGGATTTTTTCCGGTCCAATGGGTGTTTTTTCATGAAAGGAAAAAATGAGCATATCCTTGCCCTGCTCCAGTTTGGTGATCATGATCTCTTTCATTTTTATTTTCAGGGCCATCATATCAAAAAGATTTTGTATTTCCCGGGTCAGAGTGCCGTACCTGTCCTGCAACTCATCTATAAGGTCTGCCAACTGTTCAGTATCTGTTATTCCTGCTATTTTTCGGTATGCGATATACCGCTGCGGTGTATCTGCAATATACTTTTCAGAGATATAGGCTGAAATCTGCAGGTTGATTTCCGGATCGACCTCTTCAGTGATTTCCTGGTTGTCAGCCTGCCGTTTTAAGTCAGAGACAGTATTTTGCAGGAGTTCCAGGTACAGGTCATAACCGACAGCCGCAATATGACCACTTTGAGATATACCAAGAATATTGCCTCCCCCGCGTATCTGCAGGTCACTCATGGCAAGCTTGAAGCCGCCGCCCAACTCAGAATGGTCCAGAAGGGCGCGTAAGCGCTCCTTCGCCTCTTTTGCCAGGCCATCCAGGCTTGGAACCAGCAGGTATGCATATGATTGCTCACTACTTCTGCCTACCCGACCGCGCAGTTGATGTATTTCAGCCAATCCCAACCTGTCAGCCCTGGTGATGATAATGGTGTTTGCGCTTGATATATCCAGACCGGACTCGATTATCGTGGTGCAGACCAGGACATCTATTTCCTTGTTGACAAAATCGACCATGATTTCCTCAAGCTGCTTACCCGGCATCTGGCCGTGAGCCACTGCAATTCTTGCCTGAGGTGCAAGTTTCCTTACCTTGCGTGCCATTTCCTCGATAGACCGCACCCTGTTATGTACCAGAAAGGTCTGGCCGCCCCGCTGCAACTCACGGGTAATTGCCTCCTTAATGACCAACTCGTCAAATCTGGCAACAAAGGTTTTTATAGGGCGTCGTTGTTCAGGGGGTGTGTTAATCACTGAGAGGTCCCTGATACCTAAAAGAGAGAGCTGCAATGTTCTGGGAATAGGAGTGGCACTGAGAGTGAGGACGTTTACTTCCGCTTTGAAACGTTTAATCTTTTCCTTATGACTGACACCGAATCTGTGTTCTTCATCAATAATAAGAAGTCCAAGGTTTTTCAGTTGCACATCCTTTGAAAGAAGCCGGTGGGTACCTATAAGCATATCTATCTTGCCGGTTTTAAGGTCGGTGAGGATTTTTTTCTGCTCTGCCTTTGATCGAAACCGGTTTATGCTTTCAATATTTACCGGGAAACCCGCAAAACGTTCCTGAAAAGTTTTTGCATGCTGCTCTGCCAAAACAGTGGTCGGCACCAGCATGGCAACCTGAAAGCCGTCCTCGATAGTCTTGAAGGCGGCACGTACTGCCACCTCTGTTTTTCCATATCCCACATCACCACAGACAAGTCTGTCCATTATCTGCTCAGATGTAAGGTCATCAATAACCTGGTTTATAGCTTTCTGCTGCCCCGATGTTTCCTCAAATGAAAACGACTCTTCCAGCTCATGAAAAAGTTCACCAGGTTGTGACAGTGCACATCCCTTCTGAAGTTCTCTTTTGGCGTAAAGCTTTAAAAGATCCTGGGCGACCTGCCAGACTGATTCCTTTATTTTCTTTTTTGTCTGCAACCACGTTTGAGATCCCAGTTTGTCAAGCTTCGGCTTTTTGTCCGAGATTCCTTTGTATTTACTTATGGAATTTAGCCTGTCTACCGGTACATACAACTTGTCTGCTCCCTGGTAGTGTATCTCGATAAAATCGTTGGTAATATCTTTAAGTGTCAAGGTGACCAACCCTTGATATGCGCCTAAGCCGTGTTCTCTATGCACAACAATGTCGTCCTGATTGAGTTCATCGAAACGGATGATTTCTTCACCGGCCGGCCTTCTTTTTTTTCTGGGTCCGAGGCGACGTTCGCCGAAGAGTTCACTTTCGGAAAGGACATGTATTTGCACGTCAGGATCCAGGCGCAGGTCAAAACCGGCTGAAAGAGGCTGGTCAAGCAACAGCACTGCAGAAGAGCCAGGTTGCTTAAAGGAATCCTGTTCCAGGGGAATTGTTGCGGTTCGACTTGGAATATCATAATGGCTTAACAACTCCTTAAGATGGAGAGCATGACGCGGCGAGCGACAGGCCATGATGACCCTTTCATCCCTGGCGAGCCATTTCTTAAGCAGATTGGCCAGAGGCAGGAGAATTCCCTGTTGTTTCCTTTGCAGGTCAATTTCCTGTTTTAGCAGAAGGTGGTTTTGGGAGGAAAACTCGATGTTTTTTGCAGTGCTCTTTTTCTCTTCAAGAAAATCGAGAACCTTTACCTGGGTAAACTTGTCAATTTTTTCAGAAAACAAGGCAGGTGAAACAAAAACCGTATCCGGTTGCAGTGCAGGTGTATTCGAGGAGACCGACGCATTGTAATTCGCCTCAATTCGTTCCCAGGCCAGTTCAATTGAGCGGTTGGTTTCAACTGCATCCGAGAAAACAGCAATAGTGTTTTCAGCGAGGTAGTGCAAAGGACAAGGACAGCCATGCTCTGTGTCATAAAAGAGAGGCAGAAAAAATTCAATGCCTGGAAATCTTCTACCACTGCTTATTTTATCCAGGAGTGCATCAACTGTATCAAAAGGCCAGTTGAGTTTTTTTGCTTCATTTTGAAAACGATACTGAAGAGCGGCATAGTCTGCGGATTCAACCCGGGGAAACAGGATGTTACTTGCGGGAAGAATAATGGCTTCATCTATCTCTTGAATAGACCGTTGCGAAATCGGATTAAAAGTTCTGAGCGATTCAATGGTGTCACCGAAAAAATCAAGCCGTACGGGGGCCTCGTATCCGGGTGGAAAGATATCGACAATCCCGCCACGAACTGAAAAATCACCTATGGTTTGTACGAGGGAAAGATGTTCATAACCCAAACCAGTCAGGCCCCGAACTAAACGTTCCTGCTCAACATCCTCACCAGTGATAATGAGTTCTGCCAAAGACCCCAGGATATTCTTGGGCATAATCCTGCGGAGCAGTGATTCACATGACGCCACGAGGATCAGGGGTGTATCGTCTGTAAGGAGGCGGTATAGAGTATGCAGCCTTTCTGCGACAGTAGTCTGATCTGGAGAAAGCGGGGTATACGGCGGAATGTCAAATCCAGGGTACTGGATGACCGGCAATCCTGAAAACAAACTGATATCCTGTACAGCACGCTCAGCCAGACGTTCTGACGGGGTTATGTAAAGCAGGGGTCTTTGTGTTTTTTCAGCAAGCAGGGCAGTTATTACTGTTTTGCTGCTGCCTTGTAGTCCGGCAAGATTGATACACTTTTGGCCGGTTGCCAATAAACCTGAAAGTTCATCCATCTGGAATGTAATTATGCGGTGTCAGCAACAATAAAAGCGAAAAAGCCCTGATGCTAAATACATGATTCAATATTCACTCAACAAAAAAAATAATGAATCATACTTTAGTTAAAGGCTCCACCAATGCTGAATTCCCAGTTACTTGTATCTTCCCCTGGTAAGGGATCTATAACGTATGCCCATTCAAGGCGTAAGGGTCCCATCGGTGATATCCAGCGAACACCGGCACCGACATTTTTCTTTATGTTATGAAAATCCCAGGCATTGTCATGTACATTGCCGGCATCATAGAAGATAAGGCCCCGCAATCCACCATCCTTAATAAGCGGGAAGTGGTACTCAATATTCGTATACCACATGATTTGACCGCCAATTTCATAGCCGGTAGCTGGGTCAATCACAGCAACAGTCCTTGATGGAAAACCACGTATGGAATTAATGCCCCCAAGGTAGAATTTTTCAAAGTCAGGGAGTTTATTGGTCTCATTTTCCCAGACCTGGCCGGCGGCAATTTTATAGTGGAAGGAGGTTTCATCAAAGAAAAAACCAGGGAAGAACCAGCTGGTGGAGCCCTCTAACTTTGTATACTGGCTGTCACCACCAAGTGCACCGCCGGCATACTCAACTCGAATAGTGTTTACCGAACCTGTGGTTGGTACATATAAATTATTACGTGTATCGCGGGAAAAGCCCAGGGTGACAAAGCTCGTTGTGTTAACATTCATGGAGTAAATAATGGATGGGGCTGCATTTACCAGGTCCACATCGGTCAAGTTTGTATCATCAAAGCCGTAGGAAGTGGACATATGCCATTTCTCCCAGATCGGATAGCCGAACCGCAGACCGAACCCAGTAGAGTCCTTGGTGTAGGTATCATAATCACGCTCCCAGTTGTAAAGGTCCACGCCCACCAGGAGTTTGGTATCATAAAAATGGGGCTCAGTAAAGCCAAGATTGTACCTGGCAGATCTGCTGCTGATAGATGCCTGCAATGCCATGTTCTGTCCACGGCCCAGAAAGTTTTTCTGGCTTATTTCGGCCATAAACATCAGGTTATCAACCGAACTGTAACCGCCGCCGATACTGAAGGCCCCAGTGGGTTTTTCTTTGACCTCAACAATGAGATCCATTTTTGTTTTATCTGAAGTGGGCTCCGGTGTAATGCTGACATCCTCAAAATAATCAATCCGTTGCAATCGTTGGTGGCTTTGGCGTAAAGCCTTTGAATCAAATATGTCCTGCTCTTTGTTTAAAATTTCCCGGCGGACAACTTTATCCCTGGTTCTGGTATTGCCCTGGATCACAATCCTGTTGATATAGACCAGATCACCCTTGTTAATATGAATATTTATATCAACCAGTTTTTTTTCTTTGTCTGTGTCTATAGTTGGGGTGGCTTCAGCAAATGCATAACCGTTTTCTGCGTAGTGATCATTTAAAGCGAGGATATCCTGACGCAGAATATTTCGGCTCAGGAATTCTTCATCCCTGATTTTAAGCTGAGAGAGCAACTCTTCTTTTTCACCAATGAGGTCACCGGATAATTCGATGTTGCCCACCCTGTAACGATTGCCTTCAGAAATTTCAATGGTGATATAAAGCCATTTGTCTTCCTGGGTTACCTCCGGTTTTCCCACCATTGCTTCAATATATCCATGGTGGTGATAAAATCCCGCAATTCTGGCAGCATCCTGTTCAAGGATTTCCCGTTTCAGTACTCCTGAGTCGGTGAACCATGACAAAAAGTCTTTTTCCTTGGTTCCCATGACTTTTTCAAGTTTGCTGTCTTTGAAAGAATCATTACCAACGAACCGTATTTCTTTAATAAAAACTTTATTGCCCTCTTCAATGACAAAGCGTACGTTGACCCTTTCCGGTTTTGGGTAAGTTAACTCTGTAGTCACCTCGGTGTTGTAAAACCCCTTGGATTTATAAAGGGAGCGGATATTGTCAACCGCCTCCCGAACCTTGTTGGGATTGAGGATGGTGTTGGGCACTACTGATATGACTTCTCTGATTGCATCCTCTTTGAGCTCATCCTGACCTTGGATTGCAACCGTACCGATGACAGGTTTTTCCTTTACTTCAAAGATTATTTTTTTGCCCTTTTCGGTATCTTCGACCTTGAGGCGCACATCGTCAAAATAGCCCATTTTGAAAATGCTTTTTATGTCGTTACGGAGTTGCTCAGGTATGTATAGGTCCCCTGACCGACTGCTAATACTTCTTAAAATTGCGCCGCTGTCAATCCTTTTGTTTCCTTCAGGAGCAATACTGGTGATGAGAAATGCACGGCCGGTATAGGATAGAATGTCAAAGGTTATTTTCTCCATTGACCGTTCAATATTTATTAATTCCTGGCCTTCAAGGTAATAGAACGTCGGCGAGGCAGGGTTGATCAGGTCAAAAACTTTAATATCAATACTGACGCTATCACCAAGTTTTGTAAGGGATCCTGCTGCAATATAATCAACACCAGGGGCAACTTTTGAGCCGAATTCCTCAATTGTTTTAAAGTCAGGAGGCCAGGCAGCAGCATAGTCCAGATTTTTTTCTGCATCTATTCTTGACAGCACCTTAAATATTTTTTGACGGGCAAGGGTGGCCTCAAGGGTCTTTGCCATTGCAGCGTCAACCGTATCTGTCAAGCTTTCCTGGTCATCCGGGGTATTAATTTTTAAAGGCAGGATCATTGTGTTTGATTCTTCTGCTGCCAGGACCGGAATGGAGGTTGCGAAAGAAAGCATGGTGGCCAAGAGCATAATAAGAGCACAGGCGGCCAAGGAGATACATTTAATATTTGAAGGAAAAAAATCTTGTTTTTTTGCTTTCCTGAGTTGCTTCGTGATCATAAATTCCATTTTGGGGCCTTCTATTCGTTTTTATCTGTTACCAGTGTCTTGTTGCAATTGCTATAGTATTCACCAATGAATTGTATATAGGGAATATCCTGCTAAAAGCAGCAGAGATCTGCTTCTTTATTAAGCTGGTTAGCTTTAGCGTATACAGTCGGATTAGTCAACTGTCATCACTCTACTGTTTAGGAAGACGTGTCATTTAAAAGTTTGGCCACTTCTTCCTGCAGAATTTTTGCCAGGGCATGCTTATCCTTTGAGGTCCGGCCCTTTGTTGCAATGGGTTCTCCAACGCGGATAGTCACATTCCCTGGATTTATTAAAAGCTTACCCTTGGGCAAAATTTCATAGGTTCCTTTAATGGCCACCGGCACAATATCCACACCGGATTTAATTGCCAGCACCATGGCACCGGCTTTGAAGTCCTGCATTATGCCGTTTGGGGTTCTAGTGCCTTCGGGGAAGATGATAACCGAAGTTCCTGCAGCAATTTTCAGTGCAGCCTCGCCAAGGCTTTTCAGGGCTTGCCTGCCCCGAGACCGGTCAACAGGAATATAGCCCGCTTTGCGCATGGCAGGTCCCCAGATGGGCACCCGGAAAAGTTCTTTTTTAGCCATCCAGCGGAAATCGACACCCAAAAATCCCTGCAGGGCAAAAATATCAAACTGGCTCTGGTGGTTTGCTGCAAAAATATAAGGTTTGCCGGAGTCAAGTTTTTCTGTTCCGGTTACTGAAACAGAGACTCCTGCTGCAGTACAGATAGACTTGGCCCACCATGCTGCCAAACCTTGCACTGAAGCGGCATCCCTGCGTAAAACCAAAGTCCAGAGAAGGGTCAAAATGCTGATAAGCAGGGTGAGAAATAAGGCAAAAGGTATAACTAATAATGCTCGGAGAAGGCGATATAAATTCATCAGGCTATAGGGATTATTGAATCTCTTTCATCGGTGCGATACCGTCCCTCTGGATGTTATCAAGCAATTTTTCGGGAGTATTCATGAACATTTCTGCCAGTATTTCAGACGGGTCGACCGGTTTCTGTCCGGTATGCTGTGAACCCGGGTCTTTGCTGCTGAAGGAGGAAAACAGGTTCAAGTGCTCCCAACGCGTAAGGTAGTACTCAATTAAGGAAGGTAACTCTGTAAAAACACTCGCCTGGGGTTTAGGGTCGACAAAGCTGGAATTTTGCAGTTTTTTGCAGGAAAGGGTCTGCGTTTTGTAAAAGTTCTCCAGAAATATCATTTCTTGCGGCATATGGGCCTTATATCCTATACGGTTAAAAAGCTTTATAACCCCACTCATGAAATTATTACCGTTTTTAGCCAACTGATATGGAATATATATTTCTCTCGGGGTCTTGAGGTTCATATAAGACTTAATGGTCAGAATGAGCTGGGCAAGATCAACAGGTAGCGGATCAACAAAGTGATAATGCTGCCCTGAAAACTCCTCGTTGTTTTTTAAAACGTGGTGAATAAAATAGGGGACCTTGCTCGCGTTGGAGTAGGAGTGAAGCACGCCCTTTTTTTTAGTCAGCATGAATGGCATGGCCCTGTCAACCACATTAAATAAAAGCCGGTTAATGCCCTGGATTTTATGATCGTGCGCACCATAAACGACGCCTAAGCGTATGAGGGTATATCGCAGGCCATGCTTTTCATGCATCTTCCTTAAAGTCATCTCAGTCATCAGCTTTGACTTGGCATAATTTGAAAGGGAAGAATCCAGGGGCAGGTGGTCCTCTTCAGTCAGGTTCTCCCCAGACGGCAAAGTGGCGGCTGAACTCATGTGAATATAAGGGATATCCAGGGCAAGTGCTGCGCGCGCTAGGTTAATGCTGCCCAGGTAGTTGACTTCATATGACAGTAAGGCATCGCTTCTTATTGTCGTGATAGCACAATTAATAACAAAATCAGGCTTATTTCTTTTAAAATAACCGACGATGTCATCGAATTGGCGGAGACTCAGTTTTTTGCTATTAGGGGATCTGACATCAATTTCAGGTGTTTTGGTTTTAAAATAATGCAGCAGATAACCGCCGATGAGGCCTGAGCCCCCGATGATCAAACCGTTCAACTTAGGGGATGTTTCAGAATTATCCATATCTTTCATTGAGTATACTTTTCTATGTTTGATTTTATAGTGTTTTTATAATGCCTGCATTCAATCTGAATCCCGGGGAAGCCTTTGTATAGGTAGTTCTTCCGGTATGCTCCTGAATGTATGTTCAATGTACTTACCCTCTCTATAATTCGAAGTCAAGTTGAAGCTTGAGCAGCACCTTATACTGTAATTGTTGCCATCTATAGTCTATTGCAGTAAGAAAAATCAAACAGGGGCGAATTTTTCCAGAAAAAATAAATTATACCCGGGATTTTAATGAAATATGCAGGATGATCAAAAAAGCAGACTCCGTTGTTTTAAAGCCTATGATATTCGGGGCCGGGTTCCTGATGAATTAAATGAGGATCTGGCATTTAAAATAGGACAGGCCTTTGCCTCTTTTTTAAAAGCAAGCCGTGTTGTGGTCGGATACGATATCCGTCTGTCGAGCAAAGATTTGGTATCTGCCCTGTCTCAGGGATTGATGACCGGCGGAACAGAGGTGCTCGACATCGGACTCTGTGGCACAGAAGAGGTATATTATGCAACAGGAGCCCTTGATGCTGATGGGGGCATAATGGTGACCGCTAGCCACAACCCGGCAGAATATAACGGCATGAAATTTGTGCGCAGCAAGGCCAGGCCCATAAGCAGTGATACAGGGTTGATGGAAATAAGAAAAATGGTGCAGGATGGTTCCTTTATAAAAGGAAAGGCATCAGGAGCCATTCGCAAGGTAAAGATTCGTGACCGTTATATAGAACACATACTGAGCTATATAGAAGCAGACTCCCTGCAACCGCTAAGGGCTGTGGTCAATGCCGGGAACGGATGCGCAGGCCCGGTAATTGATCTACTTGAAAAAAGATTGCCCATTACATTTATTAAGCTACAGCATGAACCGGACGGCAGTTTCCCCCATGGAGTTCCTAATCCTTTGCTTCCAGATAACAGGGAAAATACAGCAAGAGCAGTCATCCAGGAGAAAGCTGATATCGGTATTGCCTGGGATGGTGATTTTGACCGATGCTTCCTGTTTGATGAAAAGGGGGCCTTTGTGGAAGGATATTACCTGGTGGGGTTACTTGCTCAGGAGATGTTGCGTGAAAGAACTAAACCACAGAAGATAATTCATGATCCCAGACTGGTCTGGAACACGAGGGAAATTGTCAGCAGGGAGGGGCATGTTCCGGTGCTGGCCAGAACCGGGCATGCCTTTATTAAGGATAAGATGAGAGCCGAGGATGCGCTCTATGGCGGCGAAATGTCCGGGCATCATTATTTCAGGGATTTTAATTACTGTGATTCCGGCATGATTCCATGGCTGCTTGTCTGGCAGCTTATGAGCAGGACCCAAATGACACTGTCGGAAATGCTCGCTGAACGCATGCTCCGTTTTCCTGTGAGCGGTGAGATTAACCGTTTAGTAGATGACCCTGATGCAGTAATTGCGCGTATTGAAAAGCTCTACAGTGATACGCCTTGTGAAATGGATTACACCGATGGTTTAAGTGTTGCCTGTAATGATTACCGTTTTAACGTGCGGAAATCAAACACCGAGCCCCTGCTGCGGCTCAACGTTGAAAGCCGGGGTGATCATGCCCTGATGCAGGCCAAAACCGAAGAACTGCTGCAGTTGATTGAAGGCTAGATCCCATCGATTATATCATTAAAAGTTCTACTCGGCCTCATTGCCTGGACGGCCTTGTCTTGATCCGGCCGGTAATAACCACCAATATCAACCGGTTGGCCCTGAGCGCTATTGAGTTCACCTATAATTTTTTCTTCATTCTCACCAAGCTTTTCTGCCACTTCAGTAAAACGTGCATGCAATTCGCTGTCACTGTCCTGCTCAGCCAGTGTCTGTGCCCAGTATAATGCCAGGTAGAATTGGCTGCCACGGGTATCCAGCTCATGCACCTTGCGGGAAGGCGATTTTTCGTTTTCCAGAAACCGGCCTATTGCCCGGTCAAGGGTCTGAGCAAAAATCATGGCCTTTTCATTCTTGAATGTATTGTAAATATGCTCGAACGAAGGGACAAGGGCACAGAATTCGCCAAGTGAGTCCCAGCGCAGATGCCCTTCCTGGAGAAACTGCTGGACATGTTTGGGAGCAGAGCCGCCTGCCCCGGTCTCAAACAATCCCCCACCGCTCATAAGCGGTACGATTGACAACATTTTGGCACTGGTGCCCAACTCAAGGATCGGGAACAGGTCGGTGAGATAGTCACGCAGAACATTGCCGGTTACCGCAATGGTATCTTCACCCTTCCTGATCCTGGCAAGGGAGATGCGCATCGCTTCCACCGGATGCAGAATACGGATATCCAGCCCGGATGTATTGTGTTCAGGCAGATAGGTTTTGACCTTTGCAATAATCTCGGCATCGTGGCTCCTGTTTTCATCGAGCCAGAAGATCGCAGGGTCACCCGTCGTCCTGGCCCTGGTTACCGCCAGCTTGACCCAGTCCCTGATTGGTGCATCCTTTGTCTGGCACGACCTGAATATATCTCCTTCTTCCACATGCTGCTCGATCATGGTCATGCCGGAGTTATCAACAACACGGATCGTGCCTTCAGCCGGAGCCAGAAATGTCTTGTCGTGGGAGCCGTATTCCTCTGCTTTTTGCGCCATCAAGCCCACATTGGAAACACTCCCCATGGTGGCAGGATCAAAGGCTCCATGTTGTTTGCAATCCTCAACGACCTCCTGATAAATTGTTGCATAGCACCTGTCAGGCACCATGGCAATGCAGTCGTGGAGTTGGTCGTCCGGCCCCCACATTCTACCGCCGTCACGAATGAAGACGGGCATGGAAGCATCAACAATGACGTTGTTGGGGACATGCAGATTGGTTATGCCCTTGCTGGAATCTACCATGGCCAGTTTTGGATGCGTCTGGTATAAAGCTTCTATGTCAGCTTCTATCTCTTCTTTTTTTGATTCCGGCAGGCTCTGGATTTTAGTATAGAGATCCTCCAGACCATTGTTGATATTAACCCCCAGTTCTTCAATAAGAGCCTCATGTTTTTTAAAAATTTCCCTGTAGAAGACTGCGACACAGTGACCGAACATGATCGGATCCGAGACTTTCATCATTGTAGCCTTTAGGTGCAAAGACAACAGGACTCCGTCGTTTTGGGCTGCAGCAATCTGTTCCTCATAAAATTTGCGCAGAGCACGGACATTCATGCACGAGGCATCAACAACTTCCCCGGCCTTTAGATCGATCTTTTCCTTAAGCACGGTTCTTTGTCCATCGTTTCCGACAAACTCAATCCGTGCCTCGCAAGCATCATTGAGCACAATGGATTTTTCACTGGCGTAGAAATCGCCGGCTGTCATGTGTGCGACACGGGATTTTGATCCCACGGGCCACTCCTTCATTAAACGATGCGGATTTTTGCGGCCAAACATTTTGACTGATGCCGCTGCCCGCCTGTCAGAGTTGCCTTCTCTTAAAACAGGGTTAACAGCACTTCCGAGCACTTTAGCATATCGTTCCTGCAGTTTTTTTTCGGCATCCGTTTGGGGCTCTTCGGGATAGTCTGGAATAGTGTACCCCTTTTCCTGTAGCTCTTTGATCGCTGCTTTTAACTGCGGAATGGAAGCACTGATGTTTGGCAGTTTGATAATATTGGTCTGCGCCAGTTTGACGAGATCGCCGAGTTCAGTAAGGAAATCAGGAATTTTCTGGTTTTCGGTCAGGGATTCAGGAAAGTTTGCAACGATTCTGCCGGCCAGGGAGATATCTTTTTTTACAAAGACGACTCCGGAATCCTTTGTATAGGCCTGGAGAATAGGAAGCAGGGAATAGGTTGCCAGGGCGGGGGCTTCATCGATTTCTGTATATATAATGGTTTGTGCTGTCATGATCTTTCCTTAATTTATGAGTGACATATTGGTGGCCCAAAAAAACTAGTAAAAAACTACAAATATCTGAGCTGGATCACAAGGAACTGTCCTGTTATTGTTTATAACAATCGCCAGCTAAAAGCTACTTATCTGTGACAAAAGAGCAGCAAGAATTAGCACATACGATCTCTGATTGCAATTGTGAATAACACTAAAATTCCCCTCAATGTTAAACAGGGGCTGAGCGGTCGTTGATTTTAAGCTTAAAAACTGTCCGCATCGGGTTTTCCGATGCCGACAAATATGAATAAACCTTAAATTTTTCTGCAATAAGAAACAGGGTCTGTACTATCAATTAGTAATAGGTGTAACTTCTGTCCGCATCGTTTTCTGGCGATGCAGACAATTGTGAATAATCTTTGTCGATGTGGAAAAGATATCCGGGATATAATGAACACTATTTTCAGGAAAGAATTTTGGCAGGCCTTCAGAGATGTCATTTTTCCGGCGAGCTGCCTTTGTTGCGGTGCAGGATTGAAAAGATACAATGGAATTTCTTTTTGTCAGATATGTCTGCAGAATGTCAGTTTAATTCAGGAACCATTCTGCACAACATGCGGTAAACCGTTTGATAGGAGTGCAGGCGAGAGTCATCTCTGTTCCTTTTGCCTGAAGAAAAGATGGTATTTTACCCAGGCAAGAGCCGTTGTGTGTTACCAAGGGCCAGTGGCAGCGGCTGTAAAAAATTTTAAATACAATGGCAGGATGTACGGACTTGAAACCTTCGCAGCCTTGACAGGACAATATTATTTGCATCACCCCCAGCCGGAACCGGACCTGATTCTACCAGTGCCGCTTCATCCAAGGCGCTTGCGAAAGAGGGGGTTTAATCAGTCCCTGGTTCTCTGCAGAAAATTATTTTCAAAGAGTAAAGCAAAAATTAATCCCCTTGTTTTGGAGCGTTCACATTGGACCCGTCCTCAAACAGGGTTAAACGGGGCAGAGCGAAGAAGGAATGTCAGAAATGCTTTCAGTGTAAAAAATCCTGAGAATTTAAAAAATAAAAGAATTCTCCTGGTGGATGATGTTTTCACTACGGGTTCAACCGTAAATGAGTGTGCCAAAGTTCTTTTAAAAAATAAGGCAATTGAAGTGGAAGTTTTTACTTTTGCAAGAGTTGCTGACCGGCAAATTTATTTTTAACTATATTTCCTGTCCTCAAGTATCTCAATAACCAGAAGAGAATAGTGAGGACTATGGGGAAAGGCAGAAAAAGCCTAGCACAAAAATGGAGCTTTTGCAAAAATGTTCATTTTATCATAAGTTTAGCAACATGTACCACAAAGTGGCATATTATTGTGCAGAAAAAGAATTAATATATATTTTTTGAATTTATTTTTAAAAAAACAGAAAAAATAGATTTTGGGAGCAATATGGAGATATTTTGAGTAAACAGGACATAATTGTTTATTAACATTTTTTATAAACCGGTCACCCCGTTCCATAACCCCATATAATCTTAATACAAATTTAAAATTTCAGAAAAGCATGATTTTTTGGGCAATTAGCAGTTATGCTTTCTGCAAAACCAGCAATAGACTGCAATAGTAAATTGTTGAAAACTATCTTGGTCCTAATATTAAAATCATTGTAAATCGTCTTTGACTGGCATCCGACTTTCTATTACAAAAAATGTCAAAGGAGAAAACAGGAGAACGGGCAAAATCATCTGTTCTATCACTTTCCGTTTCATATCCTCTGAAGTAAAAAAAACGACATAGCAATGCATTTTGGTAAAGAATTATGCAGTTGGGAAAGAACAAATTATCCGGACAAAATTTTTATTGTCCTAATTTTAGATTCTGGATGGAGTTGTCTTAATGCTTTGGAATGAAGTCAAGGAAATATTAAAATATAAACTCCCTGAACCCGTACAGCATTTATGGATCGAACCTCTGGACTGTATCAGTGCAGATGAGAATCATATTGAACTTGCGTGTCCTGATAAATTTTTTTGTTCCTGGGTGAAGGAGAATTACGCAAAGAGTATCGAAGAAAGTCTGGTGCAGTTGGGTAAGAACTCAGTGAAAATCGAGTTTACTGTATCCAGGGCATCTTTGAATGGGACAACGGTTCCTTTACTGGAAGGCAATACCGGAGAGCAACTTCGCCTTCCGACAATTCCTGAAGTCAAATCAAATATCAGGTATCTGCATCCCAGGTATGTCTTTGAAGAATTCATGGTGGGAGATTCAAACCTTCTGGCCCATTCTGCCTGCCAAGCTATTGCCAATGGCGACACTTCCTTCGGATCATCACTTTTTATTAATGCCGGTACCGGTTTGGGCAAAAGCCATCTGACACATGCGGTGGCCCACTCGATAGTAAATAATTTTCCCGGAACAAGATTGCATTATTTAACTGCTCAGCAGTTTTCCTCCGAAATGGTTTCCCGGATCAGATCGAACTCCATGGATGTATTTAAGGATAAATATCATAATCACTGTGATGTTTTACTGGTTGAAGATGTGCAGAGCCTGACCGGTAAAGTAAAAACCCAGGAAGAACTCAATGAACTGCTCGATGTTTTGATGAAGGCAGGTAAACGTATTGTTTTGACCGGCTCAACAGTTCCGAGAAAACTAACCAATATTGACGAGGGGTTCCGCTCCCGCATGTCTGCAGGATTGATTTCAACCATCAATGCTCCTGATTTGCAGACAAGTCGTCTGATCATCATACGTAAGGCATCAAACTGCAACCTTGAACTTGACAATGATTTAGTGGAATACCTGGCCCAGAGCATACGGGGCGATATTCGTAAACTTGAAAGTGCAATAGTAGGCCTGAAAGCACAATCATCATTGCTGAAAAGAGCTCCTGACCTTGCTATGGCCAAGGAGGTTGTTGCAGAGATTATCGGCAACAGCCAGGAATTGTCAGCTGAATTGATAAGAGATTTTATCGCCCATCAATTCAAGGTCAGCATTCAGGATATGCAGTCGAGATCACGCAAGAAAACAATTACTTTCCCCCGACAGGTCTCAATGTACCTGGCAAGAAAATATACTGAACAGGGGTTAGCTGAAATTGGCAAGGCGTTTAACAGGGATCACTCTACTGTGTTGCATTCAGTCAGAGTTATTTCCGAAGCAATCGCACGTAATGGCAGCATTCGTGGCCAGGTAAAACTGCTGGCCGATAAGCTGAAGAAATAGATTTTAGGAAAGGTTGGGCAGGCAAAGTTCAGAAGCCAGAATTCGGAAAACAATATTGTTTGCCTCCCGTAAACAGTTCATCTCCTGGGCTGTTTTAGTCTATACTATAACCTGAATTTAAGTAGCTGTTTTTCCTGGTTTTTTCTGGCTTCTGAACTTTGCCTGTGCAACGTATCTACTAGAAGTAGACCCCCTTAACCTCAGTCTCGCCTTTTGCTGAAATTCCTGCAGCGATTGCAGAAGCTACCTGTTTGGCAGATTTGGTCATATCGTTTATCCCGATACCTTCCCAGCCGAAACCACATACATAAAGCCCCTGATTATTGTTAACCAGTTTGTCCCGCCAATGAAGGAGCTTTGGATACCCTATTTCCAGCTGTGGGATTCCATGGGATGGTCTCAGGACTTTTGAAAATACAGGGGGATCTGGAAGGTGGATGAGTTGTTTAAGGTCAGCATATGTTTCACGTATCAAAATATCATCAGGCAGTTCAAGTTTTTCAGGGTGTCTTCTGCCGCCAACAAGAGCCTCGAGCAGCTGATGTCCTGCAGGAGCCCGACCTGGAAACATATGGGTTGAGAAAAGGGCACCCATGGCAAATCTTTTTTCCTCTTCCGGGGCCAGGTATCCAAAGCCAAAGGGTATATCGGCTGAATCTGTAAATCCAAGAACCACGTTTACTATCCGAGCTTCAGGTATTGCCTGTACAGGACTTGGAGCGTTCGTCAGACTTTCCGAATTGTTTAATAGCGATAGGGCCTGGTTAATTGAAAGTGCCAGGACGAGATTTTTGGCCTTATAGCTGTTTTTGGAAGTTCTTACTTCCCAGCCATTTTCATTTTTAAGAATGCTTTCAACTTCTGTGGAACATACCAGATGTTTATCTGCAGTCAGTGCTTCAGGCAGCCTGCCCATTCCCTCTGGGAAACTGATCATGGCAGGAAGTTTTATTGGTCCGTCGCCCTGTTTTTTTGCCTTGGCAGCCTTTTTTTTCCGTAAAAGTCCTTTTATTACAGAACCGTTTTCCAACTCGAGATTGCGTATGCCGGGAAAAACAGCATCAATACTTAACCGGTGTAAATCACCGGCATAGGTGCCGGTCAAAACGGCATCGACAAAGGGCAGCAGGCTGGAGCCGAAACGATACTCAGCCCATTGAGCAACAGTTTGTTCCCCGGGCCGTGGTTTTTTCCAGAGATCAGCCAGGACGCGAAGTTTGGCAGGCAAGGAAACCAGGTTTGATTTAATGATTTTTTTAGGATTCTGGGGAATGAGATTCAGTCTGCCGTTTAAACAGACATAACGGACAAATTCTCCAAGAGGTGCCTTCTGGGTCTCTTTGTCAAGGCCTGTGTCATCCAGAAGTTCCCGGCTCGCCTCCGCGTTATCAAGAAAACCGTGGGCGCCCCATTCGGCCAGGAAACCGTCCTGCTGAAATGAGCTTATTGCACCCCCGGGTGTAGAGGATTTTTCTAAAATTTTTACCCTGGCATCGGGTTGGTATTTTTGAAGAAAGTGAGCCACTGTAAGCCCTGAAAGACCACCGCCTATGATTAATGTATCGATATCATTTCCCATAATTTTTTTTGTAACCTTTTCTATAAATAATTGAGCGAAGCTGAAATCTCGCCTTTTTTAAAAAAAATATCGATGTAACCTCCATTCCTGACCGCACCGGAATTGAGTACTAATGTTCTGCCGATAGAGTCCTGTCCCCCGGATTCATGGATGTGACCGGTCAAACAGAGGAGAGGCTGTTTCTCTTCAATATAAGTTCTTACCGCAGTGCTGCCAACATGCTTGCCATTTAAAAGTTTATCTGTGTTAGTCTTAAAAGGGGGAACATGGGAAACAAGAATATGATATTTCGCATCTTTTACCTGTGAAATACCTGTGGCCAGAAAGTCTGAAAGTTCCTGCTCGCTGAATTCATTCGGTGTGTTAAAAGGAGTATAATTTGAGCCTCCCAAACCAACAATTGCCAATGAGTTAAATATTTTACCTCTTCCATGTAAACTCAAGCCCATGTCTTCAAGATAGTGCGCAACATCGGGCTGATCAAGGTTCCCTGCAACACCTAAGATATTGTTATTTATGGCCAGCAGTTCTCTGATAACCTTTTCGGCATCGTTCCTGAAACCGAAATTGGTAATATCTCCTGTGATTATGATGATGTCAGCAGAATGTATACCCGGGATGCTTTCCACATCACCAATATTCATATGGATATCTCCAAAGGCAATAATTCTCATGAGTCCAAACTTTCGGGTTCCTGTTTATCTGTTGAAAATTTTCTTCAAATAAAGCTGCCAAGGCCCATTTGGTTGATTTCTATTTCTTGACAGACAGCTCATGATGATTATCATCTTTGCCGAAATAAAGGGTAAAAATATTTAATAAAGATAATAGGAGGCAGTAGAATGGCCAAGAAAAAAACCAAAACAGAAACAAAAGAATTTCAGGCGGAAGTCAAGAAGTTACTCGATATTGTAATACATTCTCTTTATACGGAACGGGAAATTTTTGTGCGGGAGTTGGTTTCCAACGCCGCTGATGCCCTGGAAAAATTCAGGCATCAGTCCCTTTTGGAAGAAGAGGTTTTTGACAGCCATGTGCCTCTTGAAATAACTATTGATGTTGATGATGCAAACCATACGCTGACTATTACCGATACCGGTATTGGTATGACCAGGGAGGAACTTGAGGCAAATCTTGGCACCATAGCGCATTCAGGTTCAAATACTTTTTTATCTGAGCTGGCAGAGGCTGCGAAAAAGGATATCAGCCTGATAGGACAGTTTGGCGTTGGCTTTTATTCAGCCTTTATGGCGTCAAAAAAGGTGAGGGTCCTGTCGCGCTCGTATGTACCTGATGCTTTGGGCTATGAATGGTCATCGGATGGCAGTGGCAGTTATACGCTGAAAGAAGAGGATGGCCTGCACCGCGGTACCAAAATAATTGTTGAGCTTAAAGAAGATGCCCATGAATTTGCCAATGAGGAGAAAATTAAGGGAATTATCAAACAGTATTCAAACTTTGTGCCGTTTCCCATCAAGGTTAAAAGCGAAACAGTCAATACGGTTCAGGCCTTATGGGCAAGAAGTAAAAATGAGATTAAGGAGGAGGAGTATACTGAGTTTTACAAATTCATCGGCAATGCTTTTGATGAGCCCCTTCAGCGTCTTCATTTTACCGCTGATGCTCCCTTGGCTATTAATGCACTGCTTTTTGTGCCCAAGGAAAATCTTGAAAGACTTGGCTTTGGCCGTATGAAACCAGGGGTTAATCTTTACTGCCAGAAGGTGCTTATTGAGCAGCATAGCGAAAATATTCTGCCGGAATGGCTGCGTTTCCTGAAAGGGGTAGTTGACAGTGAGGACCTGCCGTTGAATATATCACGTCAGGCCCTGCAGGATTCTGCTCTGGTAGCAAAGTTGAAACAGGTTCTTACCAGGCGTTTTCTCAAGTTCCTCGGCGAGCAGGTTAAGGAAGATGCTGAAAAGTATAATGAGTTCTTTGCTGCTTTCGGCATTTATCTTAAAGAGGGCGCAACCTCTGATTATGCCTATCGTGATGAGATCGCCAAGTTGCTGCGCTTTGAATCATCGAAATCAGAAGCAGGGAAATTGATTTCCCTTGAAGAGTATGTGGAACGTATGGTCGAAGGACAGAGAGAAATCTACTACATTAACGGCCCCTCAAGGACTGCTGCTGAATCAGGACCCTATGTCGAGGCCTTCAGAAAAAGAAATATTGAGATAATTTATACCCTGGAGCCGATAGATGACTTTGTCATGAACCATGTTGCTGAGTTTGATGGCAAGAAACTTGTCTCAGCCGACAGGGGTGATCTTGATCTTTCAGCCATAAAAAGCAGTGAGGATAAGGAAGAAAAGGAAACAGAATCTCCACTGGAGGGGGAGGTTGCCAAATCCCTTACCGGGTGGATCAAGGAAGCCCTTGGCGAGCGGGTTAAGAATGTGATTGTTTCAAAACGGCTGGTTGAAAGCCCTGCTATTATAGTAAATCCGGATGCTTATATGACCAGCACCATGGAACGGGTGATGCAGGCTGCAAGGCTTGAAAAGGGGGATTCTTTCCAGGAGGCAAGTGCAAAAAACCTGGAAATAAACACCGGCCATCCTCTTATCAAGCAATTATCCCATCTGCGAGGTACTGATGAAGGTTTTGCCAAGAATGTAATTGAACAGATTTTTGATAATGCCTTGATCCAGGCAGGCCTCATTGTTGATCCCAGAAAAATGGTGGAGCGAAGCTACAGAATTCTTGAGCGAGCTACAAAAGGGTGAGCTGAAATAACAGTTACAGAGTTATTGTATTGAAAAAGGGTGATGTTCAGTATATTCTTGCCTGGCTGCTTAATATTTTTAAAAAGTATCCGGACAGGAGACCGCAGTACTTAATAAGCCGGGAAGGTATACGATGGGAGAAAAATTGATGTATAAGAAAGTATTTATTGTTGCTGTTGCTCTAAGCTTGTTACTCATATCTGGCATGGTTGGTTGCGCCAAAAAAAATGTAAGGCATCTTGCTTCTGATGTATCACTGGTATCCCCGGGAACAACGAAGAAGCAGGAAGTCTTGAATTACCTGGGGCAGCCGGATGCAGAATATAAAACGGACGGAGGAGGTATTCTCTGGGTTTATTATGAAGAAAAAAACAACCTGATGGGCAAAACTCCGTATCTTGGGAAGAAATTTGGTAAGAAAACCTATGAGATTGTAAAGGTTGTATTCGCTGGTGATAATGTGCAATCCATTAATTACAGGACCATGAGAGAGGAGGATTTTAACGAGAGCGGGTTAGATGAGTAAGTATGTTTGCATCTGATTTTGAAAAAGCCCGGGCCAGGATGGTTGACGAGCAGTTGATACCCCGCTCCATAAATGACCCGAAAACTCTGGAGGCCATGAAAAAGGTCCCGCGTCATTTTTTTGTTGAAGATGCGATGAAGAACCAGGCTTATGGCGACTTTCCGCTGCCGATTGGCAGGGGGCAGACCATTTCCCAACCTTATATAGTTGCCCTGATGACTCAGGCCTTGGCCTTGCAGGGCCATGAACATGTTCTGGAGATAGGCACCGGGTCCGGATACCAGGCCGCAATTCTCTCGCAGATATGTGAAAAGGTCTACACGGTTGAGAGGATTGATACCCTTCTTGTGCAGGCCAGAAAGGTTTTTGACTCTTTGCACTATCTGAATATTCTTACCAAGCTGGATGATGGCACAAACGGGTGGCTGGAATATGCACCCTACGATGCAATAATTGTTACCGCAGGCGGCCCGAAGGTTCCCTTGCCGCTCCTGGATCAACTTACAGATCCAGGCACCCTCATTATTCCGGTCGGGGACCGTGGGGTGCAGGATTTGCGGCTTGTCACAAAAAAAGATGGCGAAATCACGGAAAAAACCATCGAATATGTTCGTTTTGTCAATCTGATCGGCGATCATGGCTGGAAAAACGACTGATTCAAGTTTACCCTCTCAATTACTATGACAGAACAGGATTTGCAGCCGGACGTAAAAGCTGCCCAAAAGATTGGCTGGTTCAGGCAACTCTATGACCGGTCTCTGTTATGGGTTCAGTCGCCAAGTGGTATCTGGGCCCTGTTTTTTCTTGCGGTTGCAGAGTCATCTTTTTTCCCTATCCCGCCAGACGTTTTTCTCATTGTCATGTGCATTTCAGTACCGCGAAAGTCTTTTCGCTACGCAGCTGTCTGTGCAGCCGGTTCGGTAATTGGCGGAGTAATCGGCTATGGATTGGGTCTGGGGTTTATGGACACCATCGGGGTGAAAATTCTTGACTGGTACGGCCTGCAGGACAAATATGAAGTAGTGCAGAATCTTTACAGGCAATATGATGCTCTCGCAGTAGGGGCCGCAGGTTTTACGCCACTGCCTTATAAGCTTTTTACCATTACGGCAGGAGCTTTTAAGATCAATTTTGTGACCTTTATCCTTGTTTCTCTGCTGTCGCGCTCAGCCCGTTTTTTTCTGGTTGCAGCCTTTATATTCAAGTTCGGTGCGCCGGTCAGGAAATTTATTGAGCGTTATTTCAACCTCTTGTCTATTTTGTTTTTTATTCTGCTGATAGGCGGTTTTCTCGTGGTTAAATTATTTTTTTAGATGAGAATTCTTTTGAAATAGGCTAGAGTCTGCGCCAGTATAAATACGGATATAAGTTCGATAACGATAGATAATAATGGAGGAAGAAACATGTCAGATCATGACAGTGAACATGCCCATGAACCTGAAGATGAAAATGTCGGTGTCAAAGCAGGCATCTTTTTGATAGTGGTTCTGGTAGCACTTTACTTTATCGCACTATAATCGAGTTGAATTTCTGCATTTTCTGCGTTATCAGCTGATCCGCGTAGACTTGCTACAGCGGATCAGTTTCTGTCTTGAATCTACCAAGATTTCATCTCGATTATAGCTCTCGACAAATCTGTCTGTCTCAAAAGTGAATAAATAATAGATTGAAAGGATGCTAGGATGTTGGCCATTTCACGCAGCCGAGCAGTGGAAAAATAACCGGAATAGTGCGAGAGGTAAGCGGAACCATGAAATGGCGTAGACTCCGACTGTTTGAGCACCCCTGCGGGGCATAAACTCCGCGAGTCTCGCAGCGCCCGGTTATTTTGAGTAGCGCAGGGCATCCCGTTTCAAGCGGGACAAGTGACCGGCTGCACTTTCTTCGCCGCTTTGCTGCTGGTTCGTTTCTTTATGCAAGTAAAGAATTGAACGTAAATAAACTATAACGAGAATTAATTGTGTTGTTAAATTTTTCGACTGATTCTCAGTTTAGAAAAACCAAGCTTACCCACCTGATTAAGAGCTTAATGATTTATTAAATTTTTAGCTAACTCCCTGACCTTTGCCATTGCTTCATCTGCATCGAAGGTGAGGATTTTCCTGTCCTGCATTACGATTTCACCGTTAATGATTACGGTGCTGACATCAGCGCCTCTGGCAGCGTATACCAGCGGATAAGGATGATAAAAGGGCTGCAGATGCGGCTGCATGAGATCCAGCAGTATAACATCAGCTTTTTTGCCGGGAGAAAGGCTGCCGATCTGGTCTGCCAGCCCAAGAACAGTAGCCCCGCCAATTGTGGCCATCTCAAGAACAGTCTTTGCAGGAAGTGCAGTCGGGTCTAGGTCTTTTACCTTATGGAGCTTGGCACAAATATTCATTTCAGAAAATAAATCGAGGGTGTTGTTACTGGCACAGCCGTCGGTTCCCAGTCCGACTGATATCCCGGCTGCAAGCATTTTGCTGAGCGGTGCGATGCCGGAGCCGAGTTTCATGTTACTCTGGGGGCAGGTAGAGACCTTGGCCCCGTTTTTCGCCAATATTACAATATCTCCTTCATCCAGCCACACACAGTGGACGCAGATGGTGTCCTTATCAAGAATATCCAGACTATCCAGGTATCGTACCGGAGTAGTGTTGTGCTGTTCCTGTATCTGTTGAATTTCTGTTTTTGTTTCGGCAAGATGTATGAAAAACCTGACATTTTTCTGCCGTGCAGCTTCTTTGGCCCTTTTCAAGGTGTCAGGGGAGCAAGTGTAGGGTGAATGGCAGAAAATTGCCGGGATAATCAATTTGTTTTTGGCCTGCCAGCGATCAATAAAGTGTGCGGCTGCCTCAATATTTTGTGTTGGGTCCGGAACGCCGGGAACCGGGAAGTCGATGACACCCTGGGCGACTACAGATCGCATACCGCTGTCAGCAAAGGCCTCGGCCGCACTGTCTTCCAGAAAATAACCGTCAGCTACAGTTGTTGTCCCTGAAAGGATCATCTCTGCAGCGGCAAGTTTTGAGCACCAGTAAACCATCTCCGGGTTCACGCTTTTGGCCTCAGCCGGAAAGATATGTTCTTTGAGCCAGGTCATCAGCTCCAGATCGTCTGCTAAACCCCGGAAAAGACTCATGGCTGCATGGGTATGGGTGTTGACCAGGCCGGGCATGACCAGGTGACCGGTAGCATCAATTGTTCTTTCAGCCCCACTTGAAGCAGGCAGATCGGTCATGGACCCCAAAGCAGAGATTGCACCATCCTTGACTGAGAGAAATCCCTTATCAATAAACTTTACCTTATTATCAGACAAAGGCAGGATGGAACAGTTTTTAATAAGAATGTCGTCGAGCATAATCGATATCGGCTATTGTTAAAAAGTCGTTAGAAATTGATTATTCTATGGCATTGTAGAATTGCTGCTGTAAAGTATGGATACCACGCATGTAACCGTTAAGTATAGTTTAAAAATGATCCAGCGTCTATTCTGATATAAACTGTGGAGCGCATTATAATGGAGAAAAAGAAAGTAAGGGCTCTGTTTCTTTGTACGGCCAATGCGGCCCGTAGCCAGATGGCAGCCGGGATTGTCAAAAACGATTTTGGTGACAGGATTGAGACATTTTCAGCCGGGACGAATCCGAAAGGTGTAAGCCGGCTGGCCATCATGGTCCTTGATGAGATCGGTATTGATATCAGTTCCGAAACCTCTGATCATCTGGACAAATACAAGGACATGCAGTTTGATTACGTTATCACCCTTTGCAATGATGCCAATGAAAACTGCCCGGTATTCTTCGGGGGCATCCAGAGGCTGCATATGGGATTTAACGATCCGCCCCATTCCAATGATGCAACTGAGGAAAACCTTGAGGAGTTCAGAGAGGTGCGGGATGCCATTCGTTTTAAGATGAAGAATTTTTTTGCCGCAGAACTGGCAAAAAAAGATACTGAAGCCCCAAGAGAAGTGGAAGATCAGCAGGTAAAAAAGCTGAGCTTTCTCGACAGGTTTTTAACCCTGTGGATATTTCTGGCGATGTTTGTTGGAGTCGGGGGTGGTTATTTTTTTCCGGGCATTAAGGATGTTATTAATTCCTTCCAGGTTGGGACAACAAATATACCCATTGCCATAGGTCTGATTCTGATGATGTACCCGCCGCTTGCCAAGGTGAAGTACGAGCAGCTGCACCAGGTTTTCAGGAATACCCGGGTACTGGTTCTGTCGCTCGTGCAGAACTGGATAATCGGGCCGGTACTCATGTTTCTCCTGGCCATAGCCTTTCTTTCCGGCCACCAGGAATATATGGTGGGCCTCATCCTTATCGGCCTGGCCCGCTGCATTGCCATGGTCATTGTCTGGAATGATCTGGCCCGGGGTGATACGGAGTACTGCGCCGGCCTGGTGGCATTCAACTCAATCTTCCAGGTGCTGTTTTTCTCTGTCTATGCCTACCTGTTTATCACAGTCATACCGGGTTGGCTCGGCATGAAAGGGGCAGTGGTAGACATTACCATGGGGGAAATTGCCAAATCCGTTTTCATTTATCTCGGTATCCCCTTCCTGGCCGGTATGTTTTCGCGCCTGATCGGCATAAAAACAATGGGCAAGACCTGGTATGAAGAGACTTTTATTCCTAAAATCAGTCCCATTACCCTGATCGCTCTTTTGTTTACCATCCTGGTCATGTTCTCCCTCAAAGGTGAAATTATTGTGCAGCTTCCCTTTGATGTGTTTCGGATAGCTGTGCCGCTCTGTATCTATTTTGTCGTAATGTTTCTGGTCTCTTTTTTCCTTTCCCTGAAAGCGGGGGCAACTTACGAACAGTCAACCACCTTGAGCTTTACCGCTGCCTCTAACAATTTTGAGCTGGCAATTGCCGTGGCGGTTTCCGTATTCGGCATAGACTCAGGCCAGGCTTTTGCCGCGGTGATAGGCCCGCTGGTCGAAGTGCCGGTGCTTATAGGCCTGGTGTCTGTTGCTTTGAAATTCAAACAGAAATATTTCCCCCATGTTTTAGAGACGCCCACAGGGATATGCCATGTGTCATGCAAACAATAATTCTTTTATTTTTGAAGGGATAGGAGATGCACAATAAGAAGATCCTCGTAGTTGAGGACGAATAAGTTCTACAGGAAGCCAGGTGGTCTGATTTTTGTTGCTGATAAAACTAAAATTTATTGCCTGATTAAGGAAAATATGTTTTCAAGGCGAAGAATTCTTACCATTTAAAATCATTAATAATGAAAATTTGCCCGAGAGGAATAAACTACTTAATGTTAAAAGAAATAAACAGTCTTGTTATGTAATACTCATAAAAATCTAACAAAAATGATTAATAATAACCAGCATGGAAAATGGCCGACAAAGCCATATACCCGTCAAAGCAATTGAGGTAAACATATGAATATCATACGGGATTTATTCGGTAAATCGCCTTTCGCTCCTTTAGTTGAGCATACAAAAAAGGTTCACGAATGCGTCGAAATGCTTAAACCGCTCATGGAAGCGCTGGTAAATGAGGATTATGACGAAATCCGCAAAATCCAGGATAAAATTTCCAGACTTGAATATGAGGCGGATACAATCAAGCATGATGTGCGTGAGCATCTGCCCCGGCGTTACTTTATGCCGGTTGAGCGGGGGGACCTGGAAGGCTTTATCAGCTGTCAGGACAATATAGCTGACAAAGCTGAGGATTTTGCAGTTATCCTTACCTTGCGCAAGACCAAACTTCATCCTGCTGTCATGGATAAGTTCTTTGATTTCCTGGATCAGATCTTTCAGGTTACCGGAACACTCCTTGGCGCTGCGGTAGAGCTGAATAATCTTGCAGAGGTTTCTTTCAGCGGTGCTGAAGCCAAACATGTCCTTGACATCCTCCATGGGCTTAACGAGGAGGAATGGAAGGCAGACCGGTTAGCACGTAGTCTGAGTAAGGATGTCTACCGTCTAGAAGATCAACTGGATCCGATCACTATTATATTTTATGAAAAGATGATCATTGCTTTAGGCTCTATCGCCAATGAAGCAGAAAATGCCGGCGACAAGCTCAGGACCATGATCCTTAAATAGTTTTATTCAGAACCCACCACTGATTCCATGGATATTATAATATTAGCCGCGATGGCCCTCCTGGGGCTTTATATGGCCTGGAACATAGGAGCGAACGATGTGGCTAATTCCATGGCCGATGCCGTCGGCTCCGGGGCCTTATCCGTTAAACAGGCGGTCATTGCAGCAGGCATCTGTGAGTTTGCCGGTGCTGTCCTGGTCGGCTCCCACGTAACAGATACAATCCGCAAAGGTATTGTTGACCCCTCAGCCATAGCCTCGATTCCTGGTATGCTGGAGGGTGAACCGGCAGCACTCCTGGTCATCGGCATGTCAGCTGCCCTGTTGTCAGCAGCCCTCTGGCTTAATTTTGCCACCTGGACCGGAATGCCTGTTTCCACTACCCACTCCATTGTCGGCGCAGTGGCTGGTTTCGGCATTGTTGCAGCCGGTATCGGTTCTGTCCACTGGGGCAAGATGGGGCAGATTGTGGCCAGCTGGTTTATTTCTCCCTTTGCCGGCGGCCTCATGGCCTTTATTCTTTTCAAAATCATCAGTAAAGCCATTCTCGGCCAGGAAAAGCCGGCTAAGGCAGCCATCAAAGTCACGCCGTATATTGTTTTCTTTTTAGCCATGGTTGTAACCCTGGCCACAATTTATAAAGGATTTAAGCATGTCATTAAAGGGCTTGACTGGCTGACCGATACCCATACATTGCTTATCGCTGTGGTTATAAGTGTAATAGCTACCCTTGTATCAAGGATTCATGTAAAGAAGAAACTGGAAGGCAAGGAATCCCTGCCACTTCATCAACAGCTTGAGAAGGTTGAAGAAGTCTATGTACCCCTGGTTATTATAAGCTCCTGTGCTGTGGCTTTTGCCCATGGTGCCAATGATGTGGCGAATTCGGTAGGTCCCCTGGCCGCCGTGGCAAATATATTAAAGACTGGCACGGTGGAGATGAAAGTGCCCGTGCCCATGTGGATCCTGATGCTGGGTGGTGGTGGCATTGTGCTTGGCCTGGGTACTTATGGCTACAGGGTTATGGCAACTGTTGGGACCAAGATTACCGAAATCACCCCAACCCGTGGAGTTGCTGCCGATATTGCCGCAACTGCCACGGTTCTCATCTGCACCCGTATGAAACTGCCTGTTTCAACAACGCATACCCTGGTGGGAGCTATAATGGGTATTGGCCTGGCCCGTGGTCTTTCAGGTATTGACAGCCGTATCGCAAAAAAGATTTTTAAATCCTGGATTATCACTGTCCCCGCTGCAGCAATAGTTTGTATCATTCTTTTTCTGCTTGGCAGGGCATTTATGCTTGATTTTGTAAGGGGGTTGGTGCTCGCTGCCAGGGCCGCCGGTTAACCCGCATTTCTCAAAAACAATAGAGCCGCATCTACATCGGAGTTTCCTTACAGGCGTTTACCTGTCGCAGGGAATTGGGCATATTCTTAATATAGCGCAATTCCCTGTTCCTCGTATCTGCAACTTTCTCGCCTGTGAGAAATGCGGATTAAGGTCTACTTGATTATTTTTCCTTTTTTTCTATCAGACTTCTTAACAATTTCAGGTTTTCAATATCTTCCTTCAGGTCTTTTTCTTTGGGAGTTTCCAGTATCATGGGATGCCCTGCAAAACGCGGATCGTTCATAAGAAGTCTGAATCCCTCCAATCCAATTTCTCCTTTGCCGATATGTTCATGGCGGTCAACTTTGGAGCCCAATCCTTTTTTTGAATCATTGAGATGGAAAAATTTCAGCCGCTCTAGTCCTATAATTTTGTCAAAAACTGCAAAGGTCTTTTCATATCCTGCTGAAGTGTTTATTTCATACCCTGCTGCAAAGGCATGACAGGTATCAAAACAGACACCCAAGCGTTTACTGAAGGTAGAGTTGTTAATAACATAAGACAACTCCTCAAAGCTTGAACCGAGACCGGTGCCCTGGCCTGCTGTTGTTTCAAGCAGGATCATAACCGATTGAGCATCAGCTGCCGCTGTAAAAGCCCGGTCCAGATTTACAGTCAGCTGCTCAAGGCCTTTTTCAATGCCTGAACCTAAATGGGAGCCAGGGTGCATGATCAGGTAGGGAATAGATAGTTGATCAGCCCGGCGGATCTCTTCTGCAAAAGCACCAACCGCCCTGTTCGCCTTTTTTTCATCAGGATTTGCCAGGTTGATAAGATATGAGTTGTGGACGGCGACAGGGCCTTTACCCCATTGGTTCCAAGTCTTAATAAATTCTTCAATCCCGGCAGGACTCAACTCCGGCACTTTCCATTGCCGCTGATTCTTGGAGAATATCTGCAGGGACTGCCCCCCGACCAGGGTGATCCTTTCAAAGGCTTTATGCAGGCCTCCCTCAATGGACATGTGAGCACCTAAAAGTGGCATTTTTATTCCTCAAAAAAATTATTTAGACCTGATTTCAATGAAATTATTTATTACTGTATATTGTATTGGTGTAGTTTTAAAATAAAAAACGACACTAATTGACGGCAGGCCCTGGCCTGACAATTGCATGTATGTTTTTGTAATTTTTTTTCATTCCCGGCAGAGTTTGTAAACTATATTGTTGACCAGAAAACCAAAAAATTATAGGTTAATTAACTTGTTAGTCTAATTTTTCAATAAAGTCAGTTGTCAGCCAAGAGCTAATAACAGGAGGACCCCGATGAATGCAAAGATGATGACAGGCCGAAAAGTAGTTTTTGGGGCCTTGATATTCTTGTTTGCTTTAATCCCTCAACTTGCTGCTGCTGGAGAATCGTGCGAAGAGCGCGAAGCCTTGCTGCAGCAATCGGTGACAGTGCCGGACTATGATAAATTCATCAGTGATAACAGTCCATGCGAGTTAGCCTTTGTTGCTGTGCAGAGGCTTGCCGCATCCTATGTTAATAATAAAAACTGGCCCGCTGCAGCTGCTGTCTATAAAAAATATAAAGCGAATTTTTCCGTCATGGATGACAGGTTTGATAAGATAATAAACCTGCTTGAAGCCCCTGAAGAGAATTTACAGAACTATCCTGTTGGCAGTGGTGTGAACACACGGGGATCTGAATTCAGACCGATAATTTCTGCCGACAGCCAGACGCTTTATTTTACGCGAAACAGGGGTGAAGAAGCCGGAGGTGAGGATATTTATTCTTCAAACTGGTATAGACGCAGCTGGCAAAAGGCTGACAATATAGGGCCACCGGTTTCAACGCCGAGCCATGAAATGATCCTTGGTGTTTCTGCAGACAACAATAAAATCACCCTGTTTGCCAATTACCCGGAGTCATTTGGGCGCGGGGATATCTTTTATGCTGAAAAGGGCAAGCAATGCTGGTCTGAAATCAAACATTACCCTGCCCCGATAAACACCGAGTATTTTGACAGTGATGCCATGCTTGCTGCTGATGGCAGAACCATGTTGCTTGTGTCTGACCGACCGGGGAATGTCGGTTCCTTTAAGGAAAAGGAAGAATTGTTTCATGGTGGGTATGCAGGTAATACAGATATTTACGTTTATGCTCAAACACCTTCAGGAGAAGGTCAGCTTATCAACCTTGGCGCAACAGTAAATACCCCTTTTGCAGAATATTCACCGTTCCTGCATCCGGACGGCAGGACATTGTATTTCAGTTCAGAGGGGCATTACGGACTTGGCGGACTTGATGTCTTTGTAACGACCAGGAAAAGTATGTCTTCCTGGACTGAGTGGACCGAACCTGTAAACCTTGGCAAGGAAGTAAATGGCCCCTACCATGACTGGGGATTCCAGATAACCACTGGCGGAGATCTTGCCTATTATGCCACATCAGAGAAGAAAAATGATTGTTGGGAGGGGGATATCTCCTCACCGCAGACAGGATGCGGCCCCAGTGATATTTTTGCAACCGAACTACCTGCAGCAGCCAGGCCTTTTGTGGCTGTGGCTGTTTACGGCAAGGTCATGGACCCTGATAAAAAACCCCTGGAAGCCCGGATTCTCTGGAATGATCTGACCCTTAATAAAACTGCCGGTGAAGCCAAAAGCGATCCGGATTCCGGTGATTATTTTATTGTCTTGCCTGCAGGCCATAAGTATGGATATTCTGCAGAAAAAGAAGGGTATATGGGAGCCTCTGAAACCCTGGATTTCACAGATGTCAAGATGTATACCGAGTACAGGCATGACATTATCCTCTATCCCATCGAAAAGCTGGTGGAAGAGAAGATTGCCCTGACAATGAATAATATCTTTTTTGATTTTGATAAGTCCACTCTCCGTCCCGAGTCATACCACGAGTTGAACCGCTGGGTGGATGTGTTTAAGAAAAATCGCGATCTCAAGGCAGAAATTCATGGCCATACATGCTGGTTAGGCACTGAAGAATATAATCAGGGTCTTTCCGAGAGAAGGGCAACAGCGGTCATGGAATACCTTGTCTCTAAAGGAGTGGTCCAAAGCAGGCTCAGCATGATTGGATTTGGAGAGACGAAGCCTGCTGCCTCGAACGAGACTCAAAAAGGACGTGAAGCGAACAGGCGCGTCGAGGTTCTATTCACTAAATAGTTAATTATTATATAATTATAGAAGCCGACCACAGTCTTGTGGTCGGCTTTTTTGTTTTTCAAATAAAAAATATTTTATAGCTATATGTTCATTTTCTTTGCTTGTCCAAAGAAAACGAACCAGCAGTGAAGCGGCGAAAGAAAAGACAGCCTCTCACTCGCCGTTTCACTGCTGGCCTTCGGCTACTCTGCGCTGCTTGAAAAATTCGGGCGCTGAAAAACTCGCCATAATAAATGGCTCAGACAGTTTCAGCGCTATTCCGATTTTTTCTACACTGCTCGACTGCGTGAAATGGCAAAAACAAAAACTATGCCTCCTCTTGGTTTTCCCTGTTGAATACCAAAGGTTGTCTTATAACCAAACATTTTTAAAATGGCTTTATTGTTTGGACTCCAGCAGGTCCTGCCAATCCTGTTGAAGTATTTTTAGGGCGTCGTAGTTAGTGGGATCAAGATGCATGGGTGTTATGGAAATTTTGTTTACACTTATGGCAGCCGAATCAGTGTCTTCACCTGCATCAAATGACGGGGTACCTCCGCCTATCCAGTAATGTTTTCGTCCCCACGGGTCGCAAGTCTCCTTGATAGCATCTTCATAAAGCCTCCTGCCTCTCCTGGTAAATGCCACCCCGGCAATTTTGTCTGTAGTCGTGTTTGGAACATTGACATTGAGCAGGGTGTCCTGCGGCAGCCCTCTCTCCAGTATAAGGGCGGCAAGTTTCACCCCAAAGTCAGCTGCAGTTTCATAATAAAGAGGCGCTTCGTCTGGAAGGGCCAGGGACAGAGCCATTGACGGTATACCGAGCATGGTAGCCTCAATGGCTGCCGATACCGTTCCTGAGTAGCTCACATCATCGCCCAGGTTGGCACCCGGATTAATTCCTGAAATCAAAAGGTCCGGTTTTTCGGTCAGTATTTTACCAATACCAATTGTGACGCAATCCGTTGGTGTGCCGTCAATGGAGTAGATATCCTTTTCGAGTTCCCTGACCCGCAGGGGTCTGTTCATGGTTAATGAGTGGGAGGCCGCACTGTTGTCATGGACCGGGGCGATAATGACTGTACTGCCTAATTTTTGAACTTTGCTGAAAAGGATTTGCAGTCCTGGGGCGTGAATTCCATCATCGTTAGTTAGCAGTATTTTTATCATGTACCCGGCCCTGTGTGGAAAAAATTTATTGTTGACGACTCCAGGCTTTCAGGTTTGCAGGCCATCTTTTATGAAGGAAAAAATCCATTTGACGCCTGTAAAAAACATGGTTCGCAGGGTCATAACGAATAGCCATTTCTTCATACTCAATAGCCTTTTCCAGCATATTGTTGGCCCAGTAGGCTGATGCCAGGGTGTCCAGGATATATCCTGTTCTCGGACTTAGCGATGACGCTTGTAAGGCCAGAGATAATGCCCGCTCAGGGTCAGAAACAACCGGATTGCCGGACGTTATAAGAAGCCACGCCAGATTATTCAATATCTGAGGATTGTCCGGCTCCAGGGCAAGAGCTTTTTCATAAGCTGCCAGAGATTGTGCACCCTGACTCAACTCCTGTTTGAGGTCGCCCAGCAGACGATGCCAGATTGCTTTTTCCGGTTCCCGGTGCGCTTTTTGCTGTAATACAGCTTCAACGAATTTACTATTGGCCTGATCATCAAGCTCCATGGGCATGTTCCAGAATATTCCACCGCTGAATGCAAGCAGGACAATAAAAAGAATGAGACTTCCGTAAACTTTGCGGTCGTGACGGGCAATTAATGGCTTGTCTTTACTGCATTTTTCCAAAAAGTCCACCCGCTGTCCGATACCGAAGTGATGCCAACTCGGTTTGTCGCGAATATTACCGCTCAACCAGCCGATTTTTTCCAGGGAACTGATCAGGGGTGTACTGTCACCAAGAGCTTTGAATACCTGCGTGTCTGCCTGCCGTTCAAAATTTCTCATAAAAAAACCAAAAACATAACGGAAGTAGACAATCATGATGATAAACATCGGAGCTGTACCCCAGAAATTTAATGCAGTTTCAGGGGCAATCTTGGTTGCGTTGATTATGTGGTAAAAAAAATTTGAGTTTAATAGAAGGTAGAGTAAAGGGCTGGCGATCATGCTGGCTACAAGTCCGAAACCCATTAAAAGCAGGAGGTAAAGCTGAAGATGGTGTTTTTTGACATGACCGATTTCATGAGCCAGAACAGCTTCAATTTCATAAGGGGTTAGAGCTTCCAGAAGAGCCGGTGTGATGAGAAGGTACCTGTATCTTTTTGACAGACCCATAACTCCTGCTGTTAGCATTTTCCCTTCGTAAAAAGGCCAAAGCATTATGTCAGTGTAGCTGAATTGCTGTTTACGGCAGAATTCTTCCATATGTTCGCGGGCAGGACCTTCCGGCATTGTTTGGCAGTTCCAAAGATGTTTTATGAGCACAGGGAAAAAAACAGCCAGCAGAAGGAAGAAAAACAGTAACAGTATTGATTCCCCCCATTCTGATGAAACCAGACTTTTTACCAGCGGAAAAGGTAGAATATTGAGAATGTCAGCAATGAAATTGACTATGAGCCAAGGTAGAATTATTGGAATATTAAACTTAATATTGTTAATGACAAATTCTTTGGCAGAGTAGTGGCAATTGAAAATTTTCAGGTAATTTTTTCTGGCAGCTACCCACAAAAGGGAAAGATAAAAGAAAAACAGGGCTATGCCTGCCAAGCTGAGCAATACAGGCAAATTACCGTTAAAGGAGAGAAAAGAAAGGTAATACTTTAAGTCTAGCAGATAGACATCAATTGCAAAAATTATAATTGCGAGAAGTGAAAACTTCTGCTCTATGTCAAAATATCGCTTGTCATTGGAGACCCGTCTCCTGGAGTGGGCATAGTGGACGAGATAAAGATATGCTCCCCCTTTAACCAGGAAAACAATCAAGGCTGCAGTGAAGGGGATTTGCGGTGTATCCGGAACACTTACAGTTGAGAATATAATGATGACTGTGATGAGGTAAAGGAGGTTCTTGTAGATCAAAGTTGTGACCTGTTATAAAAAGTGAAATGGTTATTTGATTAGCAGGAAAAGCATTTGCCCATAGGACAAGACAGGCTTTGCCATGAGTCATGCAAAATTTATATTAAAGAATGAGTAGGGTCAAGAGAAACCATTTTATCTGCATCAATCCTGGAGCATTAGTTAATCCCATTCAAATTACAGTGATTTAGAAGTTGACAAATATAATAGCCTGGAGTAAAAAAACAAATTCGGTTTTTTGGGATGGGCCTATAGCTCAGTTGGCTAGAGCCACCGGCTCATAACCGGTCGGTCCCTGGTTCGAGTCCAGGTAGGCCCACCAGCTAACAAGGCAGACCATCCATCTGTATTTACAGATAGCCGGCTTCGTTAAAGTTCTCATCTTACAGATTCTTTACATATAACATATTGATAGTATTAGAATCTGTTGTGACTGAGGGATTTGCTACAATGTAATTAATACTTGAGCTTATGTCTGTATGTATTCCCTGTCCGGTAGCAATATACAGATCTTGAGCCTTTTTGCAGCAACATAAAATGAAATGGCAGGTAAGTAGTAATAAAATTGTGGTTTCCAGGTTTTATCGACTGAAAAAGTGGCCCTGGGGGTTAATTCTCAAGGGGAAGCCACGAATAGTTTTCTGGATTGAAAGAAAAGGTGCACCTGAAAAAGAGGTGTGCCTTTTTTCTTTGTGATAAATGAATGCATTCTTTTTGACTTGAGATGGGAAGAAATCTGACAATAAAAGACTTACTTCAAACACTGGACAAGATCGCGGCTTTCGGCCTGGCAGAACAATGGGATAATGTCGGCCTCATGGTTGGAGACCCGAAACAGGAGATAAAAGGCATCCTGGTAGCGCTTGATCCTACTGAAGATTTACTTGCCGAGGCAGAGAAATGCGGAGCAGACTGCATCATTACCCACCACCCCCTCATTTTTACCCCCCTCAAAGCAATATATACGAATCAGCCGTTGGGCAGGTTTTTAAGCCAGGCTCTGAAGAATGAGATTTCAATAATAGGCTGCCATACGAATTTGGACCAGGCTATCGGAGGAGTCAATGATGTACTTGCCTCCAGTCTTGGTATGGTGGAAACAAGGCCCCTTGCCCCAACTGTTCAGAGTCATGATACATCAGTCACAGAAATTGGATTTGGGCGTGTTGGTCGTCTTGTCAAAACTTTGAGTCGGCAAGCATTTATTGAAAAGTTATGCCTGTTTTTTAATTTGCCGGCCTTGCGTGTTGCAGGACAGATACCCGAGACAGTAAGCACAGTCGCAGTGTGTGGTGGCAGCGGGTCTGAATTGGCGGAAGCAGCCTTTGCCGTTGGAGCGGAAGTGTATATAACAGGTGAAGTGAAGCACAGCACAGCAAGATGGGTTGAGGCCTCAGGTTTTTGTATTATTGATGCAGGCCATTTTGCAACAGAGAATCCGGTTGTTGAATCTTTAGTCAGTACCCTTGAGACCGTTTTGGCTGAAAAAGGGATCGGCATCCCGATAAAATCCTCTGCAAAACAGCAAAACCCTTTTACATTTTATCAACCCGGAGTGCAGGGGTAATTGATTGGACGTACGCTCATCCATAAATACATCAACCGAGCTTAGAATTTTTAAAAAAATTATCATATAAAAATAAAAAGACGAAAATAACGTTAGCTATCAAGGAGACAACCATTGAATGAAGAGATTAAGCAGTTGACAGAACTGCAGGTAATTGATCTGGAAATCGCTCTGCTGGACGCTGAGATAAGCTCTGAGGAGAAGGAACTTGCAAAAAGAGAAAAGGCTTTTAATGAACGTCGGGAATCCATCACTGAATTGAAGGAAAAAATTGAAGCCGCCGAAGCGCAGCGCCGGGAAATTGAAGCAGAACTTGCTGATGAGATGGCCCGGATTAAAGAGCGTCAGTCCAAAATGATGCAGGTACAGACAAACCGTGAGTACCAAAGTCTGTTGAAAGAGATTGAAGACGCCAAAAAAAATATTAAGGACAAGGAAGAGGAAATTGTCAGCCTTATGGAAACCAGTGAAGCCAATAGTAAAATTATGGCTGAGCAGGAGAATCTGATATCAGATGAAAATAAGATTCTTGACGAGGAAAACGCAAAAATCAAGAAGCATGCAGCATCCATTCAAAGGAAAATAAAGAAAATTGCCACGACGCGTAATAAAATGGCAAAAGAGATTAAGGCTTCCGTCCTGAGAAAATACGATATGCTTCGTGTACGACGCAACAATAAAGCTGTTGTAGGCGTTGTCAATGGTGTTTGCCAGGGATGTTTCATGAGCATTCCTCCCCAGCATTTTAATAATATTTTGAAGGGAGACATGATGCTTGACTGTCCAACCTGTCAGCGCATTCTTTTTCATGATCCGGAGAGCTCGGAGGAGTAAGTTCCGGGTTTAGCAAATAGATCTCTTTACCTTTTGGGGGAAGCCAGGCAAAAGCCTTTGGTTTTGTCTCATTCATTACAGTACAGCCTCATGGTAACTGAAATCACTTTACACATGGCTGACTGGACCTAACTATAAATTTTGGAGTGGGCGCATGATCGCTGGCCTTTTGGGACCAGAGGAAAGTCCGAACTTCACAGGGCAGGGTGGTTCGTAACGCGAACTCCGAGTGATCGGAGGAAAGTGCCACAGAAAACATACCGCCCGTTTTTGGCGGGTAAGGGTGAAATGGTGAGGTAAGAGCTCACCGCTTTCATGGCGACATGAAAGGCAGGGTAAACCCCACCCGAAGCAAGATCAAATAGGGAAACGTTTGAGGGCTGCCCGTCTGATGTTTCCGGGTAGATCGCTGGAGGTGCCGGGTGACCGGCATCCAAGATAAATGATCATGGTCCCCATGCGGGATACAGAATTCGGCTTACAGCCCACTCCAATTTTTTATTGTTCATTTTCTTTGCTTGTCCAAAGAAAACGAACCAGCAGCGAAGCGGCGAAAGAAAAGACAGCCGATCACTTATCCGCCTAAGGCGGATTCCCTGCGCTGCTCAAAATAACCGGGCGCTGTGAAACTCGCGAAGTTTATGCCCCGCAGGGGTACTCAAACAGTCCTCGCGCTGTTCCGGTTATTTCTGCGCTGCTCGGTTGCGTGAAATGGCGCAAAAAGTAAAAACCTAAAGTTTATATAATATTTTAAGGTTATTAACCTTTAATTTTTAGCCTTGCGTATAAATGAATCCCTCCAAAGTAGCCGCAATCATACCAGCCGCAGGAAGCGGCATCCGTATGGGGTTGCCTTCCCCAAAGCAGTTTTTCGAACTGGACGGGATCCCCATCCTCATCCGTACACTCCAGGTATTTCAGCAGGCAGATGCAGTAGGGTGTATCGTTGTGGTTGTTCCACAGGACAGTTGTTCTCAGGTTGCTGAGCTGGTGCAGAAATACGAACTTGCCAAGGTGTTCAAAGTTGTTGCCGGGGGCGAATATCGCCAAGATTCCGTCCTCTCAGGCCTTGAAGTCTTGCCCCGGGAAATAGAACTTGTACTGGTCCATGATGGGGTCAGGCCCTTTGTCCCTGTTTCTGTTATTGAAAACTGCATTGATGTAGCAGAAAAAGAAGGGGCAGCAATGGCAGCAATACCTGTCAAGGATACCCTGAAGGCAGTTTTGCCAGATGGAGTTATTGAACATACCATTGACAGAACAGGGGTCTGGCAGGCACAGACACCACAGGCTGCAAGAGTTTCACTTTTAAAGAAAGCTTTTGCCGGTGCAACAGAGAATAAAAGTTTTATTGCCACAGACGAGGCATCATTACTTGAACGCATCAATATCCCTGTAAAGGTGGTTGAGGGGTCGGAGAAAAACATAAAAATAACCAGGCCTGAAGATCTCTTTCTTGCCCAAGCCATACTTATGGAAAGCAGGGGCGACAAAAATGTTCTGGATGGAAGTCGGGACTATCGTATTGGCTATGGATATGATGCGCATACTCTGATCGATGGGAGACCTCTCATATTAGGGGGCACCACAGTTTCGCATGCCAGGGGATTGCTGGGTCATTCAGATGCAGACGTGCTGCTCCATGCCCTGTGTGATGCCATGCTCGGAGCTGTTGCCATGGGGGATATAGGGCAGCATTTCCCAGATACTGACAAAAAATATAAAGATATCAGTAGTTTGAAAATTCTGAAAGCTGTCTACGGTTTGGTAGAAGAGTTTGGCTATATGTTGCATAATGCAGATATAACTGTGGTGGCTCAGAAACCCAAACTGGCTCCCTACTTAGAGGACATGACAAAGAACATTGCAGCTGAAATAGGAACCGATCAGGACAATATTAACATAAAGGCCACGACCACTGAAGGCATGGGGTTTGAGGGAAGAGAGGAAGGCATATCAGCCTATGCTGTTGTACTTCTTAAAAAAAGCAATCAGTCTTAAGCGGTCATCTTTCAGAAAAAATATCCATAAACTCTACTATGTTAAGCAAGACAGAATAGGATTTAAAAGAAACTTAAATTGTTTTAAGGGTTTTGTCATTTTACGTAGCCGAGCAGCGGAGTAAAAAGTAGATAAACGACTCGGCGGAGCAACGCGACTTTCCGAGGCGTCTGCTTTTTGTGAGCAGCACAGGGTAGTCCCGCTGTGCGGGACCAAGTGAACGGCTGCCTTTTCTTTGGTTCGTTTCTTTGCACCCTTAAAACAGGGCATGAAGGCAAGCAAAGAAATGAATAATAAATCTAGATATAGAGATAATTACTTCGATTTTTTACTTCGGGAATTTAGAAGATTATAAAACGTAATACTACGTTAAAGAATAAACCCTTTCCACCTTATGTATCGCCCCTTTCGGGGTGAGTGTGCTTGAGTAAAGCTTAAAGTCATCAATTTGGAACGGTTCCTGACTGAATAATCCATTACCGGAAAGAAAGTTGGCAACTTTTTGAGGCGGAGTATTTTTCAGCCGTGCCAGTGTTATATGCGGTGAGAATTTTCTCTTTTCAGGCTTCACACCTACTTTTAAGAGTGCAGCGTCGATTTTTTTTCTTAAAAGCTGCAATGGTTCACTTTTTTCAAGACCTGTCCAGATAACCCGTGGTGCACCTCTCGGCGGAAAATGCCCTACCCCCTTCAGTTGTATGTTAAAAGGTGAAATATTTACTTCTGCAAGCGCGTTTTTTATGTCAAGAAACAGTGCTCCATCGACGTCCCCGATAAATCGCACAGTGAGGTGCAGCTGATCAAGAGCGATCCACCGGGCACCCGGAATGCCAAAAAACATTGATTCCAGATTTTTCTTTATTGTGTCAGGCAGGTCTACGGCTATGAATAATCTAGGCATGAACAATTATAAATTATGAGTTATGAATTAACTAAATAAAGAAATCTACATTACATAATAGTGTAAAATTCAAGATTTAAAAATAATTTATGAAAAACGATAATTTGAATAACGCCCCCATCCGCTGGGAACCACATTGGGATGCTGTCGATACCGTGCTGCTGGATATGGACGGTACTTTGCTGGACAAACATTTTGATGATTATTTCTGGGAACATTATGTTCCAGAAATTTTTGCAGAGCAAAACGATTTGACCCCTCCCGAAGCCCGAAAGGAACTTCTTGCCCGCTATAAAAGCATAGAAGGGACCCTGGCCTGGACAGACCTTGATTACTGGTCTGAAAAACTCGGTCTCGATATTCCTGCCCTGAAACTGAAGATCAACCACCTCATTCAGGTCCATCCTTATGTCGTTGATTTTTTGAAATATTGCAAGTTGTTAGGCAAAAAGATACACCTGGTGACCAATGCTCACAGCAAGACCCTGGATATCAAAATGCGGAAAACAGACCTCGGCGGTTATTTTGACAGGATCATCTGTTCCGAAGAGGTCGGTCTCCCCAAGGAGGATCCTGAATTCTGGGAGCGTCTTGAGTCAATACTCGGTTATGATAAACAAAGAACTCTCCTGGCCGATGACAATGATAATGTGCTTCAAGCAGCACAAGCGTATGGCATGGGGGTACTCATTTTTGTCGCCAGGCCAAGCAGCCGGGCCGAGATCCACTATTCTGTCAAATTCCCCTCCATCGTATATTTTAAGGAATTGATAGTTTGATCCTGATGTTGCCGTTGTACTGAGCGGTAAAAATTAATATTGCTTCTGGTATTTTTTTCTGTCAAGTTAATTACTCTTATGCCTATCCAGGTTCCTTACACTAAACGGGGGGAAGATGAGCCGTCCACGAACACCTGATGAAAGTTTTCAGTCTTTGGAACAAGAGAAACGTAAATTCAAAATTCTGCAGAAAATTCAGAAAAGGATTGGTGCGGAAAGAGACATTGACAAACTTTTGCCCCTTATCATAAGTGAAATATCGAAATTAATCGGAGCTGACAGGACTTCACTTTTTTTGGTGGACTGGGAAACCTTGGAATTAAAGGCAAAATTTGCAGAAGGGGTAGCCAATAATTCAATCAGAATAAAATTGCGAATGGGCATTGTTGGCTGGTCAGTGCTCTCAAAAAAGGTTGTTAATATTGCCAATGCCCACGAACACCCCTATTTTAATCCTGACATCGATCAGGTGCTGGACTATAAAACTGAAAGTATTCTCGTTGCCCCGGTACAGGACGATAAAGGCCATGTAGTCGGTGCAATTGAACTGCTTAATAAGGATACCGGTCATTACAGTGATGTGGATATGGCCCTGATCAAGGACTGTGCGAATAAGTTAAGCCATGAAGAAACCCCTCTCACCGACATGCGGCCGGAAGAAGCAAAAGAACTGGTTCTGGAGTTGATGGATAAAACCAGCAGCGAACGGGGGTCGGTTTTTATTGTGGACCAGGATGCCGGCCAGCTCTGGTCCCTCTACGCTCACGGCGTTGAAAAGTCCCAAATAAAACTCAACATCAAACTCGGCATTGCCGGCCTGATTGCTGTTTCCGGGCATGTGCTTAATATTAAAGATGCAGCCAAGGACGAGCGTTTCGATTCCAGCATCGACGCAAAGACCGGTTACAGGACAAAGACAATACTTGGCCTGCCCATTATTGATCATAAAGGGGATACCATCGGTGTCATAGAGGTAATAAATAAACTGAAAGGCACATTTAACGATTCCGACATTGATATCCTTAAAGGATTATCATCAATAGTGGCTATCGCAATTGGCAATGCCATGATGTTTGCTGAACAGGAAAAACAGTTTCGGAGTATTCTTGAGGTGATGGCGGCCTCCATTGATGCAAAAGATACGTTAACGGCCGGCCACTCAATTAATGTCACCCGTTACGCGATGGGGATTGCCACAGAACTCGGGTTCAAAGACTCTGAGATCGATGTGGTCAGAACAGCGGGGCTTCTCCATGATTACGGCAAACTGGGGATTGATGACCAAGTCTTGAAAAAACCCGGCAAACTGAACAAGGAGGAGTATAATCACATAAAGAAGCATGTGACCATTACTCGCAGTATTCTCGAAAAAATGAGTTTTGCCCGCAAGTACAGAAATGTACCGGTTATAGCTGCATGCCACCACGAATGTCTTGATGGCTCGGGCTATGACTGCGGTCTGACATCCAAAGAAATTCCCTTTATGTCAAAAATCATTACTGTTGCAGATGTTTTTGAGGCGCTGACCGCCGACCGACATTACCGTCCTGCCATGCCTGAAGAAAAGGCCCTGTCCATTCTCCAGGAAGGTGTTGCCGACGGAAAATTTGACGGCAACATTGTCAATGCCCTGAGAGGTTATCTGGAAAAAGCATCCAACGAGAGTCATGAAGCATCCAGTAATTTTAATTATTTAGATATTAATTCTTGAGGTCGGCCTGCCAGTTTTTGTTTTTGTTGCTGTGATTGTCAACATAGTTGACATTATTGTTATTATATGAACTGTAAAGAACCTGGTCCTGATTACCGTCACCATATAAATCATGACCGTTTTTAAGGGCATGGAACGCCATTGACCCAGGCTTGACTCCCAAACTTTTGGCCAGTGTGATCCAACCTTTATCCTTATTATGCCTGTATTTCTTAACAGCTGCGATGCCCTGTTCCCGGGATAAACTTTTGAGCATTCCCTGCATCTCACCAAGCCTCAGCATTATGTAAGCATCCGCTGGACTGTCAAAAACACTGAGCAAAGCAATGACCTGGATATCGCGAAGATTAAATCGTGCTGCAAGCTTTGCTCTGAATTCTGAAGGGTCGGCTTGAGCCTGGATGTTGAAATCCCTGGTCCAGCCAAAATCACTGGCTATTGCAGCCGTTGAAACAACGAAAAATGCCAGCGATGCAATAAGCAAGATTTTTAATGATTTCATGTTATCCCCTCCTGTTGATTTATTACTCATATAAGTAATTAGCAAAAATTATGCCTCTTTGTTGAGGGGAGAGAATATACGTTAAGATCTGTACAGAAATGGATATGCTTTATGCAATTTACTGCCTGAAAAGAAGAGATAAACCCTGGGGGTAAAAAAATTCTGTTCCCTGGTTTTATCCGGGATTTTTTTTTAAGGAGTGTTTTTACAGAACCAGAAAACAAGTCCTTCGGAAACAATGTTTACATTGTGATTTGGGTGAGGTTGGAGGGGTGTTATTTTACCGCTTGCAGAAAATGAATCTGGTAGTTCACTGTGCAGCTGCCATAGGTTTTGACAAACCAATTGTCAAGCTGCTTGAGCCTGGCCTTGGTAAGTGCTGGAGAGCCACGGTGATGCCAGCCGCCTGTTCCGGTTTTCTTAATATGGACTAACAGATCATGAACTGATTCATATTGCTTTGCAATTAATTCCTGTTCAGCTGTTCCCATGGTAAAATATGCTCTGAGGGAGTTCTGCAGAGAGGTAACATCCGGGAATGCATTGGCTGCAACGTTTCCGGGAAATCCGAAAAGAGTTTTCATGCCCAGCCCCAATTTCTTTAAAGATTCAGGGCCAAAAATTGAACACAGAAAAACGCCTCCAGGTTTGAGAATCCTGGCAATATTCTTGAGTGAGTGGTCATGGTCTGAAAACCACTGCAGGGAGCCGTTGCTGGCTATCAGGTCAAAGGATTCGTCAGAGGCTTTTTCCAGAAATTCCTCTCCCTCTGCGCAAATAAATTCAATAGTGTTTTTATGCAGTTTTTGACTGGCTTTTGCAATCATTTCAGGAGAAAAATCAAGTGCCACAATTTTTGCTGCAGGAAATTTGGCCGCCAGCAGGGAGGTGAAATTCCCGGTACCGCAGCCTATCTCAAGAATTGTTTTTACATTTGCAGCGTCCTGCGATTGAGGCAGTTTTGCCGCCAGTTTCTGTGCCACATCAGCCTGGATTTTGGCATAGTTGTCATACGATTCAGCAGCCTTGGAAAATTTTACCTGGATTGCATGTTTTTTCAATTCATCCTGCAGGGAGCATTTTTCAGAAAGAAATACTGCATGACCGCTATTTTCAATAATTTCTAAAGTTGAGCCCTTGAGAGCCGCCATTTCTTTTAAAGGTGTAATGATGTCCTGTTTCCCGTGGATCAGGCGTACAGGAATTTCGGGCACAGGATTGGGAAGGATATATTTACTTAGAAAATGTAAACCCTGTTGCAAACGTTCAGTGTTCATTGCATCGAGATAAAGAGGTTCCAGGCTACCGCAGAAGTTTCTGTAGGACTCTTTGTCACCCAGGAAGCATTTTCGATAGAAGTTTTTTAGAAAAGCAACACGATTTTCAGCTAATTGAAGCTGCAATTCCTTAATTTCATGCCCGGGCCAGTGGGAGCGGAGTGAAACGAGTACCAGGGATTCAACCTTTTCCGGATGGCTGGCAGCAAAATCAAGTCCCAGCATGGCTCCCATGGACCACCCTATAATGCGTACTGGTTTTAAGTTATTTGCATCAAGAAGATGCAACAGGTCTACTGCAAACGTTTGAGGATCAATGGAGCTTTCCGGACAGATCCAGGCCGGTGATGGTTTAAGCAATCTAAGAATCCTGCCGTCAAAACCCCAGCCCGGCAAAAAAACAGTAACCGTTTTTTTGTCAATATCCGGCTCAATATTTAAAAATGAATGGTTCATGTATTTTAGTCTATCGGATTATGAGTAAGACAGGCAAGGGCCAGAAAGCAAAATGGTTTAAACAGATGCTTTACGTAAAGCGTCGGCCAGTACCCTGGCGCATTTTTTCAGATCAGCCTCTTGGTGGAATCTTGTAATGGAAAATCTCAGGCGGGCTGAGCCTTCCGGCACAGTCGGCGGACGTACAGCCTTGACATAGATTTGGTTTTTCTGGAGTGTTTCTGCTACGACAAGGGCTTTAGCACTGTCGCCAATCATTACAGGGATAATCTGGGATGGTCCCGGGTCATCCCTTAAGCCGTTTTTGCGAAGTTGTTTTTTAAAGAAAGCAACCTTCTGGTGCAGTTCAAGGCGCAGTTGCGGTTCTGATTTGACGAGGTACAGGGCTGCAAGAGTAGCACCAACAACAGCCGGGGGCAAAGCTGTTGAATATATGAAGGTGCGGGCCCTGTTAATTAAAAAATCGATAACATCCCGGGCAGCAGCGGCATAGGCACCATAGCTGCCCAGGGCCTTGCCAAAGGTTCCCAGGGCTAAGTCCACCCCGTCGTTGACATTATCCTCCTCAATAATGCCGGAACCGTTCTGGCCATACAACCCAGTGGCGTGGGCCTCGTCAACCATTAATAAAAAGCCATAACGTTTTTTCAGGTTCACCAGCTCGGCCAGGGGGCAACGGTCTCCGTCCATACTGTAAATCGATTCGACGACGACCATTACCGTGTTGAACTGGCTGCGTTTTTCATGCAGGATCTGTTCAAGGTGCTCCAGGTCATTATGTCTGAACCGTATGGTTCTTGCACCTGAAAGCATGCAACCGTCATAGATGCTTGCATGACTCAACCGGTCTGTAATAATGAGATCGCCCCTTCCCACCAGGGCAGGAATAATGCCTGTATTGGCCAGGTAGCCGCTGCCGAAAGTCAGGGCAGCTTCTTTGGACTTGAGTTGTGCAATCTCCTGTTCCAGGAGGTGATTTATTTCCAGGTCGCCACTCATCAATCGAGCCGCCCCGGCTCCAGCCCCGAACATTTCCAGATATTTTTTGCTTGCAGAAATGACTTCAGGGTGCTCCGACAAAGCAAGGTAATCATTAGATGAAAAGTCCAGCATTTCATCCTCAGAGTCCAAAAGCCTGACCCAGCCGTGGCCAAGTCGGATTAAAGGTGATAACTCTCGCAGAGTTCCTGCTTTTTTTCTTTCCAAAAGGAATTTTTTCATCAATTCCATCAATTTCACCTTTTAAGTTCTAGTGCTGGGGATTATTTTTTCAACCCGAAAATGGACGTACGTTTTTTACCGGCAAAAGCCGGTCCGGATTTCCCTCTTTTTTTGTTTTTTCTTTTTTCTGAGGGCTTACGTTTAGCCTTGCCTTTGAAATACTCAATTGATTCTGCCAGGACATGTTCAGGGATTTTTTTGTTGACTGTGGCTTCTGAATAAATACGGAAAAAAAGATCGCATTCCCGGTAATAACTTTTTCTTTTCACCCATTTGGGCCAACTGTTCTCTTTTGCATAGCGCATGAACTGTGGCAGGGTGACCAACTGCAGCGAAATGCTTTCTTTGTGGGCACGTTTGATGCTCATGGGCCCGAGGATTTCATCAAGGTGTGCCCGTACTTTAATTAAGAGGCGATGAAATTCGGGTCCTTTGCTGTTTTTGTTAAGGATATCCAGCTCGGCTATAGCCCAGGGAGCTAGGAGCAGGGAGAAGATGAGCTGGTCCGGCAGCTTCATGCCCCTGGTGTGCAGCCTGGCAACTACAGCCTGGATAGCAAGAAGCAGCTCCAGGTTCTGATTTCTGTCATCAGGAGTAAGAATTTCCTTATAAAAAGGGAAAAGCACATAGAAAATACCACTGTCGATTGCCAGTGCAACCCAGTCCCTGCAGGCAGTGCTGCGGAGATCTTTCATCAGTTCATCCCGAATTCGGGAAACAGGACAGAGATTCAGTTTATCTCTGTGGTCAATGATAGCCTGCCAGGTTTCTGAATCAATGGTAAAATTGTTACGTGCTGCATGGCGGATAACCCGCATCATTCGGCCCGGGTCCCTCTGTATTCTAATATCCGGTTCACCGATAAAACGGATTATGCCCTGCTGCAGATCATTAACTCCATCAGTGTAGTCTATGATGGAAGAGTTCTCTATTTCATAGAAAAGCCCGTTGATAGTCAGGTCGCGGCGTAATGCATCATCCGGAGGGGTCCCAAAGGTGTTATTGGCTGCCAGGACTTTTTCTTTGGCATCGCTTTTCTCGCCATTTAAATCATATTCACTCTTACAGCGGAAGGTTGAAACTTCGATGATCTTGCCGCCATGGAAAAAGATCTGAACCAATCTGAAGCGTCTGCCGATCAGACGGCTGTTTTTAAAAATTTTACGGAGTTGTCCGGGTTTGGCATTGGTACTGATGTCAAAATCTTTCGGGGTTTTGCCAAGGTAAAGGTCTCGGACCCCTCCACCAACCAGGTAGGCAACATAGCCGGCATCCCGCAGGCGGTATAGAACCTTCAGTGCTTCCCGGTCAATTTTTTTTCTCGAAATGGTATGGTTTGACCTGGGAATGATACGGGGTGTTGGGATAGTCTCAACGGGCTTGCTTCCGGCTTCCGGGGAAGTAGGCATGGCTTATATTTTTATGCAGGATAACATCAGGGTTAGGAGGCTGCGAGTTCTTTATAAACAGATTCAGCCTGCGAAGTAAACATGTCAAATACCTCTTTTACTGAGAGAATTTCTTTCATTTTGTAGACATTCTCCCCTGAAAAAACAAGGCCATCTTCGATATTTCCATCCCTTGCCTCTCTCAGTCTTTCAGAGATGCAATAAAAATGATCACATTTTTTCAGGCATTTGTACTTGCATTCCTTGGCCTTTAATTCTTTTCCGGCTTCCATTTTTTTAACAAATGGGGTCCTGATAGCCCTTCCAGGTAGTCCAACAGGGGAATGGATAAGAGTCACATCTTCTTTTTTGGCATTGAGATAGGCCTGCTTGAATGAGTCGGCAACGGAGCATTCATGGGTCAGGACAAAACGAGTGGCAATCTGTATGCCGTCAGCACCGTAATTATCCATCATTTCAGCCATTTCATAGCCGTTGGTTATACCACCGGCTGCAATGAGCGGAACTTTTTTTACCACCTTGCGGATCTTGGGAAACAGGTCCCGCAACGCAATGTCGGTACCCAGATGGCCGCCGGCCTCTTTGGCTTCAACAATAATTGCAGATGCTCCGAGTTTTTCTGCTAGCCTTGCAAAGGCTGGCGAGGAGACGATAGAAACAATAGGCGTGTTGGTCTCTTTACCAATCTTGAAGATATCCCTTGAAAACCCGGCGCCGGTGATAATCATGTCCACCCCTGCTTCAATGGAGGCTTTAACCGATTGGTAGAAATTTTTCATGGCAAACATGATGTTCACCGCAATAATGCCTTTTGTGGCAGCCTTTGCCTTTTGGATGTCTGCCATCAGTTCATCTATTGGAATGGAAGAACCTCCGATTGTGCCTATTCCGCCGCATTCTGCGACAGGTATTGCAAGGTCAGAGGTAGAGACCCTGATTGACATTCCTCCCTGGATAAGGGGGATGGGGGCAACGAATGGTCCAATTTTAAGTGGGGGTAATTTCATGAGGTAATTAAAAGTGCGGAAATACTATGGAATTCGTGCAAGGTTCTCCGCTGCTTGTATTGCAACAATGCTGATGTTGTAAAGTATTAATAATAAGAAAATGGCTAAAGTTTTATAAATATAAATTAATAATATAAATTAATAACGGAGGAATATGCCCATCTTCCGGTCGTTTGTCAAGTCAAAGCGTTTTTCAATGGGTGACATTGCTTGACTTTTTGATGTAGGTGCGGGTAAAGTTGTCCGTTTATTTTTATATTGTAATACATTTTTGCTGTTATTAGGAGATTATTTTGAGCTTAAAAGCTTTAAAAGGTTTTAAGGATATTTTACCTGATGAGGTTGGCCTCTGGCAATTCATAGAACAGAAAGCCCGGGACATTTATCACAGATACGGTTTTGAAGAGATTAAAGTCCCGATCCTTGAGAAGACAGAACTTTTTGTTCGCACTATTGGCGAGAGCACCGATATAGTAGAAAAAGAGATGTACACCTTTAAAGACCGTAATGGTGCTTCCATAACCATGCGGCCAGAGGGAACTGCTTCGGTGATTCGCTCATATATTGAAAACGGTCTTTATGTCAGGGGGTCTGTGCAGCGTCTTTACACCATTGGCCCAATGTTCAGGCATGAAAGACCACAGAAGGGGCGCCTCAGGCAGTTCCATCAGATGAGCGTGGAAGTACTCGGCTCTGACCGTGCCATGGTAGACACAGAACTTATAGCCATGGCATGGCAACTCTTGCACGATATAGGCCTGGAGGCAAGCCTTGAGATAAATTCACTTGGATGTCCTGACTGCCGCCCGTCTTTCAAGGAAACATTGCAGGATTTCATTAATGAGCGCTTGGAGCATCTTTGTGAAGACTGCCAGCGTCGCAGCGTCACCAATCCGCTGCGTGTGCTTGACTGCAAAAGTGTTCACTGCCAGGAACAGTACACCTCGGCGCCATCAATTCTTCAGCATCTTTGTGGGGTGTGCAGTGCACATTTTGATGAAGTCAAAGGAGGCATGGATCTTCTTGGTGTGCCGTATTCTGTCAACCCAAGAATGGTGCGGGGTCTCGATTATTATACAAGGACTGCTTTTGAGTTGATTACCACTGAACTTGGCGCCCAGGGTGCAATTGGCGCCGGAGGAAGATACAACGGTCTGGTGAAACAGCTTGGTGGTCCGGATGTGCCTGGTATCGGTTTTGCCATGGGTATTGAAAGACTGGTTATGCTGTTGAATCAAAAAGATAAGCTTGAAGGCCACACTGGTCCTGACCTTTTTCTGGTTGCCCTGGGAGAGGCCGCCTATGAAAAGGGATTTCAGTTGATGCAGAAGCTGCGGTCCCTTGGAGTTCGGGTAATGATGGATCATGAGGGGAGGAGCATGAAAAACCAGATGAAGCAGGCGAATAAGCAGAAAGCAGGGTTTGTACTTATTCTGGGTGAGAATGAGCTGGAAAATAATGAAGCAGTCCTGAAAGACATGCTGTCCGGCGAGCAGGAACGTGTTGATCTTGCAGCTGATCTTGGAAAATGGGCCGCAGACGTCAAAACAAAAATCAGGCAATAATATAGAAAAAATTCAGTACTCGGCTGAAAAACAGAATTTTACAGGCTGATTGCGCTGTTTACAAAAAATGAGGAGCAATAAAATGGAATCGATGGGGGGACTCAAACGGAGTCATTCCTGTAATGATCTTGCAGTGGATAATGTCGGGGAAAATGTCACCCTGATGGGTTGGGTGCTGAGGCGCCGTGACCATGGCGGCGTTATATTCATTGATCTGCGGGACCGTTGGGGAATAACCCAGGTTGTTTTTAATCCTGAAATTCATGCCGAGGTTCATGCCAAGGCGCATCAATTAAGAAGTGAATGGGTTATAGCTGTTCAGGGCCGGGTGGAAAGAAGGCCTGCAGACATGGAGAATCACAACCTTAAAACAGGTTCGATCGAGGTACTGGTTGATACCTTGAAAATATTAAACTCAAGCCTTACTCCTCCGTTCCCACTGGATGAGGATATTGAGGTTTCGGAGAACCTGAGGCTTAAATACAGATATATTGACTTGCGGCGCCCTTTTATGACCTCGAATCTGATCGTACGGCATAAGGTGTCCCAGTCTGTGCGGAACTATCTGGATGAGAATGAGTTCCTGGAAATTGAAACACCGATACTGACCCGTTCAACCCCGGAAGGGGCAAGGGATTACCTGGTCCCAAGCAGGGTGAATGCAGGGAAATTCTACGCTCTGCCGCAGTCTCCTCAACTTTTCAAGCAGCTTTTAATGATGTCCGGAATGGACAGATATTACCAGATAGTTCGCTGTTTTCGCGATGAAGATCTCAGGGCTGACCGGCAGCCTGAGTTCACCCAGATCGATATGGAGCTTTCCTTTATTGAGGAGGAAGATATCTATAGCATTATTGAGGGTATGATGCTGAGGCTGTTCAAAGATGTCATGAACATTGAGTTGTCACTACCATTCTCCAGAATGGATTATGATGAGGTAATTGCCCGTTTTGGCACGGACAGGCCTGATACAAGATTTGGTCTCGAGCTTGTTGATCTGACTGATATTGCAAGGGATTGCGGCTTCAATGTTTTTCAGTCCGTGACCAAGAAGGGCGGGCTGGTGAAAAGTATTAATGCCAAGGGATGCAGTGATTTTTCACGGAAAGATCTTGATGTCCTTACTGAATATGTCGGACAGTTCGGAGCCAAAGGGCTCGCCTGGGTTAAAGTAAAGGCTGCAGGAGAATGGCAGTCACCTATTACCAAGTTTTTTTCGGATAAGGAACGTGAGGCAATAAGCAGTGCACTTGGAGCAGAAGAAGATGATGTTCTTTTCTTTGTTGCTGACAAGGGGGCCATTGTCCATCAGGCATTGTCAGAACTGCGGCTGGAACTTGCACGGAGACTTGGCCTGATTGATAAGACCTCTTTTAATTTTGTCTGGGTCGTTGACTTTCCCTTATTGGAATATGATCACGATGAAAAAAGGCATACTGCAGTGCATCACCCATTTACGGCCCCCAAGGAAGAGGATATGGATCTCCTGGAAAAGGAGCCAGAACGTGTTCGCAGCAAGGCCTATGACCTGGTTTTAAACGGAGTTGAAATAGGTGGAGGCAGTATTCGTATACACCAGAAAAAAATCCAGGATATTATTTTTAAAGCTTTGGGAATAAGCAGGGAAGAGGCTGAAGACAAATTCGGCTTTCTTCTGCAGGCCCTGGAACTTGGTGCCCCGCCCCATGGAGGCATTGCATTTGGTCTTGACCGGCTTCTCATGATTTTAACCGGTCGGGAATCGATACGCGACGTAATTGCCTTTCCAAAGACCCAGAAGGCAACCTGTCCACTCACCGAGGCACCAGCCTCTGTGTCCAGGAAGCAGCTTACCGAGTTGTATCTGCGCCCTGACTGGGAATAACGAGTTGATGTTGCCGTCTCTGCTTCGTCATCAAGAGTCTCGCATACTAACTGTATAGCGAGCCTCACTCTTCCTTGCATAAACAGGCAACCTAAACTCGCTATTAGAGTTGAACAATAATTACGACCTAATACCCTTTATGCGCCAAGAACAGAAATAATCTCTTTAATGAGTTTTGGGAATAATCCTTAATTAATCAGTTTACAATATTTTGGTTAAAGACTTTTAAGTTTGCAGAAGATGCAAGGAAGAAGTCGTTTTGTAGGAGTATGACTACACGAAGCGACTGATGACGCAGCAGATTTTGTGAAATTGAAAGTCTTTGTGTCTATAAAAATTGTTCGTTGATAGAAATTTCAGCCTTACTCCTCACATTCGCCAGCCATGATTCGAGTATGGAAGCCTTTTTTCTTTCCAGCAGGCCTGTTCTGAAGTCGTTTTCTTTTTCAGTAAAGAGATCAGAAGCAGGTGGTCTTCTCTCCTTGAGCCTGAAAACATAAAACCTGCCATTGCTGGAAACTACTTCTTCCGGATAGGGCGACTCTGCCGACAGTTCAAAACCAAGGGTTGCTATTTGCGTTGGCAGCTGGGAGCCTGCAGTATCATTTCGGGTTAAATAACCGGAATCTTCAACTGTTTTATTATGCTTTTGGGCCTCAGAAGCAAATTCAACTGATTCCTTTTCCCTGAGGGCTGAGAACATTGATTCAGCTGTCTCTTTTGCCATGGTTTCTGATTTTTTGCTGATATAGTCCTGCCTGACCTGTTCTTTAACACCCTCAAACAAGGTAACCTCAGGGTCTTTTTTGTCTGTAGCAAAGATTATTGCATATCCTTTTGGGGTTTCTATCAAAGAGCTGAGTTCCCCCTTGTTCAGGGTGAATGCCGCATTGAGAAAGGCAGGTTCATTGACTATTCCCCTGGTAAAGCCACTTTTTTCCGGTGATTTTCTTGGGAAATAATCCGTCTGTTCCACAGTTATTTCCGTATTCTGCTGGTTGAATTTTTCCAGGCTGCCGGCCAGGATAATTTTTTCATATGCCTCTGTTGCGTTATTAAAGGCCAGTTCATCAGCCTTTTTGCCCTGGATTTGGGATGCGATCTCACCTTTCACCTCTTCCAGGGGTTTGATACGGGATGGCTCTATCTTCTCAACTTTTATGATATGGAAGCCGAACTGGGTTTCCACTATGTCGCTTATCTCTCCTTCGTTCAAAGCAAATGCCGCATCATCAAAAGGTTTTACCATCCTTCCCTGGGCAAACGATCCAAGGTCACCTCCTCTGGTGGCAGTCGGCCCTTCTGAATACTGTTTTGCCAGTTCTGCAAAATCCTCACCAGACCTGGCCAGCTCAAGAACCAGTTCAGCCTTTTCGAGTTTCTTACGTAACACATCTTCGGAGTCTTCTGCAGTAGTCTTTAAAAGGATGTGGCGTGCTTTCCTCTGTTCCGGGATACTGTAACGGTTTATGTTCTGGCGGTAGAAAGACTCCGCCTCTTCATCGGAGATTTCCGGTTTGTCATCAGAGTTGAACGGGAAGAGAATAAAGTCGAGTTTAACCTGGGGGTCTGTCATGTAATTATTTTTGTTTTCCTCGTAAAATACCTTCAACTTCTCTTCGTCCACCTCAACTTTATCTTTATAGTCTGCAGCAGTAAAAGAGGCATACTCAATGCTGATCTGCTCATTGTCCAGACCAAATTGCTCGTTAACCTCCAAAGGGGTCAATTTGGCAAAACGTGAGAGATGTGCAAGTACTTTGCCGGCAAGGAGGTCTGTTCGCATTGTTGCCTCAAAAGAAGCAGGAGTCATACCTGAACTTGAAATAATATTTTTATACTGTTGGACATCAAAAACGCCGTTTGTCTTAAATGCCTCCATTTTTTCAACAGCCTGCTGGACTTCAAGGTTGCTTACCATGATTCCCATTTCTCCTGCGCCCTGGCGCAAAAGGGTCCGTTGAATCAGTTGTTCAATGGTCTGACCTTCCAGGTCAAGACTTTCCAGCAACCCCTTGGGTATGTTTCCACCGAATTGATCGCGGTATTTGCTTGCCAATTGTTCATAAGCTTTTTGAAAGGCCTCATAGGGTATGGGTTCATCATTGACTGTTGCAACAGAGTTTGTGCTCCCGCGGTAACTGCTTCCTACACCCCAGAAAACAAAAACAAGTACAATGATCAGGATGATACCCTGAATGAGTGGTGATTGAGCTTTTTTTCGAAGCAAATCAAGCATGTATTTTCTCCTTTATTAACTATCAAGGGGCTTTATCCGTAAGATAATATGCCGCCAGTATACATTATAATGATCGTATAGTGAAACGCCAAGAACAGCACAGCTGTTTATACCATATAAAATAATAACCTATTCTTTTATCCGAAAAATATTACTTATTGCCAGTAAAAAAAAGAGAACAGGAAATTATGGTAGTATTATTTAAAATAATCTTTGTCAATTTTGATAGTTAAGTGAGTATTTGTTTTCTGGGAAAAAGATGGTGTAATCCGGCACATCTGGGAATTTATTTTTTGGTAATTTCTAGGCAGGTAATTAGAGAAAGAAATTGTGAATGATTACTTGACAAAGAATAGACGCTATATTATGAAGGACTATTCATTTTGTGTTTTAAAGTTCGGTGAAGACTGAAACAATTAACAATATACAAGTAGACTGAAACCAAGGAGGAAAATTAAAATGGCAAGTATCGAGCATAATGGCAAAGCTTATGATGTGGATGAAGATGGCTTTTTGAGCAAAGGCATGGAAGACTGGGATGAAGGTTGGGTTGACTATGTTAAGGGTATTGAAGGTATCGGCGAGATGACCGAAGAGCATCAGAAAGTTATTGATGCCCTGCAGGAATACTACAAGAAAAATGGTATCGCTCCAATGGTACGTATCCTTTCCAAAACTACCGGCTTCCCGCTGAAGAGAATCTACGAGCTCTTCCCATCAGGACCAGGTAAGGGAGCATGTAAAATGGCTGGTCTGCCTAAACCGACCGGTTGTGTATAATTAGTTATACGTTATTTAATAAAAAAGGGAGATGGCATAAGCCGTCTCCCTTTTTTTATTGTTTTATTTGAAAATTAAGCCAGATAATTTTTCAGTTGCTTCTGGTGAATTGCTTCCACCTTTTTCTGATACTCTTCAGGAGAGATTTTCGCTCCCTGTAAGCCCCCCCTGAGATTAACTTCCCCCAGAAACGATTTTCCCTCTCCGGTAACCATGATGTCGATGTGGGCATAGGGAAAATGACCGCGTTCCATGACCCTTTGGCAGAGCTTTGCCTGCTCTTCTGAAAGTTCGCAGGGCTCACTCTGGCCGCCATGATGCAGGTTGTTTCTGAAGCTGTAGGGATTATGGCGCCAATAAGCCTCAATATAATCATCCAAAAAAACAACGCGAATATCACGACAATCAGGTTTAAATGGCTGAAGAACAAAAGGGAAAGGTATATTGTCTAATGAGGCATGGGTAAATACCTCTTCAATCGATTGCCAGAGATGCACCCCCATACCTGCGTTTCCACGGTCCTGCTTGGTAATAACAGCACTTACAGCGTTTTTTTGATACTCTGAGATTGCTTCAATAAGATCATGAAGTGCATGGATGGTCCGGGTTTCGGGCAACATGGATCTGGAAAAAATTGTTGCCTGTAAGGTTTTTGAGCGGCTGACAAGTTGAGAAAGTCCGGAGGGGATAAGCTGCACTCCTCTCGCGCCAAGGTCAAGAAGCATAGGTTCTTCAGATTCCCGCAGGCGCAGGCGGCCAACTACAATATCCCCCTGCTGCAGAGAGTTATAGTGAGCACGCAGAGTTGAATTGTCCCTGATAATGAGCTTCTCACGGCTCAAACCACTTTCCTCCTTTTGGTGGACCGCAGTTATCTGTTTCTGATATATTAACCCTAGAAGAGCATTTCCAGAAATCTTTTATGGAACTGGGTGAGGTCAGCACCGCAATCCCCACAATAAAGTTTTACCTGGCCCAGGACCTGGGAATCATCCAGTTCCTGGCTGAAACTACCGTCACTGTTCTGGATAAAGCGCGTTGTGAGAATTACACCGTCGGATACTTCGAGAAATTCCTTGTTGTTGCTGCATTCAGGACAGTTAATCCGTTGAGCGCTGGGAAGTGTTGTCACTTTGGGCGTTATTTTTTTTCTACTGATCTTATTTGTATCAGAATAACTCATTACGAGAGAAATCCTCCTTTTGAAATGAATCGTACTCTATAAGGCAGTGGCGGCTAATTGTCAATACCTGTGTAGGAATACATACAAAAGCTTTGCAGGACAAATACACTTTTTTGCCCGACAACTTAACATAACAAGCTGATTTTTTTAAGTAAAATCAATAGAAAAAGATAGTCATGCAGAAAGCGCTGCTGGTGAAGGTGCAGAGAAAAGAAATTCAGAATATCAGGAATAATGTATTTCAAAGGCCGTATTGTCATTAACAGGAGATTCCTCAGTGGCAAGAACCTTTGCCACCTGAGAATGCGGCGATCCCTGGAGAAACCATTGCAGCATTTTGTTAACAGCCGCTTCCTGTCCTTCGATTATGGCTTCAACCGAACCGTCCGGCCTGTTCCGCACCCAGCCAGTAAGACCAAGTTTTAAGGCTTCGTCCCTGGTAAAAGCCCTGAAAAAAACGCCCTGAACCCTTCCCTCAACAATGACGTGGACCCGTTTGCTGTCAGTCATGATTGGCCTCTCCTAAAACATTTTCAGTTGCTGGACATTATCTGCTGGGTTTTCTCCGTTAAGCAGTAAACTGAAATCTTTTTCAGTCAGTATTTTCAATTCGAGGTCCCTGGCTTTTTTCAACTTGCTCCCAGGTTTTTCCCCGGCAACCACATGGGTCACCTTCTGACTGATCTGGGAGGCGACCTTGCCTCCCCGCTCCTTTACCCGGACCTTGGCCTCATCCCTTGACATGGCATCAAGGCTGCCGGTGAAAAGGAAGACAAATCCGGCAAAGGGGCTTTCACCAAGGCTTTTTTTAGATGAGGTAATTATGAAACCGAAATCCATGAGCCGGGATATCATTTTTTTGACGTCGGGATCCTGAAAGTAGTCCCGTATGCTTTTTGCTGTTTGCGGACCTATGCCTTCAATATCTAAAAGAGCTTCTTCATCTGCCCGCATAATATTTCTCAGTTTTCCCCCATAATGTTCATCAAGCAGAGTGGCAACTTCTTCTCCCACATAACGGATGCCCAGAGCGCTTAAGAGTCTTGCCAGGGTTGTTTCACGGCTTGCCTCAATAGCGGCAATAGCGTTTCGGGCGGATTTTTCAGCCCAGCCATCAAGAAGAACGAGGTCCGCGACCTTCAAGCCATAAATATCAGGGATATCCTGAACGATTTCTTCGTTAAAAAGCTGCTCCATTGCCTTTTTGCCCAAGCCTTCAATATCCATTCCCGCCTTTGAAGTAAAATGAATGAGCAGCCGCATTCTCTGGGCCTGGCAGTGTGAGTTCGGGCAGCGGGTGATAGCTTCATTTTCGGGAAGGATGAGCCGGTGCCGGCATACCGGGCAGTTCTCCGGCATCTCGATATCTTTCTGGCTGCCATTCCGCTGTTCAATCATGGGCTTGACAATTTCAGGGATAACATCACCTGCCCTCTGGATAAGTACATGATCCCCAATCATCAGGCCTTTGCGGGTAACTTCGCCTGAATTATGTAGTGTGGCACGACTGACCATAACCCCACCGACATTTACGGGTTCAAGGATTGCCACCGGGGTTATTGCGCCTGTACGCCCCACCTGGAATTCAACGTCCAGTAATATGGTGGTGGCCTGGGTAGCTGAAAATTTAGCGGCAATAGACCACCGTGGGCTTCTTGCTTTGCTGCCGAGGCGGTTTTGCAACTCAAAGGAATTGACTTTAACAACCATGCCGTCAATATCGTAGGGCAGTGTCTGGCGAATATCCTGTAAATAGGAAAAATGCTCGATTACCCTGGAGATATCTTCACAGTATTTTGTCAAAGGATTAATGATGAAACCGAGTTTATCCAGATAATTAAGAAGTTCCTCCTGGCTACTGCAGGGAATTTGTCCGGTATCACTTATGCCGTAAGCAAAAAAATCAAGGGGTCTCTGGGCGGTGATTTTTGAGTCAAGTTGTCGCAGGGAGCCTGCTGCAGCATTTCTGGGGTTTGCAAAGATTGTTTCACCGGCTGCAAGACGCTGCTCGTTTAAAGCCGTAAAGCCCTCAAGCGAAAGGTAGGCCTCACCGCGAACTTCAAGCAGTTCAGGTATTTGAGTATTTTCAGGAGCGGAAAGCCGTAAGGGAATCGAGCGAATGGTTTTAAGATTGCGGGTGATCTCTTCTCCAGTACGGCCGTCCCCTCTTGTTGAGCCAATACTGAGCAATCCCTTTTTGTAGACCAGTTCTACTGCAAGTCCGTCAAGTTTTGGCTCAGCCATATAGGATAAGGCCTGATCGGTTTTTAAAAACCTCTGCAGCCGTTCTTCAAAATCATGAAGCTCCTCTTCATTGAAAGCATTTTCCAGGCTGAGCATGGGGTAGGTATGACTGACGGTATGAAATTTGGTCAGGGGTTTGCCGCCAACCCTCTGGGAAGGTGAATCAGGCGTGATCAGTTCTGGGTGTAATTCTTCGAGCCGCAGCAGTTTCTGGAACAGCTGGTCATACTC
>JBHPCH010000002.1:0-60533 GCA_042576125.1 Thermodesulfobacteriota bacterium
GTAAAATAAGTGATGAGTTGGAGGATTAAGGATAAAGAATGAGCAAAATCAGGATATATGATTTAGCCAAAGAGGCTGGCATAAAAAGTGCGGAGTTGGCTGAAAAGCTTATCGACCTTGGCTATGATATAAAAGGGCATAGTTCAACCGTGGCTGACGATGTCGCTGACGAGATCCGCAGAAATGTTCTCGGCACCACTTTCCTTTTCAGGTGACTGGGTCTCAACTGCAGCAGATTCCATATAGCTTTCAACTGCTTCGGCTAGTTTTGCTGCCCTTTCAGGCTTCATACCCTTCAAACCTTCCAGTTCTTTAATTTCTATGCCTTTCAAATCGCTTGCTGCTCTAAAACCTGCATCATAAAGGATGTCAGCCATACCTTCATCCACTCCCTCAATATTAAGAAGTGACCTGTAACCATCCTCCTCAAGCTTGGCATATCTTGCCTCACTCTTCACATCAATATTCCAGCCGAGTAATTTCGACGCCAGTCTTACATTTTGTCCCTGGCGCCCAATGGCCAAGGATAACTGGTCATCGGGAACAACTACCATGAGAGATTTTTTATCCTCGTCAACCAATACCATTGAAACTTCAGCGGGTGCCAGAGCACTGGACACAAATTTCGCCGGGTCAGGGCTCCAGGGAACAATGTCGATTCTTTCACCCTGCAGTTCCTGGACAACATTCTGAACTCTTGATCCCTTCATGCCTACACAGGCTCCTACAGGATCCACATCTGACTCACTGGAGGAAACTGCAATCTTGGCCCTGAAGCCTGGTTCACGGCTGACTCCCATGATCTTTACTATGCCTTCAGCAATTTCAGGGACTTCCATCTCAAAAAGTTTTGACAGAAAATCATTATTGACCCTGCTGAGAACAAGTTGCTGTTCCCTGGCGCTCTGGCGTACATCAAAGAGCAGTGCCCTGATCCTGTCGCCCTGGCGGAAAGATCTCTTTGGAATCTGTTCACTATGGGGCAGAATGGCATCCGTACGGCCCAGATTGATAATCATATTGCCCCGCTCAAATCTCTGCACAATGCCATTGACAATTTCGCCCTGTCTGCCCTTATACATATCGTATATCACATCAAGCTCGGCGTCTTTCATCTTCTGGATAATCACCTGCTTGGCCGATTGAGCAGCTATCCGGCCCAGCTCGGCAATATTTTCCATCTTGGTTCCAATTTCATCGTGCAGTTTTACGCCAGGGTCCAAGGCAGTTGCCTCTTCCAGGGAAATCTCGGTCTGCTCATCTTCAACAGTATCAACTACCATGCGAAACTGAAAGATCTCAACCTCTCCGAGTTCGTCATTATATTGGACTTCCATATCCCTGCGGCTGCCGAATTTCTTCCTGGCTGCCGAACGAACGGCCTCTTCAATGGTCTCGACAAGCAAATGTTTCTCGATTCCCTTATCCCTACTGATCTGCTCAATTATTCTTTTCAAGTCCGACAGCATAATTTGTACTCCATGTCAAACCGGCAACTGATGCCTGATTTGCTCATTGTAATAAAGGTTTCCTAAAATTGTCAGCATCGCAGATAGCGAACGAAGTGAGACTTCGAAAAACACGATGCGGACAGGTATTCCTCACATAACATATTGATATTATCAGGCCCTGTTACTGACTGAGGACCTTTTTGCTGCTTCATCAAAATTCAACTTCCAGCCTGGCCTTGCTAACCTGAGAAAACAAAATTGTTACTTCTTCGGTACCAACTTCCAGCACAATGGTTTCCCCTGCAGTTCTATTTATAGTACCGATTAAAACATGCTTACCGGCAATTGGTTCTGTTGTCTTTACTTTTGCCTTCCGCCCAACAAAACGTTCAAAATCAGCAAAATTTTTCAAAGCCCGGTCAAGTCCGGGAGAGGATACCTCCAGGTTGTATGCCTGGTCGATAAAATCCTCAATGTCCAAAAGCTGGCTGATTTCCCGGCTGACGACAGCACAGTCATCCAGAGTGACGCCTTCCTGCTTATCAATAATGAGCCGCAAAATCCATCCATTTTGTTCCCGCCGGTACTGCACCTCCACCAACTCCAATCCCAATTCTTCAAGAACTGGAAGAGCAACTGCCTCTACGCTTTCAATTACTGTTGCTGCCATCTCGGCCCTTAGCTAATAAAATAAAAAAAAGCGGGCAAAAAAAGCCCACTTTCAACATCAGCACAGGGAAACACCTGTACCTTATAACGCGAAAACCAGACCGCAGTATAAAAAGCATATTCCACAAAGGCCTGATAAATCTTTTCGCAAAATCCCGGCTGCTTAAGAGAAGAGCGGGGCACTTCGCAAACCTTATCAGCAGCCGATCGCAGAGCTTTAGGTGGAGCGGGCAACGGGGTTCGAACCCGCGACCCCAAGCTTGGGAAGCTTGTACTCTACCAACTGAGCTACACCCGCCCTCAGGCTCATACTGCAAGCCGATAAATATACTTATTTTAATTAACTTGTCAAGTACGATAAATAGTCAGGCAGGCAAATTGCATTCAACGACTCACGGTTTCCGGCCCCCTTTTCAGCTTCCTATAGACAGGGACCTTGTAATTACAACCTATGCTTCATACTTTTCTTAACAATTTTAAGGAGTTTTATAAAAAAAAATACGCGATTTTGGACTCGTCATCCTTCCTGTTCAGCAATTGCTTCAACTGCCATGGCGACAGCCTCTTCAGGAGTGGCCGCAACATACCATTCAGGCTGTTTCACCTTGCCATGCCCGGGGATGGACCAGGATTTCAAGAGAATTATCGGGCAATTGCCTTTTAAGGCCAGGGCAATTTCTGACAGGGTGCCATATTCCCCCCCTATTGCAATTGCAGCCTCACAGCTCTTTGTATTTATCGCATTTCTTGCCTCACCCATACCGGTATAAATAGCTATATCGACATACCTGTTAGCCGGGGTTGTCTTTCTCGTGCCAGGCAGAACGCCAACGGTAATGCCATCTCCCTCCTTTGCGCCCTTGCTGGCAGCAGTCATGACACCTCCCAGACCACCGGTCAAAACCACAAAACCTCTTTGGGCCAGTTGGCGGCCTACCGTTAAAGCTGATTGCCACTCAGCATCGGTATCAGATATGTTTCCAGCTCCAAAAACTCCAATAATATTTTTTGGCATATTCCTTCCTCTGAATTAAATAATCAGATGCAGATTCCATTCATTCTTGACACATAACATGATATATAACTAAAGTTACATAAACAATGTAAATCCATTGTATGAAAAATGAGGGTCAGTCAAGTGTCTCTTTAAACTCTGCAATCAAACCTGATTATGTTGCAAAAAAAAATTACATCATACCTTTACAAATGCTTTCTTGCTCTTGTACTTTTAGCGCTTGGCAGCGGCTGTACAACAATAATTGTGAACCCGCTCCTGGACCCACTATCTCTTTCCCTGCAAAAACAGACAGACCTGGAGCTTCTGCAGGACGGTGCACCTACTCTACTGCTTTTACTTGATGGCCTGATTGCCGGTGATCCGGACAATGAACGTCTGCTGATGGCTACAATCAAGGCATATGGAGCATATGCATCAATCCTCTATGAGGAAGGTCAAATCGAACGCGCTGTCAATATGAGTCTCAAATCAAAGGAATATGGCATCAATCTTTTAAAGCAACTGCCCACCCTGGAAAATTTAGATAACCTGACCCTGGAAGAAAGCCAACAGGCGCTTGCCGGGCTTTCAGCTAAAAAGGTGGAATACTTATTCTGGGGTGCTTATGGATGGGCCACATGGATACAGTACCAGGATGGTGCTCCTGCCTCCATGGCAGACCTGCCCATTGTGGAACAGATCATGCTCAGAGTAGTAGAACTCGATGAATCGTATTATTATGGCGGTGCCCATATTTTTCTCGGTGCCTACTATGGGAGTCGCCCTCAAATGTATGGCGGCAAACCGGACCTAAGCCGTCAACACTTTGAAAGGGCACTTACAATAAACAAGAGAGCATTTCTGCTTACACAGGTTGCCTATGCGCAAACATATGCCCGCTTGATGTTTGACCGGGAACTTTACCTCAAGTTGTTGGCAGAGGTAATTGAACAGCCGCTTGCTGATTCTGACATGGCCTCAAGTAACAAATTGGCCAAGATCAAGGCTGAAAAGCTTATCAGCCAGGTTGATGAATTCTTTTAAACATGAAGACAATGAATACTTTTATAAAATTACTCTTCAGCTCATTTATCCTGTTGCTTTTTGTCATAAATGCGGGTGAAGTACATGCAGGCAAATCCAGGTATATCTTCAAGGTTGCCTCCCTTGCCCCGGAAGGCAGCGTCTGGGCAAAAAGATTTCGTGACTTCGCCAATGAAGTTACAGAAAAAAGCGGCGGGGAAATCAGCTTTAAAATTTATGCCGGCGGTGTCATGGGTGATGACCGGGCCATGTACCGCAAAATGCGTGTAGGACAAATTAATGGCGGCGGCTTTACCATGACCGGCATCACCGATGTTGTTCCGGACTTTCGGGTACTTGGAATTCCCTTTTTCTTTAATTCTTATGAAGAGGTTGACGAATTAAAACAAAAACTCTTCCCCAGATTTCAAAAAGAATTTGATAAAAAAAACCTGGTGCTTCTGGCAATGTCTGAGGTGGGTTTCATATATACCATGTCACAAAAACCGATCACCACCCTGGACCAACTGAAAAAAAGTAAGGCCTGGGCTCCTGAAGGCGATCCCATCAGCAAAGCCCTGCTCGAGTCCGTTGGACTGACCCCAATCCCCCTGTCAATACCGGATGTCCTCACTTCTCTGCAAACAGGTCTGATCAACACAGCCTTTAACTCTTTTTACGGTTCCATTGTCATGCAATGGTTTACCCGCACTTCCTATATTACAGACATTCCTTTTGTCTACGCTTACGGAGCTTTTCTTCTCGATAAAAAGACTTTTTCAAAACTGCCTGCCGATTATGCCCAAATGATGCATTCAGCTGCCAAGAAACATTTTGCCAAACTGCTTGCCGATACCCGGAAAAGTAATGATGAAGCTCTGCAGGTCCTCCAGGATAACGATATTTCTCTGGTTCAACTGACTCCGGAATCCAAAACAGAATTGATGAACTACCGGGAAATGACAGTAAAAAAACTGGTCGGCGATGCTTTTTCCGAGTCCATTTACCAAGAGGCCGTAGGACACCTTCAAAAATTTCGCGCAACACAGGCAGGCCGGTAGCATCTGTCACATGAACATCCTGAAAAAATCCTTTGCTTTCATTTTAAGGAGCATTTCCTGGATAGAGGAGACATTTCTCTGTTTGCTTCTCACCTCCATGATTCTTCTGGCCTGTGTACAGATATTCTTACGGTTCTTTTTTTCCGGCGGCTTTGCCTGGGCCGATCCTCTCTTGCGTTATATGGTGCTCTGGGCCGGATTATTCGGTGCCGCCGTTGCTACAAAAACAGGCAAGCATATCTCTATCGATATAATTTCACACCTGCTTCCGGACAGATTCAAGCCATGGATACAAGCCCTGCTGAATCTTTTTTCAGCCGGTGTCTGCGCTGTACTTACATATGCTGCAATTACTTTTGTCCGCGATGAAGCCACATATGGAGGAAGGGCATTGCTGGGAATTCCTTCCTGGGGACTGAACCTTGTTTTCCCTCTGGCTTTTGGGATTATTTCCCTGCGCTTCCTCATTTTGGCTTTCAATAATCTGGGCTTTGTCTTTTCACACCCACCAACTTCCGACTGAGGGCTGAATAATGGGCCTCAGCAAGATATTCATTTTTTTCCTGGCAATTTTGGGAACACCTCTATTTGTAGTTATCTCTGCCCTGGGACTCCTGTCTTTTTACGGTATCGAAATTGATCTTTCAGTTGTCATTATCGAGATGTCCCGACTTTCAGATACACCTTTGCTGCTCTCATTACCGCTGTTCATATTTGCCGGGACGCTACTGGCTGAAAGCGGCACACCGCAAAGATTGCTTCGCCTTTCGCAAGTGCTCCTTGACTGGATGCCGGGCGGCCTTGCCGTAGTCTCACTTCTGGTATGTGCTGTTTTTACGGCTTTTACAGGTGCTTCAGGCGTTACCATATTTGCTATCGGAGGCCTGCTCTACCCGGCTCTTATCAAGGATAACTATTCAGAGCGGTTCTCTCTGGGCCTCATAACCTCATCCGGAAGCCTGGGGCTTCTTTTTCCTCCGAGCCTGCCGCTTATTCTCTACGGCGTCATCTCAGAAACCCGGGTTGACCAGCTCTTTCTCGCCGGTATTCTCCCCGGCATCCTCATGCTCATCCTCCTTGTTGCCTACAGCATGGCAAAAGGACCGGGGAAAAAATCAAAAGATTATAAAAAGCCAAAGCTGAAAGATATGCTTTCCGGCTTAAAAGAAGCCGCCTGGGAAATACCTTTGCCTTTTATTATCCTGGGAGGCATATACGGAGGTTTTTTTGTGGCGGGTGAAGCTGCAGCTGTGACCGCGCTGTATGTCCTGATCGTCGAGGTTCTCATATATCGGGATATCCCCATCAAAAAATTGCCAAAGATCATGGTTCAGAGCATGGTGCTGTTCGGAGGTATCCTTGTGGTTCTTGCCGCGTCAATGGCGACTACAAATTTTCTGGTAGACCAGGAAGTCCCCATGCGTCTCTTTGAGCTTATCCGCCAGTATATTTCCAGTAAATATACCTTCCTGTTGCTGCTGAATATTTTTCTCCTCATAGTGGGCTCAATGCTTGATATTTTTTCGGCACTGGTTCTTGTGGTGCCTCTCATAATCCCCATAGCAGAGGCATATGGCGTAGACCTGGTCCACCTTGGCATCATTTTTCTCACCAATCTGCAGATCGGTTACTGCACTCCTCCCGTAGGCCTTAATCTCTTTCTCGCCAGCTACCGTTTTGATAAACCTGTCGTAACACTTTACAGGGCCACCCTGCCATTCCTTGCCCTGCTTATGATTACACTGATCATTATTACTTACTTCCCTGCCATAAGTCTGCTGCTGGTCAATCTCTGGGGATAATTGCCAGCTAATAAAAAACTTCTTGCCGCATCGGTACAATACGGTGACTTATGAGCTAAAATAGCTATGGTTTCATTGCATTAGAAGCATTATAGTAAAGATTAACCAGCATCCAACAGCACTTCACTATCTTCAATATGCTAATCACATGAGAAAAATCCTTTTTGCAATTCTGGTTCTTATTGTAATCGGCATAGGCATGCTGCATTTTCTTACGCCCGGTTACCTGGTTTTTTATCATGATATGTACAGGCGGCTCAGTTATTTTCCCATTGTTCTTGGGGCAATCTGGTTTGGGGTCTGGGGAGGGCTATTGCTGGCAGTTATGTCCTCAATCGCTTTCATTCCCCATGTCCTTCTCTATATTGGCGATAGCTCTGGTACCTATCTGAGTGAGCTGACAGAGATTATCCTTTACATTGCGGCCGGCACAGTGACAGGAATTATTGCCGGCAGGGAGTCACTCCTTCGAAATCGCTACAAAGAGTTGTCAGAAAAACTGGAAAAATCCTACGATAAACTACACCGGGAGACCGAGCTTCTGATTGAAGTGGAAGAACAGTTGAGCGCTGCCCAGAAACTCTCCGCTCTGGGCCAGCTCTCAGCCTCTCTTGCCCATGAGATAAAAAATCCCCTCTCTTCTATTAAAGGAACTGCAGAAATTCTGCTTGATGAATTTCCAGAAGGACACCCCAAAAAAGAATTTGTCGAAATCCTGCTCAAGGAGACGACAAGGCTTAATAATACTGTTGAGGAAGTGTTACAATTTTCACGCCGTGGCATGCAGGGCGGCAGAAAAGAACAGGCAGACACAGAACCCCTTTCCCAGGTAATTGACAGGGTGACCAGTCTGCTTACCAGTCAGTTGCGTAAAAAAAGCATCAAGCTGACTGTGACCGGCTGGGAAAAGGGGAAAACTTTTTTTGTTGCCGGTGAAAAATTATCCCAGGTATTCCTCAATATTATTTTAAATGGGATTGATGCTTCTCCTGCAAAGGGAGAAATTGCTATCGAGACCATTGAAAATTCCTCCGGCTATTTAATTTCAGTAAAAGATAACGGTCCCGGCATTCCGGCCGAATTTAAGGATAAAATTTTTGACCCGTTTTATTCCAGCAAAGAAGGCGGCACAGGCCTTGGTCTGTCCATCAGCAGAAAAATCGTTGAAAGCTATGGCGGCACACTCACGCTGTCTGATACAGAGACAGGAGGGGCATGTTTTACCGTCTTTCTGCCCAAGGTAAATTCTGGAAGCGATGTAAAAAAACAAACAGAAAGTGACTTTAAAAATATTGAAGGGAATTTATAATACCCGGATTATAAATGATAAATTTGTAAAAAATTGATATACAGTGAGTAGTTGCTTCTCAGGAAAACTCAGGTATACATATGATATGCCGAGAATTACGTGAACCCGCTACGAAGGAGTAGATCAACTTTTTACAACGCCATCATAAATAGAAAACCCATGCAGTTACTTCAGAGGTTTATATGGCAAATACCATTCTTTTAATAGATGATGATGAAAGCCTGCGCCGGGTTACCGAATACAACCTGTCTGAATCCGGTTTTAACTTGATTACAGCCGGCTCCGGCCGTCAGGGTTTAGAGCTTTTCAGTAAAAATAATCCCGACCTGGTGATAACCGATGTTAAACTGGGCGACATGGATGGACTGGAAGTTCTTGCTGCCATTAAACTTGAATCCCCGGAAACACCGGTAATTGTCATAACCGCCTTCGGTTCCATTGAAATGGCAGTCAAGGCCATGCATGAAGGTGCCTTTAATTTTATAACCAAACCTTTTGACCGTGACACATTGCGGCTTTCCTGCAGCAAAGCCCTTGAACTCAGTTCTCTACGCTCACAAAAACGACAGCTCACTGATGAGGTAGACAGACTGACCGGAACCTCAGGCATGGAGACAGCAAACTCTGCTATGGCAGAACTGCTGGAGACAGCTCTCAAAGTAGCTTCCAGCGAAGCCACGGTCCTGATAACCGGGGAATCGGGCACCGGTAAGGAGGTCATGGCCCGGCTCATTCACCAACATAGCCCTCGTAAAGATAACCCCATGGTGGCGATAAACTGTACGGCTATTCCTGATAACCTGATCGAAAGCGAATTGTTCGGCCACGTCAAGGGAGCCTTCACCGGTGCCGTTTCCAACCGCAAGGGGCGTTTCCAAACTGCCGCACACGGCACACTCTTCCTTGATGAAATTGGCGAGCTGAAAATGGACATGCAGGCAAAGCTTCTACGGGCCATCCAGGAACGCGAAGTCGAGCCGGTCGGTTCTGATAAAACAGAAAAGGTGGACGTACGGATCATCGCAGCAACGAACAAGGACCTGCAGGAGGAAGTTTCCAAAGGCACCTTCCGGGAAGACCTCTATTACAGATTAGGTGTTATTCCCCTGCACTTGCCGCCGTTAAGGGAACGGCGTGAGGATATTCCAGGCCTGGCAAAGCATTTTCTCAAAAAACTGGACGCACCACGCGGAGTAAAACTTTCCAGCAAAGCCTTATCAGCTATGAAAAAATATGACTGGCCGGGCAATATACGCGAACTGCAGAACTCGGTTGAACGGTGTATAATCTTAAGGAAGACTGATATTATTGAACCGGAAGATCTAAACCTGTCAAAATCACTGGATGGGGACACCCTTGAAATTCCTGATATCCCAGCCGACGGGATATCTCTGGAAGAATTTGAAAAAGGGCTGATCATGAAAGCCATGCAGAAAAGCAACGGCAACCGCTCCCAGGCCGCACGCCTCCTGAAGATCCCCCGTCACGTCCTGATCTACCGACTTGAGAAATTCGACCTGTAATTACTCACCTAGATTAATCTTTAAAAACAGTAGGTTAATATTTCATTCAGCAATTTATACTTATCGCTGACTGCCAGACTAAAGTGTCTTAGATGTTATATGCAGTGTTTGGAGAGGAGAGAAATTAAACACTTGTTGCAGTTACATGAATCTAAATTATTTCTCATGCATTCATTCTCTTAATAGCTACATACACCAGAAACCAGAACGCTATAACCAATGTGAGCTGATTAACACCAGATAAGATATTCAAGAATCGCTTGTCTTGTCCATTGGATTGATTGTTACTTATTGCATCTCTACCACTCACGGTGGCGGGAAGACATCTAGGCCCTCATGAACCAGGAGGGGCCCCAGTCGCTTTAAAATACTTTCTAGATGACCATATATGAACAAAGAGACTAATTATAGCCACCACTCCAAGCATAATGTAGCTATCTTGAAAAAGTACAACAGGAGCCATTATGCAAATAATATATTGAATCAATACCATCTTAAAATCCTTGCTATTGGTTGATGTGATTTGGCCCCTAAGTCACTTAACAATATTACTAATTATCTTTAACGGCTTAACAGTTTAAATGAAAGATGGCTCCCAGTGCCTCTTTTGATGATTCATTAAAGAGCTTAACCGCCTCATGAGTATTCATGATATGAACTCTAATATTTTTAGCTTTAAGAAATTTCACTGTTTCATCCGGAATGGCAGCTTCACCATTTGCTCCATTGCCGATAATGAGAGTCTTAATGCTTGTATTAACAATTTCTCCAATATCTACAGGAAGAATATAGTGAGGGTCACTTGGCGACCATTTCTTTACAATGCCAGTAGGCAATATTTGCAATTCATTTGTATATGTTTTGCCATCAACAATCATTTTACCAAACGAATAACTGGTTATTGCTGGCCCCTGGCTTCCTGCAGTTGGGGTGAAAGTGGTTTCGCTGCTACAACTGGCAAAGAGAAAAAGACTTATAAATAGTATGATTCGCAAGAGAAGGTTCATAGTAGTAGTTATAAGAATATATCAACCCCAATAGTATTTAAAACATCCTTGCCAGAGAGTTTAGTTTCGCCTTTGCCCTTAAGACTTAGCACCTCCTGGTACTATTTTACTTTTGAGGATATCTGGGAACTTTTGGCGTAATCTTCAATGGCTGCAGTGTAGTCTTTTTATATCGAGTTTCCTGTTCCTGAGTCTCTTGGGAAGGAGCCTCTTCCTGAATTTCAATTGCACAGCGTACAGCCTCGACCGTTGAAGCGAATTCAGCCATTACGCTGTCGCCGGCAGTGTTGAATATCCGGCCGCCATGATGCTCAATATTTCGATCAATTATCTTCCGGCACTTGCCCAAAAGTTCATAGGTGCCATTCTCGTCAACACCCATCATACGGCTGTAACCCACTACATCTGCTGCGAAAATGGTGGTAAACTTTCTTTGCGGAAGTCCTGAAAAATCTTTGTCTTGAGACATGCCATTAATCCATGAAACTGTTGGGGTGAAAACAAAAGAGAACCAGCATTATTAATCAGGAACTGATTTGCCATTTAATAAGTTGAGATTACTTCTTATTTCACTAGCATTATCTGATTTTTACATTCAAATGCAAGGTAAAACTATCAGTATAATACTATTAAAATGACGGCCGAAAACGATTTCTTTCAAAGTTACCACCTCAAACAGGTATGAGACCTTGCAGGTGAGTGTTTCAATTTGGCCCTACCGGTATGTTATTATAAGAGTTTGCAACCCAGCTAAGCCTTACTGTTTTGACTGGTGGGCAATATTATAAAATTTATGCATCTGCCTGAAGAATATTCTTCAATATTTATTCCATTTATTTTTCAGCATTCCATACTCATCTTAATTTGTTTGAATAATTTCAAATAATTATATTTTTTAAAATAAAAACATCCTGTCTGGCATGCCCCTTGCTTTTTATTCTATGAATGGCTGAAGGCGCTACCATAAACTGAAACAGAGAACCCATGATTAACAGGAAACAGAATATGAACAATTTGAAACGATCAGTAATTGCATTAACCATCTTATTTGTTGCAGTCCTGCTGGTAAGCGGAGCACAGGCAGCAGGTGTGCAGCGAAGCAGCTACATTGTTAACAATCTCTCTTGCTCCTCCTGCCTGGCAACCATTGAAGCGGAACTAAAAGGCTTGTCAGGCACAATAGGCATGGATGCAAATCTGCAGCAAGGTCGAGTGATTGTCGATCATCAACCTGAACTTGATTCAGAAAAGATTGCTTTGGTTATCACCAACGCCGGTTATCCCGCTGAAGTTGACTGGACAGCTACGGTACCTGATCAGAACGTCACCAGATATTCGCAGCGCAGCAAATATTCTTCAGGATGCAGCAGTGGAGGCTGCGGCAGCTCAGGTGGAGCAGGGACCAATCCCACGGTATGGAAAACTGCACCGACTGGCGGCACAATCATCAGGACGACATTACAAGTCAGTAACCTTTCCTGCACTTCCTGTCTGAATAATATCGCTGGAGAACTGAGTAAACTTTCTGAGACTTATGGCATGAATGGATATTTAAGTAGAGGGATTGTCATAGTTGACCATGCTAACACTTTAGAAACAAGCAGGATTGCCGCAATAATTTCCGATCTGGGCTATCCGGCAAGGGCTGTAGCAAGCAACGAAGTACCGGCCCAAAAAGCTTTTTCAGCAACAACCCAAAATAGGCCTTCCAATCAAGTAAGACCCAGCGGCAGCGGCTGCAACAGCAAGAGTCCATGCAATGCAACATCAGCATCATGGCAGAAACTATACAATCGTTATTTTACGCAAACCAATTCTAAATAGTTAAATAATCAACAATATACGGAGGACATTTAAAATGTTTACTACTGGAAAAAAACTGACACTAACTACAATTCTTCTGCTGTTCATCGGAATTACACTGAGTGGATGTTCCGGCTCCTCTTCTTCAGCAGGCAAAGTCGGCGGGCTTATCGCACCGACTAACGGAAAACTTGAAATTCCCGTGGCCGGAATCAGCGACGGCAAAGCACATCATTACCAGGTCAAATCGCAAGACGGGACCATGGTCACTTTCTTTGTACTCAAAAGTGCTGACGGCGTTCTCCGCGCTGCCATTGATGCCTGCGACGTCTGTTTCCGCTCAGGACTCGGCTATTACCAGGAAGGCGACAACATGGTCTGCAAGAACTGCGGCCAGAAGTTTGCCTCCAACAGGATCAATGTCATAAAAGGCGGTTGTAACCCGGCCCCGTTGAACAGGACCGTAATCAGTGACAAACTGGTGATCGATATGAGAGACATCAATATAAACAGCTGGTACATGAAATACCGCCAGTCATAATTAGTATATAGGCTCTAATCATTGATATTCACAAAATAAGGAAATTCGCATCATGGCTTACGATCTAGAAAAATACAGAGACAAACGAGAAAAGGTGCTCGGGGTGAAAAAACGGGGCGTCAGCTTCGGCACTCTGGCTGCAATGATATCGATGGTAATTATCCTGGGACTGGGATTTGTTGTTGTACCCAAATCAATTGCCTACTTCAATACCAGGCACCTGGATGACGCCATCTACAAACTTCAGAATACCGAGGTATGGCCCCAGGAAGCCATCACCGGTATTGAACAGCTGGCGGGTGTCAAGGGTATTGAAACAGATAAAGGTAGTTCGAGGATTGTGGTTACCTTTGATAAGTCCATAACCGGCACAAATGAATTGAATACATTTTTCAAGGCGAATGACGTAAAAGCTATCCTGCTAAACCAGGTAAGTCATACTCAGCGCCTGCATACCATAAAACAAGAAGCAAAATTTGAGGGATAAACGCCGTGAAACTGCATAATATATCATTCAATAATCTCAAACGCCGTAAAGGCAAAATGATCTTTCTGGTCCTGGGTCTTTTTATTGGTATTGCCACGATTGTCGCCCTTATGTCGATCACGGAATCAATGACCCATGATATTGAAGACCGGCTTGACCAGTATGGGGCAAACATTGTCATGGTTCCCAGAAGCGAAAACCTGACCCTTTCCTACGGTGGCATCACCATGGGCGGTGTCAATTATCAGACAGTGGAATTTGCCGAGGAAAGAATCCCTGAGATCAGGACTATACAATACTCAAAGAATCTTGGCCTGGTAGCTCCTAAAGTTCTTGGCGCTGCTACCGTAAGGGGTAAAGATGTACTGCTCATGGGTGTTGATTTTGAAACCGAGCTGCAGCTCAAAAACTGGTGGCAGTTTGAGGGAGCCCCTCCTGCTGAAGCAAACGAACTTTTGCTCGGTTCCCAGACTGCAACAACTTTTAATCTGGCAGTGGGTGACACCCTTGCTATTGACGGCCGTGATTTCATTGTCACTTCCATCTTAAAACCGACAGGATCATCCGAAGACGGCATTATCATTGGAGATCTGCATGCTTTTCAGAAAATTCTGGACAAGGAAGGCAAGGTATCAATGGTTGAGATCCAGGCCTTCTGCAGGGACTGCCCGATCTCTGAGCTGGTTCTGCAGATAGGTGAAAAGTTCCCGGAAGCAAAGGTTACCGGTCTCCGGCAGGCGATGATGTCAAAAATGCAGACCGTTGAAATGTTCAAAACATTCAGCTACGGCATCGCTGTTCTGGTAATTTTTATAGGTTCGCTTCTGGTATTCGTAACCATGATGGGCTCAGTGAATGAACGGACCCGCGAAATAGGCATCTTCCGCGCCATTGGTTTCCGACGCGGCCATGTCATGCAGATCATACTGTTAGAGGCCATGGTGGTTGGTTTAGTTGGCGGCCTTCTTGGTTATCTAGGCGGCAGCGGGATAGCCTGGGCTGCTCTGCCGCTGGTTGTAAAAAGCGCTTCCTTTGCAGGACTTAACTATAATCTTGGAGGCATTTCGCTTTTACTGGCTATAGCCTTAAGCCTCATTGCAAGCCTTTATCCGGCTCAAAAAGCAAGCAAGCTCGACCCGAGTGAAGCGCTTCGGGCCCTGTAAAAAAATAATTTAATTGTAGAACTTATCATGAAGGATAACACAATGCATAACTTAACAGTTGAACCCAATGTACAGCACCTCATTGAGGTCCAGAGTATCGGTAAGGATTACCAGGACGGCGAAACTAACGTTCAGGCGATCAGGCAGATGGATTTTTATATTGATGACGGTGAATTTGTTGCAATAATGGGGCAGTCAGGTTCCGGCAAGTCAACACTTCTTTCCATACTTGGCGGACTGAACCATCCAAGCAGGGGGAAGGTCCTGCTCGACACCCTTGACATTTATAAACTTACCAGTGAACAGCGGGCTGACTTGAGAAGTGAATACATCGGCGTGATCTTCCAGTCATTCCAGCTGATTCCTTACCTTACAGTGTTGGAAAACATTAAACTTCCAATGGCCATAACGGGCAAAAAAGGAAAAGAACAGGAAAATATGGCCCGGGATGTCCTGGCCAGAGTTGGTCTTACAGATAAAGCAGACCGACTGCCGGACCAGCTTTCAGGCGGGGAACAGGAACGGGTCGCCATTGCCAGGGCAATTGTTAATAAACCGCCTATCCTGCTTGCGGATGAGCCCACCGGCAGCCTTGACAGCAATACTGCCGATGAAATATTGAACCTTCTCAAGGAATTGAATGAAGAAGGGCAGACCATCATTATGGTCACCCATAACCCTGATGCCTGTAAAGATACGACCAGAACCATCCATGTGAAGGATGGTTTATGTTATGAACATTGATACAATAAAATTTTCTAATCTCTGCCCTGTGCGTGCCCTTTCCCCACTAGCCCTCCCTGGCTTATGGGGCACCACATCCCTCCTCCGGAACCGACTGTTATGATGATCTAGCAATTCGGTCCAACTGAACGCCCAAGCCCAGAGGGCCATCCGTTAACAGCACGGGCAGAGTCAGCTGTTAACGGATGGCCCTTATTATTTTCCAGACCAGTAACTCAGCATTACACTCTCCACTCATAATAATAGTTTACCCCTATCATTATACTATAATTACTCTACCCTTTTATAATTTTGCAGTATTGGGTAAGGTAGCTGCAATTAAACTGATCTTTCAATTTTTTAAAAAATTTAAACTTCAGGTTTCAGGAGAGAGTAATGACCGTTCCAAAAATTCTTATCATAGACGATGAGCCGGCCCTGCAAATGGCCATGCAAAAAGCCTTGAAAAATGAAAACTATGATATTGTTTTTGCAAATAATGGTAATGAAGGTCTTGAGCAATGCCAGAAAGAAAAACCGGATTTGATATTGCTTGATCTGCGTATGCCAAAATTGGATGGTTTCGGGTTTCTTGAAAAGATTAAGATAAAGCCGGATGATCCATACAGCATTATAGTCATAACCGGGCATGGTAATGACAGGGAAGTAGAGAGAAGCTTTGAACTTGGAGTCAATTTTTTTCTTCATAAACCTTTAAGCATTGTTGAACTCCGCTGCCTTGTAAAGCGGTGCCTGGGGATGAAAGAACTCGAAAAGGAACTGCGTGAGCACCGCAATTCCCTTGAAAAACTCGTCACGCAAAGAACAAAAGCACTTATCAACCAGGTACGTTTCCAACAGAACCTCATCGATTCAATTCCGGTTCCTATTTATTTTAAGGATGCTGATCTGAACTACCTGGGTTGCAACAGGGCATTTGAAGAAACCCTCGGCTACCCCAAGAAACATATTATCGGCAAGACTGTGCATGATATCCTACCCAAAAAACTTGCAGTGATTCATCATCAGAAGGACCTGCAACTCTTACAGTCCGGTGAAATCAAACACTATGAAGTCTCTTCAGTATATCCGGACGGCAAAAAACACGACCTGCTTGTTTTCAAGGCGCTGTTTCATGACCATGCCGGCGACATTGAAGGACTTATAGGCACGAACCTGGACATATCTGAAAGAAAACAGGCGCAACTCCAGCTTGAGCAGCATGCCGAGGAACTTGAAAATGCCAACACTGCATTAAGAGTTCTTCTGAAGCAGGTTAATGAAAATAAAAATGATATGGAAAGTAAAGTACTTGATAATTTCGCCCGCCTTGTAAATCCCTATCTCGATACGCTGGAAACAAACCTGGCCAACACAAAGCAATATGAATACATCAAGATAATTCAGGAAAATATCAAGAAAATCACCTCGGCTTTTTCCCAGAAACTTTCTTCAAGTTACATCGGGTTAAGCCCCAGGGAAATACAGGTGGCAGACCTCGTACGGCATGGGAGAACAAATAAGGAATCTTCTGCAATCCTTAATGTATCAATCAATGCAGTGGAATTTCACAGGAATAATCTGAGAAAAAAACTGGGCATACAAAATAAGAAAGTCAATCTCAGAACGTATCTTCTCTCAATGGATTAATATGATATCAACACCGACGATTCTAATCTTATCCTAAGAGTTTCTGGGAACCGTGATTTTCAGCAGAGTCCCTTTCCCGGGAGAAGAATTGAATGAGAATACACCTCCAAGATTTTCGGCACGCTCCTTAATACTGGTTAGCCCCATTCCGCCATTTCCTGCAATTGAATCTGTTTCAAAGCCAATGCCGTCATCAGACACCTGAATTTCTGCAGTATCTTTTGTGGTGAGAACTTTAACAGTAACCATGGTTGCAGAGGAATGTTTCAGGGTATTATTTAAGGCCTCCTGGATAATCCGGTAGAACGTATCCTCTTCAAGCTCGGACAATTCATCGCCCTTATCAATTAACAGTTGCCCCTTGATACCGGAGCGGCTTTCCACAGCATCCAAACGCTGCTGTATAGCCGCTTTGAATCCTTCTTTTTTCAGAATTTCCGGACGTAAATTATAGATGAGAAGCCGCATCTCTTTCAGAGTTTGCTGTACGGTGCTATTAAGCTCGCCAAGGCTTGCGAGGGAGTTCTTCAAGTCACCTGCCTCAGCCAGATGCCGGGCTGTTTCACCGATAAGGGAAACACTGTAAAGTGACTGGGAAACAGAATCATGAAGTTCACGGGCCAGCCTGCTCCTTTCCGCCAAAACCGCAGATTCTTTGGCAATATTTTTTCGTTTAACAATTTCGTCTGCAAGTTTTAAATGGGCCTCTTCGAGAGGAGTTATATCCCAAAAACTTTCTATGGCTTGAATAACCCTGCCTTTGTTGTCTTTCAGATAGGCGATACTCTTCGAGACAACATGGCGGTCTCCGGATTTATCCCTTATTTCAATTTCACGGTTCTGCACATTCCCATTCAACGGCTGTTCAAAATTCAGCGCACATTTCTTGCACCTCTGGTCAACTGCAACCCTTTGATAGATGCAAACCTTGCCGACAACCTCGTCTGCAGGGTAGCCGGTTATTTTTTCAGCTGCCAGATTCCATGATGTAATTATTCTGTCCTTATTAACGGTAAAAATTGCTGCAGGAGAGGTCATGAGGATGCTCTGCAATTCAACCCTCTGCAACTCCTCCTTTCTGGCAAGATTCCATTTTTCAGTCAGTGCGAATGACAGCTGGATAATCTCTTCATGATCAAAAGGCTTACGCAGCAAAATAAGCTTTTCCGGTGTACCAACTGCATGAATGATCTCTTCCAGGGACCTGTCAGAGAAAGCGGTGACAATAACAATCTCTATATTCGGATCTATCTCCCGGATTCGGGCGGCTGTAGAAATCCCACCCCAACCAGGCGGCATACGGATATCAATAAAAGCAAGGGCAAACGGCTTATCTTCTGCAAGCCCTTTCTGCACAAGGCTAAAGCCTTCCTGCCCCTGGGAAGCTATTTCTAGGGTAAACTTCTGCTTCTCATTATCATCCAATGACAGAAGCTGACTGATCTGATCCCTGTAATTTTCTGACGTGCCCTCGGCAGGGGCGATGATCTTCTGATAGATTTCCCTGATTTCAGGGTCATCATCTATAACTAAAATTCGCCTGTTGTCCATTTAAAAACTGCATCCCTTTTGATATCCAGTGTAAACTACCCACCGCTCTTTACGTATGGACATTACTGATAAGATTCGCTCGCTAACCCCTGCTGCTCGTGTCATTATCCATATGTGCATCAGGTGAAGCAGCAGCATCTTCAACTCCATCAAGAATAGCCCTGACCCTTGCCGATAACTGGCTGGGGCTGAAAGGTTTCTGCATAAAAAATGTCCGTTGGAGATCGTGGAGATCATGAGGGGCTATCTCTGAGGTATGTCCACTGATAAACAGTATCGGCAGGTTATCAAACTTGATACGGAACGTTTCAGCCACAGCCTTGCCGCTTAACCCGGGCATAACAACATCAGTGATCAACATATCAATTTTTTTATCGTACTCGTGGATTATCCGGATGGCTTTCTCGCTGCCGCTCGCTTCAATCACCTTATAGCCAAAAATTTTCAGCCCAGTTGAAATTGCATCAAGGACCTCTTTGCTGTCTTCCACAATCAGGATGACCTCGTTACCCTGCTGGAGGTCTACAGTCTTTTCTTTCTTTTCATCGCTGGGTTTGTATTCACTCTCTTTAGGCAGGTAAATCATGACGGTAGTACCCTGCCCGGGCTGGCTTTCCAGAATAATGTGTCCACCGTGCTGTTTCACAATTCCGAATACAGTTGAGAGACCAATACCTGTTCCCTTGCCTGTAGGCTTAGTGGTGAAAAAAGGATCAAATATACGGTCCTGAGTATTTTTGTCTATACCGGACCCCGTGTCACTAACTGTCATAAGGACAAAATCACCTGAAAAGAAGTTCCTCTCAGAATCCAACAAAGGATCTGATACGGGGATTGATTCATTCCTGGTGGTAATAGCAATATGCCCACTCTCTTTTATCGCGTCCTTAGCATTTACTATCAGGTTAATCAGTACCTGCCCCAGCCTTCCTGTATCAGCTTTAGTAAACCACAGATCTCTTTCCAGGTTATATTTCAGCTCAATATCCTCCCGAATAAGCCGGTTTAGCATCTTTCCCATATTCTCAACGACTGAGCTGACATTGATCCTGCGGGTATCCAGTACCTGCTGACGGCTGTATGCAAGAATCTGCTTGGTAAGGTCTGCAGCTGAACTGGCACTCTCTATAATAATGTCAAAGCATTCCTGAATTTTATCATGCTCGTTCTTTTTCAGGTGTAGTTCACCAAGCTGGGCATAACCAATTATTGGGGTAAGAATATTATTGAAGTCATGGGCAATACCTCCGGCAAGGGTACCTAAAGCTTCAAGTTTCTGACCATGATGATACCGCTCCTCCAGCATGGACTTCTCAGCTTCCATCTTTTTGCGTTCACTGATATCACGATCTATGCCATGGTAGCCGACTATTTTTTCCTTACCGCCTGTCACCGGTGTTGCACTGGATTCAACAAAAATAATTTTACCGTCCTTTGTGATAACCTGGCGCTCAACCCCTTGAAAACCCTGGAAATTTTCAAGACTTTGCTGAAATTGTTTTTTAAATTCCTTAACAGCATCAGGAGCGGTAAGTGTATCAAATAACGATTGCCCCAGAAGTTCTTCCGGCAAATATCCATATAAGTCTTCACAAACAGGTGAGCAGTAGGTAAATCTGCCCTCGCTGTCAATTTCCCACACCCAATCACTAGTCGTCTCAACCAGTGACCTGAACCGCTCCTCGGATTCATGTAGAGCCTCTTCAAACTCTTTACGCAATGTGATATCCCAGAAACTCTCCACCACCCCGATAATTTCATTATCTCTGTCTTTAAGTGGTGATGCATTTATTGATATGGTCTTCGACTTTCCGCCTTTATCCAGAAAGGTAAGTTCAACATTATGACCACTCTGATCATCAATACTGCCTGGACTGCATTTACGGCATATTGACTCATTGGAGATTTTCTGAAAAATACAGGGGCGCCCCATTACTTCTTCAGCACTGTACCCGGTGACCTGCTCGGCAGCAGGATTCCAGGAAGTAATTCTGCGCTGCATGTCGGTCGTAAAAATGGCAGCCGGTGTGGTTGTAAGAATTGTTGATAACTCTTTACGCTGTCTTTCTTCAATCCTGAATATTTTCCACTTTTCACATAAAGAAAGTGCTATCTGTTTCAGTTCGTCCAGATCAAACGGTTTCCTGAGGTAGAGTAGTTTATGGGGAGGATTGACAGCCTGGGCTATCTCATCCCTTGATCTGTCAGCATAGGCTGTCACAATAACAATTTCTATATCAGGATCAATGGCACGAATCTGTACAGCTGTTTCCATACCATCCCAGCCGGGCGGCATTCTGACATCAATAAAGGCAATTGCAAACGGCTTATTTTCCTCAAGAGATTTTTCAACAAGCTGGAGACCTTCCTGCCCCTGGGAAGCAAAACTGACATCAAAATTTTCCTGGCCTGGCAAATCCGTTAACCCGGCGTCAGCAACAAGTTCTTCCATCTTTTTCTGGGCGGTAAATTTTCCTTCAAGCTGCTGGGGAGCCAGAATGGCCTTGTAGGCTTCCCATACATCGGGATCATCATCAATAACAATTATTCTGTTATTAGATGTCTTTTCTATTTGATTAGTTGTCTTCATTATCAATCACATGTTCATTATTCTCATCATCCCTCACAAGAGGAAGATGGACGATAAATTCAGCACCCGTACCCGGACCGTTGCTTTTTGCTTCAATGGTCCCTTTATTTGCTATGAGGAAATTAGCGCAAGAATGCAAACCAAAACCTGACCCTTCTCTTTTGGAAGTATAACCATAGGTGAAAAGCTTCTCTTTGTCTTCAGGGGCAAAGCCCATCCCGGAATCTTTTATTGCTATGGATATAAACTTGCCATCATTGTCAAGGTTAGCAGAAACGGCTAGATTACGCTCATCAAGTTGCTTATCTCTCATTGCTTCTAAAGCATTTTTTACTAGATTAATAATAACTTGCAGAAGCTTGGACTGCTCTATCCGGATAGGCGGCAGATCAGATTCAGTATCCTTTTTTACTGCAACTGAATATTTGGTTATAGAATCTGCCAGCATTTCCAGGGAATCATTTATGACCTTGTTGACATTTACATTTTCAATATTGCCTGAAAGCCTGGCATAGCGCAGTTGCAGATGAATGATAGACTCAATGTGTTCATGCTTAGCCCGTATCCGTTTTATTTCACTGTTTATATGGTCATACTCTTCAATGATCGCATCCGGCATTACTGCAACTATCTGCTGGAGCTGCTCTCTTTCATCCTGAGGTAAGTCTCCGGGGGCAGCTATAAAATTATTGAGACGCGCCATCATCTCTTTAATGTGGTTACGGATTCTGCTCTCATTAATTCTTTTAATTAACAATGCGGTGCTGACCTTGGCCGGGGTGATTGCATTTCCTATATTGTGCAGGATGCCAACTGCCATTTCAGCCATACCGGCTTCGTGGGCCTGGCGCAACAAGTCTGCCTGGGCCATTTCCAGGTCCCTTGTACGTTCCTCAACCTTGAACTCCAGGTTTCTGCTGTGCTGTTCCAGCTGCTCATAAGATGTATGCAGCTTTCCTGTCATGGAGTTGAATGAATCAGAAAGGTGAATAAACTCCCGGCAGGAAAGACCGTCCATAGAAATCCGGTGCTTGAGATCCCCTTTTGATATTTTCTTAACCCCATTACTTAAAACATTCATGGAACGAATAAATGTCCGGGTGAAAAAGAAAGAGACTAGAGCCCCTATCAGAAAGAAAAAAAGCGTGATAGATACAAATGAGATCTTGAGATTGTTCATTTTCTGAGCCCATTCCTGTCTCACGGATGCTGCTTCAGCGTCTAACTTTTTAAAGGAATACCCGCACCGTAAAAACCCTGCCAGACTTGCGCCACTGTAAACCGGGGTGACTACCTCCAGTGCGTTGATAAAATTTTCATCTTCCTGCACTTTTATCTCAAAAAATCGCACTGGGGTGGGTAAATCTTCATCCGTCAGCTTGGCCAGGAATATTTTTTTTTCTAAATCTGAAACCAAAATGGAAGTAGTATCATCCAGGGTCTGGCCAATATTTTTTGAGTCATTGTGAGTCAATATTTTACGATTGGGGGCCATAATATAGGCGTAAATTATTTCCGACTCTTCATTAACCACCTGGGTGAACATGTTATTAAGAAAGGAAAAATCAAACCCGGCAATGGCCTGGCCGGCACTGAGAGCGAGATTTTTCGCCAGTGAGGAACTGCGGAGCTCAAGATCCTGCCTCATTTGCACTATCATTCGCTCAAGGTGTGTATTTTGAAAAGTTGTCTCTTGTCGAAAAAAATATGTGGCCATGGTAGGAAACAGCAAAAAGAGGAGAACAAAATTCATCACAATCAGATAGACCAGGATTGACGGCTGCCATCGACCGGTCATTTGATTTGCTTTCTGTCCTGTAAGGGTTTTCTCTATGCTCATCTCTCAATTATTTTCGTTGCCTGATCCAAGGTGTTCCGACTTACCTGTAAACCGATCTTCTTTGCTGTTTTCAAGTTGATAAACAAGCGTGTGCCAATGGGAGGCATAACACCTATCCTGCCTGGCTTCTGATTATTTTGCAGAATACTTTTTGTAATTGAGGCTGCCTGGCTTCCCAAATTTTTCTGGTCAGGATCAACACTGAGTACTATTCCGAGTTTTGCAACATTTTCAGAAGGCCCCAGACATATTATCCGATCATTAATGCAACGGCGTTCAAGCCATGAGATATTTTCAAGGGTATAAACAACCGGGTCAGGCAGGATCCAGTAGCTGTCAATCTTGTCTTCCATACCTTTGAAAGCGCGTTGAAATTCCTGCGGATTCACTATGACTTTCTCTACGAGTTTCAGGTTAAGTATTTCAGCAGATTTCCTGGCTGATTCTATAAATTGACTTGAATATTCTCTGCTGTAAACTATCCCAACCTTATTGATTTCAGGTGAAAGCATGGAGAGGTTGGCAAGATGCGTTCCGGGCGCCACGTCATAAGCAATTCCAGCAACGTTGCCCTGGCGGCCGATAAGGTCATAACGTTCCCAGTTAAGAACCATGGCAAAAACAACCGGTATCTCCGGTTGATCTGCTGTCCAGACCTTGCTTATCACCGCAGCCTTGGCGCCAAGGGCAAAGATAAGTTGGGGATTACGGCTAATGATTTCAGTCATGACTTCAGGTGCCCGCCGCACATCGCCCTTAAGGTTGTAAATCTCTACAGGCAGATTGACCTCTTCAGTGAAACTATCGATAGGACCGGAATACGCCTCTTCCGTATCGCTAACCAGAATCACAATCGGTTGCTCACTGCCGGCCAGCAGCATGGCAGGTCCAACCAACCATGCAATGCCAAACAACAGTATAATAATTTTATTGCGTAAAATTTTGCCAGTCATCGATCTGCAACATTTCCATTATTTTATTACGGGGACGATCTGAGGTCATTTTTTTAAATGCCTCTACCAGTTTCTTCACATCTCCTGATTCCACCCTGCCTTCCAGATAGCAAAGGACAGGCATAGGTACTGTGATACTTCTATCAAGTTTTTTTATCGTTCTAATAATTCTGGGATTTGCATCTGATATGACCTGTAAATTATCCTGGCCCACCAGGGCCATTTTTACCTGGCCGAGGACAAGGGCCAGAATTGCATCCAGATCTTTCGGTACACTGATTATGTTTAATTGCTGTACACTGACCAACTCTTCTGAGACCAATTCTTTAATTGCTGCTGTTGCTCCATCAGGCCCCATGGTTGTCATGGCAAATGATATGATTTCATAGTCACTCGCAGCAGTCGCACTCACTTGTGAAGCCAAAAGGATTTTCTTGTATGAGGTCGAACCGTTGCGCATAGGGACAAGAAGAGGACGCAACCCAAGATCCTTGCCGTATTTACGAAAATACCACTCAGGTACAAGGATAAATGATGGCCGCTTTTCACTGTTCAGACGGTGAAAATCAACAAAATGGGTAAATGGTTGGAAGGTGAATGAAAAATTATTGTCGGATAAAAACGATTGAAACTCCTGCTTCAACCGCCCGAGATTACTTTGGGGTGAGTCAGGATTAAAATAATAAAATTCTCCGGGAAAAGTGGTGTTTGCTGAGATTGTGGATATGCATACGCTTTGCCCGCCAAAAACAAAAAACAGGACAAAACACGTTAAGAAAGCGCTATACAGAAAAGCCCTCTTCCTCAATACAAAACACCCCAACGATTATTAAAAATCACCAAGAATATTACAAATTTGCATAAAATGAACGAAAAGAATCAACGCCTGCCTACTATTAAAACATGTTGAAGAAATTGCATCAACCTTCAATAACTGTATTTTCAAGCATTACAGCATTAAAAAAATCCCCCAAAAAGTGAATGCACGGCAAGCTGATGCACAGGTCAGCCTGCCCCTACAGTTAATATATCAGCCTTTTTTCTCCCTCAATCTTCTGGATGGCACCGATAGCCTGGGTTACTTCCAAAACTCCCATATATTCTCCGGCTTCATCATATACAGGATAGTAGCGGATCAGGATCTTGTCGCCTCTGAAGTCAATCCAGAACTCTGCGTGGTCCATGGTGCGTTCCTTGAATCCGCTCACTATCTGATTCACCGTCCCAACACTTTTTTCCGGGTGACATTTTTCCACTTTGCGGCCAATAACAGAACGGGTTCTAGGAAAAAGTTTGGTTTTGTCCAGTTTATTGAAATAGGCCACGGTGTCTTCTGCATCCACAAAGGTCACCTCAAAAGGAAGGGTTTCCATGATTGCATCGATCTGCTCATAGGAAAGGTTGCGGATAAGGCGTTTTTTCGCTTCACTGTCTTTCTCCACTTCGGCAAGCATCTGGGCATAATGATCTCTTGCCGTATCTCCATAAGTCTGCCGGTCCAGGGTTTTAAATTCGTTTAACAGAGAGGTATTATCCTCTTCACTGAAAACCTTGCGTCCCATGGCATAGAGCACATCATTTTCCTTCCAGATATGCTCGGCCCGTATGGTGAGATATTCAAACCCTTCGGCAGCAAATTTCTGCCGGGCAACTGGTGTTGCTTCAGCCAGATTTGGAAGTTCCGCCATCATTCGCTGCAGCAGTTTTCTCTCAGCGTCATGCTCCATGAGCATTACACCTATGGGCCCCCCCTGCACCGGAAGTCCTTTCTGTTCCATGAGAGGGAAGAGAAATTTTTCCTCTTTTGTATTATGAACCTTGTCACCAAATTCCAGCAGAAAGTCTATGGCTCTCTGCATCTGCAACGGAGTCTTGATTGCCTCATCAATTTTTTCCAGGTTGCTCCTTAATACTGCCATGGCCCTCTCAATCATCTCATGCTCTGCCACGAGGAAGTCATCCCATCTTGTATAGTTTTCCATAGTGCGCCTCCAGCAAATTAAAATATTATATTGCTTCAATCATCCTGTTTAGTTGTAATACTGTATTTTTTTCTCTTGACTATATATTTTAGATGACCCGACGACACAAGACCTTGACCTGGGTCAACCGGAACTTAATTATTCTTCCTCGTAGATACATGAAGAAGGGCAACTGTCGATGGCTTCCTTTATCAAGTCTTCAGGCCCATCATCGGGCATAATCACTTCTGCTTTTTCAGTATCTGTATTAAGCTTAAAAACTTCCGGGCATATTTCTTCACAGGTGCCGCAGCCTATACATTCATCCTCATCAATATAAACTGTCATTTCCCCAGACCTCCATAATAATTAAATTTATAGAGTTGCTTATAAATTCTTCGTGTAAGCTACATAAACAATTCTATGCAGTCAAAAAATAATAAAATATTCCTACAAGAATAATTGAACCCGTACGAAAAATCTGGTTATAGGTGATCAGTTCCACAGCAAGTTTGGGCTGAAATATTCCTGCATAAAAAGGGAATTGATGCCGAACGGCACGCATGGGAGATGAAAGGACATTCCCTGCCAGTAAAGCCAAAACGACCTGCCGGGCTTCCAGGCTGCCATTATCCAGCAAAGCACCTGCAGCAGCCAGGCCGGCACTTATTTCTGCTGTAAGCTGCAGGACAACCACTCCCAGGCTTTGTGGATGCAGCCAGGCAAGAAGTTTCACATGTTGCGCCAACCCTTCTTCCAAAAGCGTGAACAGACCAAAACGATTTAATATAAACACAGCGGTATAGACCGGTATGGTAATCAAAAGTATTTTTTTAATCCTTTTTTGAAAGCGAAGCCACGCTTTATGGAAGGCCTGGGAGAAATTGCTGACCATATTTTCATCAAGCCTGCAGGTGATACAGTGCTCTTTATTGTCTGGAAGCAGAATCCTTCCGACAACCATTATACAGATCGTACGCAGAAACGCGGCAAATAGGGTCAAGCCGACATAAATGAAAGCCACTCCTTTTAACATGGGTACAGCAAGGAAAAACAGCGTCGGAAGATGCAGAAAATAGGTAGGCAGACTGTTAAAAAGATTGGCGAAAATGAGCTCCTGCCTGCTGATCTTTCCCTGTTCATATGCTTCTGAAAGCATGGTGTTTGCAGTTACTGCAGAGAAAAAAGCCATGGAAAAACTGGCACCGGTTATATCTGACAAATGAGCCCTGCGTACCAGTGGAGAAGCAATTCTGGCAACTCTGTGGGTCCAGTTGAGGGACTCGATGAGGTTACCGATCAGCAGGCCAAGACTGATAAAAAAAATCAACCTCAGAAGAGGCCGACCTAACCCATGCCAGAGCATGATAAATATTTCCGGCTGCTCCATTATTTTCTCTTTAGAAGGTCACTGTTTTAAGGGCAATAGCAATTGTTTACGTTTGTATGAAAAGCAAAACAAGCCCTGTTGAAAATAAAATTTATTATTTTTCTCTCCTGCAGCAAATATGGCAACATACTTGAAACACTCGATATTGTTGCACAATACAACTATTGACATTACAACTCAATACATTCAACATAAATAAAGAACCTTGAATTCCTTTCCTCTTTTATGATAGCCTCTTGCACATTTTAGGGCTGAAAAATTCAAAAATTCACTGCAAAAGCAAGCAGAAAATTAAGAATATAGACTACTAATTTACTTTGAAGTGAGCGCTTAATAATGTCTAAATCATTAATTATTGTAGAGTCACCTGCTAAAGCCAGAACCCTTAAAAAGTATCTTGGCAAGGATTATGATGTCAGAGCGTCTGTCGGTCATATCAGAGACCTGCCGGTCAGCGAACTGGGTGTTGATGTTAAAAATAATTTTGCTCCCCATTATGTTACAATCAAGGGCAAGGGCAAGATTATCAGTGACCTGAAAAAAGCAGCGCAAAAAGCTGACGATATCTATCTTGCTCCGGACCCTGACCGCGAAGGAGAAGCCATTGCCTGGCACATTGCCCATATTTTAAAATCTGCAAAAAAACCTGTCCACAGGGCTCTGTTCCATGAACTTACCAAGAAAGCGATTCGCGCTGCCATAGAAAACTCCACAAGTATTGACCAGAATAAATTCCAGGCACAGCAGGCACGCCGCATTCTTGACAGGCTGGTGGGTTACCAGATTTCCCCCCTGCTCTGGGAAAAGGTAAGAAGAGGCCTGTCTGCAGGCCGGGTGCAATCCGTTGCTGTCAGGATGATCTGCGACCGCGAGCATGAAATAGAGCAATTTCAATCAGTGGAATACTGGACTATCAGTGAGAATCTTGAAGGAGAAAACCCTCCCCGATTCATTGCCAAGCTTGATAAGATTTCCGGACGCAAGGCCAAGGTGGAAAACGAGCAGCAGGCAACGGAAATTGTCTCGGTCCTGAAAAAGGCTGAACATACTGTAAGTGCAGTTGAAAAAAAAGAACGCAAGCGTCATCCGAGCCCCCCTTTTATTACCAGTACAATGCAGCAGGATGCCAACAGGAAATTTCGCTTCCCGGCCAAAAGGACAATGGGGCTGGCCCAAAAGCTTTACGAAGGAATTGAGTTGGGCGACAAAGGTCCTGTTGGATTAATTACCTACATGCGTACGGACTCAACCCGTATAAATAATGAAGCCCTTTCCGAAGTCCGGGACTTCATCACACAGAGTTACGGCAACGACTTTCTGCCTGCAAAACCTGTATTCTATAAAACATCTAAGTCCTCACAGGACGCTCATGAGGCGATACGGCCTACCGATGTCACCCTAACACCTGAGAAAGTCGCGCCCTATCTAGAAAAAGGACTGCTCAAACTTTATACGTTGATCTGGAAACGGTTTGTTGCTTCCCAGATGTGTCCGGCCATATTTGATCAGACTACTGTTTCCATCAAGGCTGACAAGTACCTGCTCAAAACCCAGGGTGCTATCCTGCGCTTTAAGGGGTTTATGACCCTTTACGTTGAATCTGCGGGTGACGAAAACGGCGAAGCCAATGGCAAACCGGAAAAAGCGGACAAGGGAAGCGCCATTATTCCTGATGTTGCAACCGGCGACTTATTAAAAGCACTAACCGTTGATCCTAAACAAAACTTTACCCAACCCCCGCCAAGATATACAGAAGCTACACTGGTCAAGGCCCTTGAAGAGAACGGGGTTGGACGCCCAAGCACCTATGCTGCCATCATATCAACTATTCTGGACAAAGAATACGTCATGCAGCAACAGAGAAAATTCATGCCGACTGACCTGGGAAATCTGGTCAATGAACTTTTGGTAGCTCACTTTCCTGCAATAATGAACATTGAATTTACCGCTTCCATGGAAGAAAGTTTAGACAAGGTTGAAGAGGGGAAGAGTAATTGGGTCAAACTTTTACAGGTCTTTTATGACCCATTTGAGAAAACCCTTTCTGCTGCCAAGCAGGACATGAAATCTGTAAAAAAACAAGGTATTCCAACAGGCCTCCCCTGTAAACTCTGTGACGGTAAGCTGGTTATTAAATGGGGTAAAACAGGTGAGTTCCTTGCTTGTGAAAATTACCCGACATGTAAATTTACGCAGAATTTCAAAAAGGATGAAAACGGCACAGTCATACCCATTGAAAAAGAGAAGCCTGTTGATTCAGGAGAAAAATGTGAAAAATGCGGCAAACCCATGGTTTATAAACATGGCCGTTATGGAAAATTCCTGGCCTGCTCAGGATATCCGGAGTGCAAGCATATACAGGCCGAGACAACAGGTGTAAAATGCCCTGAGGAAAACTGTGAGGGAGAACTTGTCCAGAAGATTTCCAAAAGGGGTAAGGTATTCTTTAGCTGCAGCACATTTCCAAAATGTAAATTTGCCACTTGGGATAAGCCGATACCCAAAGAATGCCCGCAATGTGGTAAACCGTTTCTTCTGGAAAAAAAGACAAAAGAGGGAACTGTTCTACAATGCATTGATAATACTTGCGGTTATTCAGAGCCTTTGGCATAACAGTATAAAATATGGCAAGAGTGTCTCCTCTTTGACAACCCATCAAATCCTCTAATACGACAATAAAAAATCCATGCAGCAAATAAAGAAAAAACACCGTAAAAAAACAAGTTTAGAACTTGTTAAACTCTGTGTGCTTACCGCAGTAGAAAAAAAAGCTGAAGACCCGATAATTCTTGATGTCAGGAAACTCTGTTCTTTTACTGACTATTTTGTCGTAATCAGCGGTCGTTCAACCCGGCACGTTCAAGGCCTTGCAGAGGCTATCGAGTCTGAACTTCGCAGCACAAGACTTTCCACCAGCAGGTCAGAGGGGTTGAAAGAGGGGACCTGGGTTCTGCTTGATTATAATGATGTGGTGGTTCACATCTTTTATTCTGAAACGAGAAAATTTTATGATATTGAGGGGCTTTGGCACGATGCTCCCAGAATTTCCATGGATGATTAACCCCTGGCTGCAATGAAACAGATACCCCCCATATTACTTGCAATTCTTGACGGCTGGGGAGCAGGTCCCCTGTCCGAGACAAATGCCATTCATGTTGCCAGGACTCCCAATATGGACCGCTGGGCAAAAAGCTTTCCCTCTACAACCCTGCTTGCCCATAACGGTGCTGTAGGTCTCCCGGAAGGCCAGATGGGAAATTCTGAAGTCGGTCATCTCAATATCGGGGCAGGCCGAACAGTTTACCAGGATTTTACCCGGATCAACCGTGCCATTGAATCGGGTGATTTTTTTGAAAATGAAGTCCTGAAAAATACTTTTTCCACAGCCCTGAAAAATGATTCCGGGCTGCACCTCATGGGCCTTATTTCCGATGGCGGTGTCCACAGCCATATAAATCATTTACTGGCGCTCCTTGAAATGGCTGCCGCCTATGGCCTGACAAAGGTCTATATCCACGCATTCATGGATGGCAGGGACACTCCGCCCAGCAGCGGGAAGAATTATATAAGCCGATTGCAGAAAGAACTCTCCAGAATTGGCATAGGGCGTCTGGCATCAATCTCAGGCCGCTATTTTGCCATGGACCGGGATAAACGCTGGAACAGAGTTGAGATAGCCTGGCAGGCCCTTGTAGACGGCCGGGGTATTAAAGCTGATGATCCGGTTCAGGCTGTACAGGATGCATATGACCGGGGGGAAACCGATGAGTTCATCCGACCGATCATCCTGCTCGAAAAACACGGCAACCCCGTTGCAACGGTCAAGGATAATGATAGTGTCCTGATGTTCAACTTCAGGGCCGACCGCGTCCGTGAACTGACCCATGTTTTCACCGACGATGAATGGCAGGAGTTTACCTTGGAAAAAAGGCCGAAGTTGGCTGAATATGTTACCTTTACTCAATATGACAAACACTTCACTCTACCCGTTGCATTCCCGCCCGTCAGCATGGAGCACCTACTGGCAGAGGAAATCAGCAGTCATGGCCTCAGGCAGCTTCGCATAGCTGAAACGGAAAAATACGCTCATGTAACATATTTCTTTAACGGTGGCAGGGAAGACCCATTCGAACTTGAAGACCGTATCCTTATTCCTTCTCCCCAAGAGGTTGCAACCTATGACCTGAAACCTGAAATGAGTGCCTATCTGGTTACTGATGAACTATTGAAACGCATGGACAATGACTCCTATTCGCTCATTGTCCTCAATTTTGCCAACGGCGATATGGTTGGTCACAGCGGTATAATGGAGGCAGCAGTCAAGGCCTGTGAAGCCGTGGATACATGCCTCGGTAAAATAGTGGACAAATTCACGGCAAAAGGTGGCATTGCTTTAATCACAGCGGATCACGGCAATGCTGAAACCATGTGTGACCCGCTCTCCCTTTGCCCTTTTACGGCCCATTCCTCCAATCCTGTACCTTTCATTCTTGTCAGCGAACAGCACAAGGGATGCACATTGCGAAAAGACGGCTCCCTCCGTGATATTGCCCCCACCATTCTCAGCCTGCAGGAACTTCCCATCCCCCAGGAAATGACAGGTAAAAGCCTGATTATAGACTGACCGTCTTCCCCCATTTTTATAAAACTTGCTTTTTAGAAGTAGATTTTGCTAAACAGAGAAGGCTCACGCCTTATATACAGATCAGTACTTTTTTTGTAAATTTTGAACCGTGCCGCAAAGTGAGAAAATCATGAAATATATCAGTACACGCGGGGGAATCTCGCCCGTCTCGTTTCAGGAAGCTGTCATGATGGGCCTGGCAACCGACGGAGGACTCCTCCTGCCGGAAGTTCTGCCGGAAGTTGATCCGAAGACTGTAAACAGCTGGGAAACACTTTCTTTCCAGCAACTGGCCGCTAAAATTTTCCACCTCTTTATCAGTGATATTCCTGCTGAACAGCTTGAAGCTCTTATCAATCGTTCCTATAGCACCTTTACCCATCCTGAAGTTACTCCCCTGGTAAAAAAAGGCGATTTTTACATCCTGGAACTCTTCCATGGCCCTACCTTCGCCTTCAAGGACGTTGCTTTGCAGTTTCTGGGCAATATCTTTGAGCACATACTTGAAAAAACAGGGGGTATGATGAATATTGTCGGCGCGACTTCCGGCGACACCGGCAGCGCAGCTATCTATGGGGTTCGCGGCAAAGACAGAATCAATATTTTTATCCTGCATCCATACAAAAGGGTCAGCCCCATCCAGGAACTCCAGATGACAACAGTCATTGATCCTAATGTTTTCAACCTGGCAATCAAGGGCACCTTTGACGACGGACAGGGTATTGTCAAATCAATTTTCAACGATATTCCATTCAAGGATAGATACCATCTCGGTGCGGTAAACTCCATTAACTGGGCCCGCATTCTAGCCCAGGTAGTCTATTACGTTTATTCCTGGCTTAAAATAAAAACTGCGACAGGCATTAAATCCATCGACTTTTCTGTACCAACCGGAAATTTTGGTGACATATTTGCCGGATATATTGCCAAAAAACTGCTGCCTCATGGCTCGATTCGAAAACTCATTCTGGCTACTAACGAGAACAACCTGCTAACACGTTTTGTCAACCAGGGAGATTATTCCATTTCCAGGGTAGTGGCTACCAGCAGTCCGTCCATGGATATACAGGTGGCGAGCAATTTTGAGCGCTACATGTATTATCTTTACGGCAGCGACCCTGTAAGAACAAAAAAAGATTTTGAACAGTTTGCCTTAAGCGGCAGACTCAATTTTACCGGAAATCACCTGCAGGTTATTCAGGAAGATTTTACATCCAAAAGTGTCAATCAGGAAGAAACCCTGGACACTATCAGGCAATTTCACCAGGAGCACGATTATCTTCTCGACCCCCATACTGCTGTAGGTGTAAACGCCGCACAGGAATGTCGATCTGAAAATATACCGGTTGTCTGCCTTGCGACTGCACACCCGGCAAAATTTGGTGATGCTGTTCTGAAGGCAGTCGGTAAAGCACCGGACCTGCCTGCTGGGTTACAGGGTCTGGAAGACATGGAAAGCAGATGTGAAGTGCTTGCCCCTGACGTCAAAACAGTACAGGATTTCATTGTCCGCCATGCTCTAACATAGACACTGAAAGATATTTTAGGGGGTATGGAGCATCGGAGTTGCACAATCCATATCAACGAAGGAAGAAAATCAATGATATCCATTGAGGATTACATAAATAAAGTTGATGAGACAGTCAGCTTTCTGAAGAAAGAAATTCAGCGGAAACCTTCAGTTGTAATCATTCTCGGCACCGGACTCGGTGCTCTTGTTGACTCCATTATGGTTGATTCCATTATACCCTATGAACAGATTCCCCACTTCCCCAAATCCACAGTAAAGGGCCACAGGGGCAATCTTATTTTTGGAAAACTACAGAATAAGAATGTGGTTGTGCTGCAGGGACGATTTCATTTTTACGAGGGATATTCGACCCGTGAGTTGACTTTCCCTCTCAGGACACTTTCACTGCTCGGTGCAGAAACTCTTGTAGTCACTAATGCTGCAGGAGGCCTTAATCCTGCTTTTTCTCCTGGCACTATCATGGTAATAAACGATCATCTCAACTTCCTGGGGGAAAACCCTCTCCGGGGTAAAAATGTTGATGCATGGGGACCCCGTTTTCCCGATCTTTCAGAGCCCTATGACAGAAAACTTATAGCTACGACACTGCAATGTGCTGAAAATATCAAGCTGAAAAATGTCACCACAGGAGTTTATGTCGCCATTCCAGGTCCCAGCCTTGAAACACCTGCTGAAACCAGATTTCTCAGAAATGCAGGTGCTGATGCAGTCGGCATGTCATCCGTACCTGAAGTCATTGTGGCTAAACATGCCGGCATGAAAATCCTGGGGCTTTCTGCGGTTGCCAATGCTAATGATCCCGACAATTTCGCCCCCATTCTCCTGGATGACATCATAAAAGCTGCGCAGGAAATTGAACCGGCCCTGCAGGAACTGATCACACAGGTTTTAAGCACTCTATAAGCATAAGAGAAGAAGCCATGACTCAGGTTGAACATACTGCTGCTCTTTTCTGGTCACCGGAATTTTTTCTACCTGCAGAACAGAGACAAAACCATTGACGCAAAATCTCCCCTCCCAAAGATAATAAAAATGGTTCAAAAATTAATAAAATGTATGGAGGAATCGCTTGTTACCGTTTCCATTTTGCACGCAAAAAATGCATTTACTGTTCAGCTGAGGGAATAAAATAAATTTGCAAGGATCATTTTTTCAGGTAAGCTATATATAATTAAATAGCGAGAATGAGAGCAGAGTGGTAAAGAGTTCCATTCTGTTGTTTTATTTAAAATCATATTTGAAACAATGAGGTAGCTTCATGTTCGGACTTGGAATGCCGGAACTTATTATTATTCTGGTTATAATTGTCATTATCTTTGGTGCCGGCAAACTGCCGGAGATAGGCAGCGGCCTTGGCAAAGGCATTAAGAATTTCAAAAAAGCAACAAAAGACGAAGAAAAAGAAAAAATCGAAACAGAAACAAAAGAAGACGATTAATCCTGAAAAAAAATAATATAATTTTATGCAGACAATCAGCTGCATCAAGCTTTAATCTAAGTTTGATTTATTTATAACAAGGAGTCGATTATGTTTGGCTTAGGAACCCCTGAACTTATAGTTATTCTTGGTATTGCCTTCCTGGTTTTCGGTGGCAAAAAACTTCCTGAAATAGGTGCCGGTCTAGGAAAAGGCATCAAATCTTTTAAAAGTGGTTTAAGCGATGTTGAGAGTGCCGGCAAAAACCTGGTTGAGGAAAATGTACCCGGTTTAAAAGAGGTGAACTCCATCAAAGAAAAGGTTGATCAGGCAAAAAATATCGGAAATGTCCTGAAGTCCTAACAAAAGTTTCAGATAGGGGGATTACCCGCCTAAATAACAATATTCTAATAGGGTATTTATAAAAATTAGAAGTTTTGTTTTCAGGTAAAGCGGAGGGCTTTGAAAAGACCGACAACACAGAATGAGAGCGAAATTACAATTTATAAAATGCCCTATAACTCACGCTTGTCAATAACCCGCTGACCCTTGCCCTCGAATCGCTCGAGGGTTTTTTCTTCCACCAGTTTTACATCAACGGAAACTCCGAGTTCTGAGGCCAGCCGCTTCTTTATTTTATCTACCAGTTGCCGCTGTTTTTTCATTTCATCAAAGAAAAGGGATTCAATAACTTCGACAAGAACAGTTGCTTTATCCTGGTGGTTTTCCCGCTCTACCACAATACGATAATGGGGTTCAGTCCCCTCAATTTCAAAAAGTACATTTTCAATCTGGGTGGGGAATACATTAACCCCTTTGATAATGAGCATATCATCGGTGCGGCCCAGAATCCTGGTCATGCGGTAATTTGTTCTGCCGCAGGCACAGGGTTCGGTTATCAACCTTGTCAGGTCACGTGTTCTATAACGGATAACAGGAAAAGCCTCCTTGGTCAGGGTGGTAACAACAAGTTCTCCAACCTCTCCGGGCTGAACCGGCTCCAGGGTTTCCGGGTGGATTACTTCAACCAGAAAATGATCTTCATTAATATGCAGCCCGTTGCACTCCAGACATTCACCGGCTACCCCGGGGCCCATTACTTCACTTAAGCCGTAATTGTCTGTTGCCCTGATATTGAGCTTATTATTAATTTCAGTGCGCATCGCCTCAGACCAGGGTTCTGCCCCGAACAAACCGAATTTTAAAGAAAGAGCGTTGACGTTAATTCCCATGTCCAGCATAGTGTCGGCAATCATCAGGGCGTAACTTGGAGTACAAACCAGGGCCGTGGTTTTAAAATCCTGCATTATCTGGATCTGGCGTTTAGTATTGCCGCTTGAGATAGGAATAACTGAGGCACCTAATCGCTCAGCTCCATAATGAAGACCGAATCCTCCTGTAAACAAGCCATAACCAAAGGCTATCTGGATCACATCATCCTTGGTAAGGCCGGCAGCAGTAAGAATTCTGGCTACAAGGTTGGACCAGTTCTTGATGTCATTGCGGGTATAGCCCACTACTGTTGCCATCCCGGTAGTTCCCGAAGAAGAATGTATCCTGACTACATCCCTCAGAGGTACTGCGAAAAGGCCATACGGATAATTCTGACGTAAATCATCTTTTACAGTAAAAGGCAGGCTGCTTAATTCGCTGAGAGAGCGAAATCCGTCGGGATCAAGATTTATCTCTTTAAACCTTTTCCTGTAGAAAGGAACATGGGTGGCCACCCTGTAAATCGTTGACTGCAGCCTCTCAAGCTGTAACTGCTCCAGATCTTCCCTTGCCATGCACTCTTTGTCTTCTTCCCAGTACATATTAGCACCTATCATTTGTGGTCAGTTATCAGAAAAATTTTCCCCTTCAGTTTCCTAATAAGTATATTTTCGAAGCTAAATATTAAATCGTCAATAAAAGACATCTACGATGACATAGAAAAAGTTCCAGATACAAGGCGTGCAAATTTTGAGGAACGAGGCGTACTACGTGTACGCCGCAGTGACAAAAAATTTAACACAACACAGTAGATGGATTTTTCTGTGTCATCTAGTCCATCTCTCTACCGAGATAAGCCCGCTGCACATCCCTGTTCTGCAGGAGGTCTTCAGCCGCCCCCTGAAGGATTATCTTGCCGGTCTCCAAAACATAACCCCGGTCGGCAATGGACAGTGCTGCCTTGGCATTCTGTTCCACCAGCAGAACTGTATTGCCCTCTTCCCGTAATCGTATAATAACCTGAAAAATACTTTTGACTATAAGTGGCGCCAGTCCGGTAGAGGGTTCATCCATCATGATAAGCGACGGTTTCGCCATCAGGGCCCGGCCCATGGCTAGCATCTGCTGCTCCCCACCGGATAGTGTGCCGGCCAACTGGTTCTCCCGTTCTTTTAATACCGGAAACAGATCATAGACACGTTTTATTTCATCATCAAGATTGCTTCTGTCCCTTTTTTTCTGAACATATCCGCCCAGAAGCAGGTTTTCCTGGACCGTCATAGTAGAAAACACCTGCCTGCCTTCCGGGACCAGAGAACAGCCTGAAAAAACAATCTTCTCCGGAGAAATAGTACTCAAATTTTTATCATTAAAGAAAATCTCACCGGAGCCGACTTTTACCAGTCCGGTAATAGTGTGCAGCAGGGTGGTTTTGCCAGCGCCGTTTGCCCCTATAATCGTTACGATCTCGCCCGGGTCGACATGCATCGAGATGCGTTTCAATACACGCAGTTTTCCGTAACCGGCTTCCAGGTTTCTAACCTTTAACATTGTTTTTTTACAATTTGACGTGCTGTTTTATCTTTGTATTTGCAATTTTCAGTTTTCAATCTTCAATTTCAATTATCCTCATCCCCCAAATAGATTCGGATTACTTCTTCGTTCTGCTGAATATTATGCGGCAGGTCCTCGGCAATTTTTTCACCAAAGCTTAATACCACAATCTCGTCTGATATATCCATCACCAGAGACATATCATGTTCCACAAGCAGCACAGTTATGCCGCTATCCCTTATTTTTGATATAAGGCGCCCAATTTCGGCCGTTTCATAAATATTGAGGCCGGCTGCAGGTTCATCAAGCAGGAGAAGAGTCGGCTCCGTAGCAAGAGCCCTGGCAAACTCCACCCCGCGCTGCTGGCCGAATGAAAGGTTGCTTATCTCAATATCAGCACAGTCGGCCACGCCGAGAAGATTAAGATACTCCATACCCTTTTCTTTGGTTTTCTTTTCCTCAGACCAGGTCCAGGGCAAATTCAGCATTCCGGCCATAAAACCTGCCTTACTCCTGATATGCCTTCCCACCATGACATTTTCAAGGGCAGTCATGCCATGGAAAAGCTTTATATTCTGATATGTTCTCGAAAGGCCCAAGCCGGCAATCTGGTAAGGCTTATAGCCGTTGATTTTGGTGTTGTTGAAATAAATTGTGCCTGAATTGGCAGGCAGGTTGCCGGCAATCAGGTTAAAGAGCGTTGTCTTACCGGCACCGTTCGGCCCGATAACTGCCTTTATCATTCCCGGCTCCACTGCAAAGCTGACACTGTTAACAGCATGCAGACCACCGAAATGCCGGTTTAGATTCTGTATTTCAAGAAGAGCCACTGATTATACGTCCCTGCAGGCTTCCCCGCCTTGAGTTGTTGCTAAAAACATGTTGATTCGATTTCTAAACTTCGTTCAATTTTCTATCGACTCTTCTTTATTCCGAACCATAAAGAGAGCAATCAATGACTTTATCCTCTGCCATGGGTTTATTTTTAATATTCCTTCCGGGGCGAAAAGCATGATAACAATCAGAATTACCCCGAAAACAGCATCATCATAGGACCCGAAAACTCCCCGTAACGAAAGAAAATTCAATACTATTCCCATGATAAGCGCGCCCCAGATATTTGCCATGCCGCCCACTGCAACTATGGCAACATACCGGACTGACTTCATAACCCCGGCTTCAGAGGGCCCTATTCCACCATTGTAGTGGGTGACAAACACACCGGCAATAGCAGCGAAAACAGCGCTTAACACAAAAATATAGAGCTTGTAGCAGGCTGTATTAACCCCCATGGCATTGGCAGCCTCCTCCGCACCGTGGATTGAGCGCAATGCCCTGCCTACCCTTGAATGGATCAGATTCAGCAGCAAAATAACAGCGACAATAACCATACCCCAGGCAATATAATAATTTAACACCCGAGCGCCAAAACTGCCGCTCACTTCAATACCCGGGAACAATGTAAAGCCGGGGACCTCGGAAATGCCGTCAGCCTCTCCAAAATATGCACTGGCAAGAGCAATTCGGTAAATAATTATACCGAAACCAAGGGTTGCCATGGCAAGGTAATGACCTTTCAGTTTTAAAATAGGTCCACCAATTACCAGGGCAATTATGCCGGCTGTTAAAACCGCAATAATACAAGCTACCCAAGGCTGAACCGTAAGGAGTGTATCTCCATAGAGACCAATGCTGTCAACCAGTAACCCAATCTTATCAAGCAATGATACCAGGCCGTGTTCTTTCAAAGGCAACAGATTATAGGTGGTAAGCGCTCCTGCAAGGTAGCCGCCAATGGCAAAAAAACCGGCATGCCCCAATGAAATCTGGCCGCCGTATCCCATAAGAACACAAAGACCGATAACCACTACCGAGTAATAGGCAGACATGGTCAGCTGGGTAAGGTAATAGGTTGTTTCCGTAAAATGCGTCACAAGCTGAATGGACACCACAACAGCCAAGAGGAACAATACCGGTATGTATCGTTTGAGCAAATCCATCAGAATTCCTTCAGGCTTGCCGCCTCACTGCTGCCGAACAGGCCATGCGGCCTGATAAACAGAATGAGGAGTAAAATGGATGTAGCTATGGCATCCTGAAAAGCCAGGGGCAACACTGAGACGGAAAAAGCCTCAATAATACCGAGCAATAAGCCAGCTGTAACTGCGGCCATGCTATTGCCAAGCCCGCCCAGGATAGCTACCGTAAAACCCTTGATTGCCAGGTTGGGGCCCATTGAATAATCAGAATAGGTAATGGGTGACATGACACACCCTGCCACTGCCCCTATTCCTGCTGAAAGCACAAAAGACAGGGTGACCATATTTTTCGCATTTATACCGCACAATGTCGCTGCCCGACGATTAGCGGCACAAGCTCGCATCTCGCGCCCCAGAGAGGTGCATTTAAAAAAAAGGCTTAAGCCCGCAACCATAAACGAACAGACACCTATTACCCAGAGAACCTGAGGTGAGATACGTGCCCCTAAAATGGAAACAGATGTCACCTCATTACCGACAAAATAAGGCAGGGCCCGAACACCTTCGCCCCAGATATGCAGCGCCACTTCCCGGGCCAGTATGGAAATACCGATGGTGATGATTATCATCCGCAAAACTGACGGACTATCCAGCCAGCGGATAAAAATCATTTCGATAAGCGCCCCCACAACCATGGTAATGAGCACGGCCACCACAATAGCAAGGGGAATCGGCATGAAAGAATGCATGGTGATGGCGATCATACCGCCAAGCATGACAAACTCACCCTGGGCAAAATTGATGATGCCCGTGGTGTTGTAGATGATGTTAAATCCGATAGCCACTATGGCATAGATAATGCCATAGGTTATACCGGCAAACAGATATTGCAGGAAAAGTTCAGGAGTCATTCGCAGGTGGTGCTACATACAGGAAAAGGGGCGGAGAGATACTATGTTTCTCCGCCCCTGCTGTTAAATTATTTATTGGTACTTTATTTCACTTGTTATAAATGGCAAATTTACCGTCTTTTACCGTCAGCATCTCAAAAGAATTTATATCCAGGCCGTTATGATCCTCTGCTGAGAAGTTAAAAACTCCGGCAGTACCAGCAACTCCCTGCAGATTTTCAATGGCATCACGCACCTTATCTTTATCTGTTCCTGCCTTTTCAATGGCTGCAACAAGTATTGTAAGTGCATCATAGGCATGACCGCCAAAGGTGGAAACCTGGTCATCATACTTGGCTTCATAATCATTTTTATACTTGATAAGCAATGCTTTCTGAGGATTAGAATCTGCTAGCTCTTCAGCAACCAGCAGCCGGCCTGCAGGAAAAATAATCCCCTCAGCTGCTGCTCCGCCGGCCTCAATATACTTGACATTGCCGAAGCCATGGCTCTGGAACAGCGGTACATCCCAGCCGGCCTGTCTCATATTTTTGGCCAGGATGCCCTGGGCCGGGACAATCGACCAGTTGACCACAGCCTGGATGTCCTTGTTGGCCATGAGCTTGGCAACGACAGCAGAAAGGTCTGTGGCCTTTTTGTCATAGACCTCTGCCATGAGAATCTCAATACCATACTCGGGAGCAATTTTTTCAAGCTGTCCTTTACCTGCTTTACCAAAGCCTGTATTTCCTGCCATTACCGCGATCTTGGTAATGCCCATATCTTTCATGGTTCCGTAAATTTTAGCAACAGCATGGCTGTCTTTCTGCGGTGTCTTGAAAACATATTTTGCAACCGGGTTAACTATTACTTCTGCTGCAGCGCAGGAAACAAGGGTCATCTTGGCTTCCTCGACGATATTTTTGATCTTCATTGTTTCGCCGCTGGTGGAAGGTCCAATGATTGCAAAGACCTTATCTTCCTCAATAAGCTGCTTGGTAAAGGAGATAGCCTTTTCGGGATTGGCCCCTGAATCCTTGATGATCAGATCTATTTTATTGCCATTGACACCGCCCTTGGCATTGATCTCTTCAACCATCATTTCCAGGGTCCTGGCCTCCGGGCCACCCAGAAACGATGCGCCACCGGTGACAGCCAGAATGGCTCCCACCTTGATGTTCTCGGCCTTGGCAGCTGATACTGGTGAAAAACCAGCTACCAGGCAAAACGAGATTACTACAGTTAGTACAGCATTTAATCCTCGCTTCATCACGTTAAAACCTCCTTGTTCATTTTAGCTTACAGGAATATGGCTCTTTACAAGAGACCAATATCCCCCCCCATAGTATATAATTTATATTGATCTGACTTCCTCACCCGTCAAAATCTTTATTCCACCATTTTGTAATATTGTAATGGCAATATCCGGATCATCAAAACGGAAAATGAGAACAGCGTTTTCACTGCTCTTCTCAACAAATGCATACATATACTCTACATTTATGCCTGCTGCATGCAGCACAGATAGTACCTTGGCGAGTCCCCCGGGCTTATCGGCAACCTCAACTGCAATCACTTCAGCTTTGCCGACTGTAAACCCTTCATCTTTCAAAACTTCTGTCGCCTTGTCTGTATCATCGACAATCAACCGCAGAATACCAAAATCAGCAGTATCTGCCACCGAAAGGGCTCGGATGTTGATATTGTTGTCACTTAGTGCCTTGGTAATCGCAGCCAAACGCCCGGATTTGTTCTCCAGAAATACGGCAAGTTGATCAACTTTCATATTCCACCTCACTAAACTCGAATCACCGGTTGACAACACTGTTCAACATAAAGGCTCAATGCAAACAGTATTGTTTTAAATACTATAAGTTACGATTGTCAATCACCCGTTTTGCTTTACCTTCACTTCTCTGAATGGTTTTAGGTTCAACCAGGGTGATCTTGCAGGTGGAACCGATCAAATCTTTTATCTCCGCCTGTATGCGCTTGCTTAACTTCTCAAGGTTCTTCACTTCATCGGAAAAAAGCTGCTCACTCACCTCAACCTGCACTTCCATTGTATCCATTGAGCCTTCCCGGTTCACTATGATCTGATAATGGGGCTCGACTCCTTCAATGCCCATGAGAACATGTTCCACCTGGGTGGGGAAAACATTTACGCCCCGTATGATCAGCATATCATCGGTGCGGCCGGTAATCTTTTCCATGCGCACAAAAGTTCTGCCGCAAACACAGGGTTCGCTTATGAGCCTGGTAAGATCCTTTGTCCGGTAACGGATAAGCGGGAAGGCCTGTTTTGTCAGAGTGGTGAAAACAAGCTCACCTTCCTCGCCCATGGGCAGCACTTCTCCTGTGTCAGGGTCAATAATTTCGGGCATAAAATGATCCTCAAATATATGCAAGCCGTGCTGCGCCTCGATGCATTCCATGGATACCCCCGGGCCGATAATTTCACTCAACCCGTAAATATCAATGGCTTTCAGGCCCAACTTCTTTTCCACCTCTTCACGCATATTCTCACTCCATGGTTCTGCGCCGAAAATACCCACACGCAGCGAAAGCGAGGAGGCATCCACGCCCATGTCCGTCATGGTGTCGGCGATATTAAGGGCATAGGAAGGTGTGGCCAGAAGAACACTGGAACCGAAATCCTGCATGATCATAATCTGTCTCTTGGTCTGTCCGCCTGATATCGGGACAACCGTAGCGCCAAGTTTCTCAGCTCCGTAATGGGCCCCAAGCCCTCCGGTAAATAACCCGTATCCATAAGCATTATGCACCACATCGCCTCGATGGACGCCGCCGCACGCCAATGCCCGTGCCATGACTTCGGCCCAGGTTTCAATATCCCGTTTGGTGTAACCGACAACCGTCGGTTTTCCCGTGGTGCCGGATGAGGCATGCACCCGGACAACCTGGTCCAAGGGCAAAGTAAAGAGGCCGAACGGATAATTATCCCGCAAAAAATCCTTGGTGGTAAAAGGCAGATTCTGTAGATCAGCCAGAGACTTTATATGCTCCGGTTTAATGCCGACCGCATCCATTTTTTCTCTGTAGGGTTTCACCCTGTAATAGCTGCGCTCCACCAGATCTTTCAACCTTTCAAGCTGTAAAATCTCCAATTGCTCCCTTGGCAGGGTTTCAAATTTCTCGTTCCAGATCATTCCAGTCTCCTTAGCCTGTTTATGCTGCTGCCAACTTCCTGCCTTCCTGAAAGGCCTTGATATTGACATCCCTGAATTTTTCGGGAATCCGCTCATTCATAACATCCAGAAATACCTGCACATCTACAGGCAGATAAGTGGAAAGTACACCAACCATAACAATATTGACTGCCCGCACTTCTCCAACCCTGCCGGCAACTTCAAAAGCGTCGATCTCTTTGACATGAATATCATGGCCCGTCAGCTCGGCCAATACATTTTCAGGGTATTCCATCTTACCCGTGGCAATGGCTGGCGGGAAAATTTTATGGGTATTGACAATTACCTTGCTGTCAGAGTGCATGAATGGAAGATAACGCGCCGCCTCCATCATTTCAAAAGCAACAACTATATCCGCTTCACCCGGACTGATTAACGGTGAATAAACTTTACCGCCGTAGCGTAGATGCGCTGTAACCGAGCCACCACGCTGGGCCATACCGTGCACTTCGCTCTTCCTCACATCCATGCCGGAAGCAAGCAAACTGTAAGCAGTCACCTCACTGGCCAGCAGTATGCCCTGCCCGCCGACACCGCAAAAGAGAATATTACCCTGTTCACTCATTACTTGTCCTCCTTTAAGGTGATTGCATCAAATTTACAAAGTTCCGCACACTGTCCACAGCCGTTACACAACTCAATACTGATCTCCGAGTATCCCTTCTGCTTCTCCTTGAAACCCAGTTTTTCCGCCTCTTCCGGAGTTACCGGCACCCAGTGGATAGCAGGACAGCCAAGCCCAAGACAAGCCTTACATCCGGTACAGTTCTCAATAGTCGTACAATAAGGCACCTTTACCCGCTTCTTTTCCGAGGGAATCAAAACACATGGAGACCGGCTGATAACCACGGATGGTTCCGGACGATTAATTTCTTCTTTCAGCGCCTTTTTCGTTTCACCTATATTATGGGGATTAACCGTCACCACATGCTTGACGCCTATGGCTTTGCAGAGTTCTTCAAAATTGAGCATTTGTGCTGGTTCACCCTTAATGTTAGTCCCGGAAGAGGCGTTGGGCTGCTGGCCGGTCATAGCTGTTATACGGTTATCAACGATAATGACAGTGGAATAACTGTCATTGTAGACAATATTGATAAGTCCGGTAATACCTGAATGCACAAAGGTGGAATCACCGATGATCGCAACTTCCTTGCCCATGCCGTCTTCCCCTAAAGCCTTGGCCATACCGTGTACAGCTGAAACCCCGGCACCCATGCAGACACATGAGTCCATGGAAGACAGGGGAGGCAGAAAACCCAGGGTGTAGCAACCGATATCACCGGCGACAAATACCTTCTGCTTGGACAGTGCGTAAAAAAGGCCCCGGTGCGGACATCCCGGACACATATTCGGAGGCCGGGGCGGCAATGCAACCGGAGCAAACCTGGCAGAATCTTCGCCTGTAATTGCTTTTTTAATGATGGCAGGATTGAGTTCGCCTTCTGCCGGGATCAAATCCTTGCCGTGACAACGGATGCCCATAGCCTTGATGTGCAGCTCCAGAAACGGATCAAGTTCCTCAACAATAAAGAGTTCATCCACCTGTTCGGCAAAGCTCCTGATCATCTTCTCCGGCAGGGGCCATACCATACCCAACTTCAAAACTGCAGCCTCAGGAAAGGCTTCTTTGACGTACAGGTAAGAAATACCGCTGGTGATGAAACCCCGTGTTCCGTCACCCCATTCGATGCGATTCTCAGGAAATGTCTCGGCAAATTCAGAGAGTTTTTTCATGCGTTCGGTGACAAACTTGCGCCTGTTTCTGGCATTGGCAGGCAGCATGACAAACTTGGCAGCATCCTTGACGATTTCAGGCTTTACGGACGAACCTGTCTTTTCACCGGGAGCAACCTGTCCTTTTACATGGGCTATACGGGTCGTTGTCCGCACTATAACCGGGGTGTCATATCCCTCGCTTAACCAGTAGGCTGTCTTCAAAAATTCCTTTGCTTCTGCCGGATCACAGGGTTCCAGCATCGGGAGCTTGGCGGCAAAGGCATAATTGCGGTTGTCCTGTTCATTCTGAGAACTGTGCATCTCCGGATCATCAGCATTGATAATGACCAGACCTCCACGGATACCAGTATACGCTGAAGTGAAAAGCGGGTCTGCTGCCACATTCATTCCCACGTGTTTCATGGTAGCCAAAGCCCGTACACCGACAAAAGATGCTCCCAGGGCAACCTCCAAGCCCACTTTTTCATTGGGAGCCCATTCCGTATAAACGCCTTCATATTTTGAGAGATTTTCCATAATCTCCGTTGAGGGAGTTCCCGGGTATCCTGAAGCAACTTTGACCCCTGCCTCATAGGCTCCGAGGGCCAGGGCTTCATTGCCTGAAAGCCAGAGCTTATCTGTAGTTTTTGTTGTCACGTTGTACCTCCTGTGATTCATAAAAAAAATGAAATCATACGCTACGATTTCATCAATCCTTCTTAAATGGTAAAGAATAACTAGGTGAAAATACCCAAAGCCCCTTGAATGGGCAAGTTTTTTTTATGGATATATAAGGAGATAATTCCGATTTTCATTAACTGCAATACATATTAAAATTCAGTTGAAGTTTGACAGGCAGTGGATTAATTAGGACAGGTCGGGCGATTAACTCAGTGGTAAGAGTGCCACCTTCACACGGTGGAAGTCACAGGTTCGAATCCCGTATCGCCCACCATATGCTATCAAAGGGGTTGTGTTTTACCACGCAACCCCTTTTTTATTGGGGTTGCTTTGTTTTTTTTGCTTCAATCAGTTTGGAAAACAGAACTTTCAAACCTGCAAGCTACCTTTTGCCTGGAAGGAGGCAAATGGGGGACTTAAATATTCAAATATTTTTCCTCTACTCTCCTTCAAACTCAGTAAGCGAAAAAACATTGTATTTTTTCGCCTTGAGCTTTTTCTCACCTCCGACATCCGGAAGGTTAACAATAAATGCCATCTCTACAATATCAGCACCCAGTTTCCTTATGAGGTCTGCGGCTGCCATTGCCGTTCCGCCGGTGGCTAACAGATCGTCAACCAGGAGAATTTTTTCACCTTTTACCAAAGCATCTTTATGGATTTCAATTTTGTCGCTTCCGTACTCCAGGTCATATACCTGTTCCTCCACATCACTGGGAAGTTTGCCGGCTTTTCTGATAGGAATAAAGCCCTTGCCTAGGGTATACGCCAAAGCGCCGCCCATAATGAAGCCACGGGCTTCAATGCCGACAATTGTATCAAATTGTATGTCTCCGGTTATATAACGTTGGGTAAGGCTGTCTATTACCAGACGAAAGCCGACCGGATCCTTAATGAGCGTAGTGATATCCCGAAACATAATTCCTTTTTTGGGATAATCCGGTACTGTCCTGATACGTGATTTGATTGGCATTCCTTCCTCCGTTGCGAAAAGTTATTACTTGTCAGTCTCTGCAGACATCATCATATTCTTCTATTTTGGGTATTACATGTAAAAAAAGATTCAGAACGCTGTCGGCGTTTTTTCTCATGGTATCCAGAATCATCTCCCATGTGACCGATTCTTCACCCTCACGCCAGCAATCGTAATCAGTGGACATGGCAGCAGAAGCATAATGAATTTTCTTTTCCCGGGCAAGACTCACTTCCGGCACGGTGCTCATATTTATGACATCGGCATTCCAGGACCGAAACATATGGCTTTCTGCCTTGGTTGAAAAACGCGGCCCTTCAATGGTGATTACTGTCTTTTCAGTATGGTGCTGAATACCAAGTTTTTGGGCAGATTCTGCTAAAAGTTGGCGCAAATTAGGACAAAATGGCTCTGCCATAGGGGTATGCACAACGACATCCCCGTCAAAAAAAGTCTTTTCTCTTTTTCTGGTAAAATCTATGAACTGGTCAGGAAAAACAAGGTGCCCCGGCTCAATCTCCTCCCGCAGAGACCCTACAGCAGTTGCTGCCAGGATATGCGTACAGCCATATTCTTTCAAAGCCCAGATATTAGCCCTGAAGTTCACCTGAGATGGCCTGATTGAGTGCTTCTTGCCATGCCTGGCTAAAATAGCAATATCGACTCCTTCTATTTTTCCACATGTTAATGTGGAGGAGGGCTTGCCGTAAGGGGTATCTATTTCAAGCTCCTCAGGTTTTTGTAAAATCTTCGGGTCATCCAGACCTGAACCGCCAATAATACCTACCTTAATCATTTGTATCTCCTTTAATCATTGAGCTGTATCATGAATCGTGCATTAAAATATGTGTAACCATGCAAAAAGTAAAAAGAATTAGCAAGTCGTTTTTTGCTGTCGGCCTGCCGCCATTTTTGCTATTAAACACAATAAAGCATCAGATGCCCGGATCAAATACCTCTTTGCTTTTTATCGATCTTTTTTTATCCTGTCCTGCAGGAGAAGCACCTATTTGCAATATGGTCTGAAAGGGAAATCATCATGTGTGGACGTTTCGCCCTTAAAACTCCTCCAAAATCCATTCAGGAACACTTCCACCTTCCTGAAACAGTTGAACTGTCTCCCAGGTACAATATCGCTCCGTCACAAACGGTAGCTGTTGTCAGACACCTACCAAAAAATAATTCACCTCAACTGAACATGCTCCGCTGGGGTTTGATCCCGCACTGGGCTAAAGATATGAAAATAGGGTACAAACTCATCAATGCAAGGGGTGAGACCCTTAAGCAAAAAACCTCCTTTCGCTCTGCTTTCAAAATGCGACGCTGCCTGATAGTGGCTGACGGCTTTTATGAATGGAAACGTTCCGGAAAGATCAGGCAGCCCTTTTATGTGCATTTAAAAAGTGACTCTCTTTTCGGTTTTGCAGGACTCTGGGAATCATGGAATGACCCGGATGGAAACATAGTTGAATCAACCACTATTATCACCACCTCACCAAACGAACTTATCAGGGAAATCCACGACAGAATGCCTGTTATTCTCCACCCTGACCAGTATGAAACCTGGCTGTTGGATTCGACGCCGGAACATGCATTGCAGGAGCTTCTCGCATCCTATCCGGCAGATAAAATGGCAGCGTACAGGGTCAGTTTAGAAGTCAACAGTCCTCAAAATGACTCACCGGACTGCTTAATACCGATATGATTAATCATGAAAGATGAAGCCTGCATATGCTTTCTGCAATGGGCCCTGCCCCATTTGAAGATGCGCTGGTCCGGTTTCAAGAAAGTACGTGGCCAGGTGTGCAAACGTCTTGGCCGTCGTCTTGATGAATTGAAACTGGTTGACCTGAAAAACTACCGGAGATATTTACAGAATAATCCCCTGGAATGGCAAATTCTTGACAGTTTATGCAGAATTACCATCTCCAGGTTTTATCGCGACCAGGGAATTTTCGATACTCTCCGCTCAAAAATTTTACCTGAACTGATAAAAAAAGCCCTGCAACAAGGAGACGAAACCCTTTCCTGCTGGTGCATTGGGGCCGCCTCTGGCGAAGAACCTTATTCAATAAGCTTGATATGGGATCTATCAGGGATTAACACAAAGGGTATTGATCTCAAGATATTGGCCACCGATGTGGATCAGCACATGATTAAACGGGCCAGATACGGTTGTTACCCTGAGAGCTGCATCCGTGAATTGCCTGCAGCAATGAAGACCAGGGCATTCACTCATGACAATGAACTTTTCTGCATAAATGAAATTTTCAAAAAAAGGGTAAAATTCCTGGAGCAGGACATCAGGAACGAACAGCTCACCTCAACTTTTGATCTCATTTTTTGCCGAAACCTGGTTTTTACTTATTTTTCCTGTGAACGACAGAAAGAAATTCTCCGAAAAATTCTTATGTGCCTCAAAGAAGGGGGGGCGTTTGTAATAGGAAGCCATGAAGAGTTGCCCGAAATCGTTCCAAATCTGATTCCGTGGTACCCTGAAAAGTCAATCTACAGAAGAGAAGGATAAATTTAAGTTGACATTGGTAATTTTTTTACCAATATGGGGCCATGTCAAAATCAGGAACAAAAAAAATCCCAAAAACGCAAAACTGGCTCATTTTTCTTCTGGTTGCTATCGGCATCTTTATGGCAACCCTGGATGGTTCCATTGTCAATATAGCGCTTCCTTCCATAATGGCAGATTTTGCTGTTCCCCTTGCCACAATCCAGTGGGTGGTCATGATATACCTTTTAACCGTTACCTCCCTGTTGCTTTCCTTCGGCAGATTAAGTGACATCCGCGGCAGAAGGGTGGTTTACAGTCTTGGCTTATGCCTTTTTTCCTTTGGCTCCTTTTTTTGCGGCATAGCACCTTCAGCTCACTGGCTTATCGGGTCCCGTTTTTTTCAGGGACTGGGTGCTGCAATGACCATGGCCTGCACTCCGGCCCTGATCGTTGATATCTTCCCGGAAAGAGAACGCGGCAGGGCCATAGGCATGATGGGGTCGGTAGTGGCTTCCGGCTTAACTGCAGGACCTGCGCTGGGGGGTCTGCTGATTCATTATTTTTCCTGGAGGGCCATTTTCTATATTAACATCCCCATCGGCCTGCTCACTGGTGCTGGTGTCTTTTTTCTCTTAAAAGGCAGCAAGGCGGACATCACCAGACCGGAAACCTTTGACTGGCCAGGAGCAACTCTTCTGGCTGTCCTTCTGGGCTCCTTGCTTGTTGCTATAACCCATGCCTATGATTGGGGATATTTTTCTTTTTCCACCCTTTCACTCATGGCTGTTTCCATTCTGGCCACAACCTGTCTCATCTACGTTGAATCACGGGTCAAACATCCAATTCTTTCGCGCTCACTTTTTGGAATAAAACTTTTTTCCATGCCGATCGTTTCAGCAATTATCCTCTTTATCTGCCTCTTTTCCCTTGTATTTCTCATGCCGTTTTATCTTATCCATCCCGGCGGCTATCCGGTAAATGCGACAGGTGGAATCATGGCCTCTATTTTTATCTCTTTATTTATTATTTCACCCTTTTCAGGTGCGCTTTATGACCGCATCGGCTCCCGCCTGCTCTGCACCCTGGCAATGGCGATTATTGCCTGCTCCCTTTTCTCTCTTGCCACCATTCACGCCAATGCTTCTTTTTTCTCAATAATCTGGCGTCTTTCACTGGCAGGGATAGGCACAGCTGTTTTTCTGCCGCCAAACAGTGCCGCCGCCTTCAGTGCAGTCTCGCCTGAAAGGCGCGGAGTGGCTGCAGCAACAGTTGCTGCAGCTCGCAATCTCGGTATGGTACTGGGAGTGGCAATCACCGGGGCAATTTTCAATAGTGTATTTTACAGGTTAAGCAACGGGTTAAGCCTGAAAGAATATCACCCTGCCCTGGAAGGGATTTTTATGGAAAGCTTTCATTTTGTCATGATGGCAGGAGGGTTTATCGCTATCCTCGGCATGGTCATCGCTTTCCTGCGCGGTCCGGAAAAGACCGGTTCCAGAAATCAGCACTTTGGGGTATAATTTTTTACCACTATAAGTTTTTATGAATATTTAATGTTAATAATATCTTTCCATTTGACTTGAGAAACACGAAACCATTCAGAGGAGTGATTACCATGCGAAACCTGTTCTATATGATTTTCATACTTGCTATTATTTCTACCGGTTGTGCACCTGTTGTTGTTGGTGGTGCTGCTACCGGGGCTTACAAAACAGGCACTGACGAAAGAACAATGGGTACCATGGTGGATGATTCCACTATATCCAGTAAAGTCAAAATGAATCTGATCAGCGCTTCCGACGTGAAAGCCAGACGTATCGATGTTGACGTCTTGAATGGCGTGGTAACTCTCACCGGTCTTGTTGAGAGTGCTGCTGAAATTAAAAAAGCTGAGGAGATTGCCTTTGCTGTTGCAGGAGTTAAAGGTGTGACCAACTATCTGACTGTTGGAAGCAGAACTATGGGCCAGGCCCTGGAAGACAATATTATCGTTGGGAAAATTAACTCAAACCTTATTGTTGAACCTAATATGAGGTCATTAAATATCGATGTGGATTCCAATAACGGCGTAGTTACGCTTACCGGAATCGTAGCAAATGCAGAACAAAAAAATAGAGCTTTAGAAATTGCTAAAGCGACAGCGGGGGTTGTTAAGGTTGTTGATAACCTGAAGGTAAATAAGCAATAAACAATCCCTAAAGGCAGGGACATAATGTTTCACAGAATCGTTCGTGATACATTGTTTGAAGAATCGAGAATAACTGAGCCACCTTATATTTAACTGAGTGGCTTCAAGCCAGGACAGAGCTTCTTCCCTTTTTCTGGAGATGCACTCACGTTTTTGCCGAATCCTCCTCAATTGGAAAGGTGAGGGTAAAGGTCACGCCTTCCCCACCGGGATTGTTCACAACAGAGATATCACCACCATGGTGTTGCTCGACAAGGCGTTTGGTTATTGCCAGGCCCAGACCTGTTCCCTTGGACTTGGTAGTAAAAAAGGGTTTGAATACTTCAGTAAGTGATTTTTCCTCTATACCTTTCCCATTATCGACAAAGGAGATTTGCACTAAACCATCCGAGGACTGCCGTGTTTGTATGGTTATGACACCCTGACGTTCAGAAGCCGAGTAGATAGCGTCTACCGCATTGAGTATCAGATTCAGAAAAATCTGTTGCAGCTGACCAGGGTCGGCAACAATATTCGGAAGTTCAGGACTGAGCTCCCTGACGAATTCGATCTGCCTGTCTTGGCCATTAACCTTATATTTTGGTGAACGCAGGGAATAACGGGCTGATTTGATTGTTCCCTCCAGGAGCTGGTTTACATCCAGGGAAATCAACTTGGGTTTCGGGGGACGGGCATAGCTAAGCAAACCTTTGAGCATGGCCATGATTCTGTCAATTTCATTGATCACCCGGAGAAGCACCTCTTTGTCCTCCTGGGGGAGGGGTGAGTCTTGACTGAGAACTTCCATGGAAACCTTGATCCCTGCCATGGGATTCTTTATTTCATGAGCCATGCCGGCTGCAAGTTCTCCGACCACGGCCAGCCGTTCCGTCTGCTGTAATTTAGTATATTGCTCCTCCAGGGAAACAGCCATCTCGTTAAATGATCCGGCCAGCTCTCCAAACTCGTCTTTTAAGTTTTTTTCTATCCGATACTGCAGCTTACCTGATTTGATCTTGCGGGTAGCTCCCAGGAGCTCTGTAACCGGCCCGGTAATACTTTTGATGAAATATATTGAGAAAATGACTCCCACTAAAAATGCAAAGACCAGAGTGCCTGTTAAAATCTTTTTAGAGTCAGCCACATCCGCCATTGCCACAGTTGTCTTTTGCCGCAAGGACTCGTTGGCTATTATTGCCATCCATTGAGACTTCTCAATTATCCTGTCACCGATATCAGCTGCAAAAATCTGAAGTCGCTTGATACGTTGAGTGTCGGCCGTCGAAGTTATAAAATAACTAAGAGCCTCACTGTACTGCCCTGTCAATTCCTGCAACTGACTAATTTCATTGGCCATCCCTGGTTCATGATGGCAATCAGAACATGTTCCAGCCCGATCACTCAGTTTGAGGACATTATCCACTATAATGTCCAAATCCTTGTTGAATGAAGTACCAATGGTATACAGATTTGACTGAACCGTCTGGACGTTGATGACCAGTTCCTGCCGGATAACCTCTACTTTATGCAGCAAAAGCAGAGAGGCAAGATTCGTGGTTGTCTTGTTGATAATATGCAGGGTTGTGGCGATGCCCGTGAGGAACAACAGGAATAACAAGAAGAAGGCCATGATAATTTTTTTCTTCATCTGTTACTTACCGTGTACCGTTAGGGCTCCCAGGGCCTTCTGTGCCATTTTTTCTATGATGCTAAAATCCTCTTTGTTTGACTCGACAAAACGCTTGGCGTTAAATTGTTTGAGAACCTTCATGCCATAATCCGTTCTGTCCATTTGAATCAGAACACTGCGCAACCTTTCACGTAAATCCTGATCAATTTCACTTTTTATGCAGAGGGTAACTTCAGGGACTTTGGGGGATCGGGCAATAATTTCCAACTCCTGCCCAACAGAAGGATCATTGTTTACCAGGTTGTTATAAACCGTACTTTTCGCTGAACCAATGTCAGCCCTTCCGTCCAGTACTGCAAAAATTGCCGATTCATGGCTGCCTGAAAAATAATATCGATGAAAAAACTTGTTCATTTCCTTAACACCATGCTGCTCCAAAAATGCCAGAGGGAAAAGGTATCCTTCCATTGTTGCCGGGTCCACAAATACTATGTTACCATTTTCCATATCAGAAACGCTTCTTATGCCGCTGTCTTTCCGTACAAAAATGTATCCCTGCGAAGTTACCTCCCCCTTCAGGTTGACTGGATTAACAATGGGTGCCAAATTTAACTCTTTAATACCCAGGGTGGCGGTATAGGAAGTCAGAAATGCTCCATCCAACTTGAGGGTTTTAAACCGTTTAATCACTTCACCATAACGGCTCATTATGGTGAGTTTTACTTTTACCCCAAGTTGATCCGAAAGGTACTCGGCAATGTAGCGATACCGTTTCATCTGCTCAAAGATATTGTGCTCGGGTTCGATACCGATCAGCAGTTCACTTGTCTGCCCGAAAACGATAACCGGCATAGCTGCTGAGGAGATAAAACAGAAAAGCAGAAAAGCGATAAAGCTTCGCAAAATATTATTTTTCGGCAGAGAAATCGACCTCATTCAATAACCCTTGTAGCTTCAATTAACAGCTGAATGGGGATAGTAATACCGAGATACTTTGCTTCCACAAGATTTAACACCAACTCCGTATCACGAAAGATATGGGCGGGAACGTCAACAGGCTTTTTCCCACTCAGAATCTGTGATACTAATTCCGCAGCCATTTCTCCCTGCGAAGCCGTCGGTTGATACAGAGTCATCAGCACCCCGGACTCCGAATTGTCCGGAAAAATATCAGCAACAGGAACCTGTTTTTGATCCAAAATCGTTATAATTTCATCGAGCCACAAGTGAGCGATAGAACTTCCCGTCATAAAAACGGCATCCGCATTTATTGCCTTCAGTTTTTCCAGTTCGGCGCGTGACCGAATATCAATTTTTTCAGTTTTTATTTTCTGCTGTGAGCAAAGGAGTTGCATTGTTTCGTATTGCCGAACCGAATCTTCTTCAGTACTGCTGAAAACAATGCCTATGGTGTTGACTGTTTTGAAACGTTTAAAGTATCGAAGAATACTCGACAGAGGTACCTTAAAGCCACAACCTGTAACATTTTTTGCGCTTAGAGCTGCTTCATCAGGTTCGTACAAACCGGCATAAACCAGAGGGATTTTGCTTTTTTCCTGGATAACGGCATGGGTCGCGGGGGAACCATATGTCATGATAAGGTCTACATCAAATGCTATGAGTTTTCGGGCGGCGTTACTCCAGGATATGGGATTCGGGAAAGGTCTTTGCAGGAGTATCTCTAATTTTTCAGTCCCGGTATATCTCTTGTTCATTTCAGCGACAAAGCTATCATGTATCTCCCTGTAAAAAGAGATATCACCGGTCATGATTACACCTATTCGTTTTTCCGCATGCAAACCCGGTGCGGCAGCAAGAACGAATAAAACCGTGAGCAGTATTCTCAGCAAATGGTGGTGTAACGTACTCAATTTAAAAATACCTTTTCATGGTGAAGGTGGAGCTGAACACATCGCCATCCAAAAAGTCCGTAGATGTATCATCATCGTATTTATTAAAAAACAGCCTGAGCCCGATTTCCCAGTCTTTGGGAAGTTTTTTGGCCATATCAAGAGAAAAGCTTGTTTCTGATGCTTCAAAATCTGACAATGAGGATAAAGACTCTCCTTCAAACACAACAGTATAATCGGTTGAAGCTTTGGTTATTGTATGGGAAAGATCGGCTCCCACAGTAAAATCATCCCGCGGGACCCAATAAAAGGATAATGAAAAGGAGTTAGCATTATCTGTATAGGGAACCCCTAAATCTATAAAATATGGAGGAACATCAGTTGGCACTTTTGAGAACACAAGATCCTGTTCTACTTTCATGCGCTGATAATACCAGCTTGCAGTAAATGAAAGCTTGGGAGTAATTCCTGTCGTAAAGCTGGCGAGAAAGTGCTCACGTTTCCCATCTCTTTCCAGTTGGTCAGGAACATCAAGATAACTCAAGGAATCTCTACCAGTCAGAACCAGAAGGTATTCCGCATAAATATTAAGGTCAGGAGATGGTGTGTAGGTAGTTGTCAAATACAGTTTATTGGAATTATCCGGGTTCGTGTTAAATCCAGGCTGATCGTAATTCTTATATTCGTATAATGCTTTTACCTTGAGTTTATTTAGAGGCCTTGCCCTTGCAGTGAAGTTAATTGTGTGGATACTGGTTCGCCCGGAAAGAAGCTCCCAGTCTGCGGTATCTTTTCGTTCGAGATGGGAAAACTCATAGTCTGCATATAACGACAGAAAATTTACCGGTTTATATCTGGTGGATAAGGTGAGCACGTCTTTTTTATATGACATACCCTGCCGGACCGGAGAGAGGTTATTATAATAGGTTTTGTCACCATTATAGCCAATCAGATAAACAGTACCGGGAGTATCCATGTCCACATCTTTATGCCGGTATTTGAAGAAGAGGCCTAATACAGGATCGGGTACCCAACTGATGTCAAAGGCTCCCTTCCAGGTGGTGGACTCTGTCAGGCTGAAATTATTTTTCTGGAACAGATTACTAAAAGTTGCGGCAGCGACAATCCCGCCGGTATAGGATGAATGCATCTTGATAGTGTGGGCCGATGATTCGGTTTCCGGAATGACATTGTGCGGGTAAGTACCTGCAGGTCTATCTGGGAAGGTTGAACTTGTATATGCAGGAAAATTTTCATAACGAAGAATATTGTTTGAACCTGGATCGAATTTGGACTGATCATAAGCGTATTCAATCTCAACAGGTCCGAGGTGACTGTTGACTCCAAGTGTTACGGTATCTGTCTCCCATTCTATGTCCCGGGATTCGGATATCATTTTGTTTATGCCACCGAACCCATTTGGCTCGCCGAGTTGATTTATATATCCGGGCATAAACCTCTGCTGTATCCTGCCGTCCTTTTCAACATGGCGATGATTAACAAAGGTGTGAAAGGGAAAATCCGGGGTCTTCAGTCTAAGTAATATAAGGTTGCTGGTAAAATCCTTATAATAAGCATCAGTTGGATTATTGTCGTCACGGAGGTTTGAGGAAGAATAATTATAATGACTCAGATTATGCTGGACCCCTCCCAGGATGTCCCTGAACAGGAGTAAATCTTTATAGGCGAAACCGGCATCCAAATAAAAATCATGCTTGCTGATAAATTCGGTATTGATGTGATACCTGTATGGTAGCGGGGCTGACAGCAGATTAAGACCAAAACTCATAGATGAATGAGGGTAACTGAATTCAGCCGCTTTCAATGAATCATCGGTGGAAATTACCCGGTATCCCAGAGAAAAATCACCTTCAGTCTTGAAGCTGACAGCAGAATCTGCCGTTACCGTACTAACGACCGGCCCGGTAGTCTCTGGGAGTGGCTGGTCTTCTGCAGCCATACTGATAGAAATTCCACAGCATAGGACAAGTCCGAAAACAAAAACCTTCAAGCCCCAATCCTTTTTTATATAACTCATTGGGTAAACCTTCCATTTCCTGAGGTTGACGGAACATCTGAGCCATGGATACTTGAGTGACAATCCGTACATCGTATAAACAATGCCATGCCCCTCTCGAGGGTTATGCCGCCCGTATCTGTATTTATTCTGTGACTATCATGACACTGGAGGCACAAAAAGGGCTCCCGTGCATTGAGAAGCTTATTGTTAACTGAACCATGAGGGCTGTGGCAGTTGAGACAGTCCTCTGCCACATCCGCATGTTCATAAAGGAAAGGACCTCTCTTCTCGGCATGACACTGGACACATGTCTCTTTGACACTGTCCTGGATAAGATCCTGTTCTGTAAATCCTCCGTGAGCATTGTGACAGTCTGCGCAGGAGACCCTTCCCTCCTTAAGGGGATGATGACTCGGCAGGGAAAACTGCGCCTGGGCATCCTGATGGCAGTTGAAACAAAGAATGCCGGCAGCGATCGGTGTAACTTTCAAATCCGGACTGGAATGAATATCATGGCATTTAAAACAGGAAACTTCGTTAATTGCATGTACTCCGGCGTTCCAGTTATGCAGGTTGAAGGTGGCGTTTGCCGTATGACATTTGAGGCAAATGAGTGACTGGGCAGTGGCGGGCAAGTTTTTCAGGTCGATCAGGGTTTTAAAATTACAGGCTGCCTTGATGCCCTGCCTGGCTTTTTCCTCAACCAGTTCTTTGGTCAGATCCTTGATAGCCAGGCTACCCGGGCCATGGCAGGATTCACAATCCACCAGGGGCATGCCGGACTCCTTTTTCAGTTGGGCACCCATGGTGCTTGCATCAAAGAACTGCCTCAAACGATCATGTTCATGACAGGCTGCCAGGCAATTTTCGGTACCGACATAATCTGCATAAAGATCACCGACAATCATTTTTTCATATTCACGGATCGGCAGAATCGGCTTTGATCCTTTTAAGTCAGCACATCCGCTGAAGACAGTAAATATGATTATTATGAGCAGGAATGATTTATTCATAATGGTGTTCCCTGGTGAGTATATAGTGCCCCATTGCAGCCTTTCCCTTCCGGACAGGGCCTTATTTGAAAGACGAAACCCTGCACATCAGAGATGCCTAAACTGCTGGTGATGATGAGAAATCGCTTTTTGATTCTCATAAAAGAATGTCCATGCCGAATCACCCCGATTCTGCCAGATACTTTTTTATAATGAATCGCAGCTAAGGCTGTCAACATAAATGAAAATTTAATATAAGCTTCTGCCTCTCCAAACTATTCAAATCATGCAATTTCAGCACTGCGGGTCAAACTATTTACAAGCTAAGTTTACCATTTGGCACTGCAATATACAAAATCTGAAAATTTCACATGATAGCAATATGTTATATAAACCTCTCCTTATGAACACATACAGTTTTTTATAATCAAGCTAATTCCCCTCAGACTTTCTGAAATTTGCCAGATTATCCACCGGGTTTTTGAAAAATTTATGTCACAATAATTCTTTTTATTCAAACATTTACACTTAATGCTCTCTTGCCGCCCGGCAGCCCACTGCATACTATTTGCATATTTTTATATTCTTTTAAGAATAATTAAATCTTGATTTTTGTATGTAATTTTATTAAATTTTTTGTGGAAGAGGAGAGAAAAAGGGGAATGAACACTACTATTAAAATAGCATTATCAATTATTTGTGCATTTTCTTTATCGGTGCTATTCACTGTTTACATTGGTAGTGTTGATGGCGAAACTACAGGCAATACTTTAAATTCAATATATGAGTGTGATAGAGATAATGATGGTGTGGTTGATGCTGTTTACCACTACACATACGATATCAACGGCACCGAAATTAAAGTTGCGGTAGATTCAGATAATGATGGTCTGATTAATGAGGTCTGTTGTTACAACCTGAGTAAGGATATTTAAAAACTATTCGTTACAATAACGGGAATGAGTGGCTGTTGTGAAACAACTTACTCAAGATAATTAGACAGGGTCCACAATGACTCTGCTTTTTTTATTTAAAAATCAAGCATATCACTGTCAATGTTAACGCTTAAGTGATTCTCAAAAAGTCAGTGTAGCTATTGACTATATCTCGAGTTAAAAAATGTCCTCATATTCTGACTCAATTGCTTCAATCCCGGCCTGTGCTTCTTCCCATTTATTGTAGTGTCGCTCCAATTTTCGCTCAATCCCCTTATATTCTATACTGCACCCGGCAAACTTATCCTGATCCTGATAAAGCTCCGGGTCTGCCATCATCTGCTCAAGTTCTTTCTTGCGAGATTCCAGACTGCTGATCGCCTCTTCAATCAGCGCAACTTCTTTTTTCAATGGATTAAGATTTTTGCTTTTCTCCAGCCTGATCCTGGCCTGCTCCTGTCGTGCCGCCTTCCCTTTCTGCTTTGCAGGTTGAGCAGCCAAGGCTTCCCTGTCTTCTTCAATCCGAATTGCGGATTCTTTCTCCTGGAGGCTTTTCAGCTTATAAAGATAATCATCAATATTGCCTTCAAAGAGGGATGCCTGCCCATCTTTTATCTCCAGAACCTTATTGATGAAACCATTTACAAAATGCCTGTTATGCGACACAGTAATAATGGTACCGTCATATTGGGCCATAGCTTCCTGCAAAATTTCCTGGGAACTCATATCAAGATGATTTGTGGGTTCGTCAAGAATAAGAAGATTGGCGGGTTGCACTATCATCTTTGCCAGAGCAAGCCTGCTTTTTTCCCCTCCTGAAAGCACCTGCACTTTCTTGTCCACCTCTTCGCCCCTGAAGAGAAAGGCGCCAAGCAGGCTCCGTGTTTGCGTAACCGTCATATCACCGGCAACTGCCGACAGTGTCTGCAGGGCGGTAAGGCTTGGCGCAAGCTCCTGCGCCTGGTGCTGGCCGAAGTAGGAAATCCTGGCGTTATGGCCCAGCTTCACTTTACCGCCATCCTCACCCTCAAGTCCTGCAAGAATTCGCATCAAGGTTGACTTGCCGGCTCCGTTAACTCCCACCACTGCCAATTTATCCCCCCGCTGCAACTGGAAGGATATATCCTGAAAGACCTGCCTGTCTTCATAGTTC
>JBHPCH010000003.1:0-49527 GCA_042576125.1 Thermodesulfobacteriota bacterium
CTTTACACCGGGAATGCTTTTTGAATCTTTAAAATTTGAATATGTCGGCCCCATTCCAGGCCATCAACTTGATAATCTGATTGAAACGTTTAAAAATGTCAGGGATTTCGGCCATGGCCCGATATTAATCCATGTAATTACGAAAAAGGGCAAAGGTTATGAACCTGCGGAAAATAATCCCGGCGACTATCATGGCGTGGGACCCTTTAATATTGAAACCGGAGCTCCGGTTCCAGCCGCTGATTCACCCATAACATATACACGCTGTTTTGGAGACACCCTGGTCCACCTGGCCGAGAAAAAACCGAATATTGTTGCTATTACTGCTGCAATGCCTGCTGGGACAGGGCTTAGCCGCTTTGCTGAACGCTTTCCCGATAGATTTTTTGATGTGGGTATTGCAGAGCAGCATGCTGTCACCTTTGCTGCCGGTCTTGCCACGGAAGGCATGCTCCCTGTATTCGCTGTTTATTCAACTTTTTTACAGCGCGGCATGGACCAGGTAATCCATGACGTCTGTTTACAGAACCTGCCTGTAACCTTTGCAATTGACAGGGGCGGCGTTGTTGGTGACGACGGCCCAACCCATCATGGTGTATACGACTTAACCTATCTTCGCTTCATTCCCAACCTGGTCCTGATGGCACCTAAAGACGAAAATGAAATGCAGCATATGCTTTACACTGCTATCCAGTATAACGGCCCTGCTGCCTTGCGATATCCCCGTGGTGCCGGAGAAGGCGTTGAACTGTCTGAGGACCTTTGTGAAATACCCATTGGCAAAGGGGAATTATTACGCGAAGGTAAAGACATCCTTTTACTGCCCATAGGCAACCGGGTTTATCCGGCCCTGGAAGCAGCTCGTGGCCTGGAAAAGGTCGGCATTGACGCCGCGGTCATCAATCCCCGCTTTATCAAACCTCTGGATAGTGAACTGATTACTGAATGGGCTGGAAAAACAGGTAGGGTTGTAACGGTCGAAGACAATGCCCGCATGGGTGGGTTCGGCAGTGCTGTTCTGGAACTTCTTGCAGGTACAAACCTTTCCAGCGTCAAGGTTACTATTCTTGGTTATGGGGATAGATACCTGGAACACGGCACCCAGGAAATACTCTGGCACAAGGGTAAAATTGACATTCCTGCTATTACGAATGCAGCCATGGAATTGATGGATGCGCCTTGATGAGTGTGCACTACAAGGCAATCCTCAGATATTTTTATCTCTTTCCTGTATATTCAGGGAGTCCTCATTCTGTAGCACTGAGCATGGCAGGAATAGACGGATAGAAACGCTTAACCAGCCTGACTTTCTTCCCCTGTTTTCCAGTAGGGATTAATAAGGTCCTCGAATATGGTCATTGCAGCGCCCCGCCCCCTGGCCTGCAGCTGTGACGATCTGCTTATGACAACCCTCAACATCTCCCGCTGCATAAATACCTGGAATGTTGACTTTATCAGAAAATAAAACACCTGAAGTCTACTCTAAACGTTTTCTATCACTTGTTTTAATTTTGACTGAACTGTAACAGCTATTTCACCCAGGGATTCATTGTTAACAGCCTGCATCGAAGCAATCGGGTCAATTGCAGCGATTTCCACTTTGCCATCATCTCTTTCCTGGACAATAACATTGCAGGGTAACATTGTACCTATTTTGTCCTCAGCCTGAAGAGCTTTGTATGCATATTGAGGATTACATGCTCCGAGTATTCTATACTTTCTGAAATCAACATTAATTTTCTTTTTTAAGGCCTCTTTAACATCGATTTGAGTAAGAACACCGAAACCTTCCTTTTTGAGTTCTTCAGTTACTTTGCTAATGGCTTCATCAAAAGTCAGATCTACTAGCTTATTGAAATAGTAAGACATCTTTTTTCCCTCATTCTATGGTTCGATTTATGTTGTCAATTCCTCAAAACGTCACGCCTAATCCATAAAACTAATGTCCATCACACCTTGCGTTGCTGTAATGAAGATTCCTTATCAGATAACTTAGTCTTTTACCTTATAGTATTCCCTGTACCACTCTACAAAGCGTTTGATTCCCTCTTCGATCGGGGTGTCCGGTTTGAAGCCGACATCACGAACTAGATCGTCAACATTGGCATATGTGACTGGCACATCTCCCAACTGCATGGGCAAAAAATTCTTAACTGCTTTTTTTCCAAGGCACTCTTCCAGAACTTCTATAAAACGCATAAGTTCAACTTTATTGTTATTGCCGATGTTATAAATCTTATAGGGACAATTACTTGTTGACGGGTCAGGATCATCACTATCCCATTTGGTGTCTGCTTCAGGTAGTCTGTGAATTACCCGATTTACTCCCTCAACTATGTCATCAATATAGGTAAAATCCCGGAACATTTTACCGTGATTAAAAACATCTATCGGCCGATCCTCTAAAATCGCACTGGTAAACAAAAAATATGCCATATCAGGCCTTCCCCAGGGACCATAAACGGTAAAAAAACGCAGACCTGTAACAGGAAGTTTATAGAGATGTGAATAGGAGTGCGCCATCAACTCATTGGACTTCTTGGAAGCCGCATAAAGAGAGACCGGATGATCCACATTATGATGAACTGAAAAGGGTACTTTAGTGTTGGCGCCGTACACAGAGCTTGATGAGGCAAAAACAAAATGTTTTACCCCTGAGTGACGGCACCCTTCCAGTAAATTAACAAAGCCGACTATATTGGTATCAACATACGAATGGGGATTCTTAAGTGAATAGCGCACCCCTGCCTGTGCCGCCAGGTTGACTACAGCATCAAAGCTATGGTCAGAAAAAAGTTTGGCAATTCCATCCCGGTCAGCCATATCCATATTTACATGACTATACAAATGATAGAGAGTAAGCCTGTCAAGCCGTGCCTTTTTCAGGTTAGGGTCGTAATATGGATTAAAGTTATCGAGGCCAACAACCTCAACATTATTATCCAGAAGCTTTATGGCAAGGTGAAAACCAATGAACCCTGCAGACCCGGTAATCAACACTTTTTTTATGGTAGAATCCATGTCTTCCCTTTGAAAAATAGTATTATTATTTTTCTATACACCCAAAAACATGGTGGATAAAAAAGCTTCAGATGCAAGAAGCGTGAATTTTGAGGCATGAGGCGTACACCAGTACGCCGCAATAACGAGAAATTTACTGCGACACAGCAGATGGAGTTTTTTTATCCACCATTAATCGTCGAAATCGCCAGCAGGCCCCTTATCCGAATCAATGGTAGCCCCACGTTCAATAATCTTATCTTCGGTCCATTGAGCGGGATCTTCAATTCTGTCAACCTTGTGCCCCAGGTCATATGACCCGGCCTGTAGAATTGCCTCAATACCAAGAGAAGCTGTGTCTTCAGCATTAAAAACATCCACAAGCAGGGTATAGACAAAATCCTCTACCCGTTTACACATCCTCTCCCGTATTTCTTTTGGCTGGCTGAGAAGTTTATTTTCAAACGGCAGATTGAGCTTTTTATAATTGCCGCCCTTCCATCCCTGTTCATCTGCATATGCTACTATTGCCTGCCACATCTCATCCGTAACACCCTGGCCCGGAACCTTGATGAAATTTCCCTGCTCGTCAAGCCTGGCATTGCCATAATCATTGACTTCTAGTCCCCAGGAAATCATCTGGAGAGCCGTGGCCACGTTTGCTTTAGTAGTTCTTGTTTGCGAGGCAATTGCACGCAGACGTTCAGAACTGTTCCCGGATGTTCCGTGCTGGGCACCGGAAATTTTATACTTTGTCAAATTTTTATGGATCTCTGCAGTAAGCTCCACCTGGATACCCTGATCACTTGCCTCTATACCATGGGTTGTACCGTTGTTAAGTGCTATCCAGTCCGGGAAGATATCATTGGCATTCAATCCCTGGATGAGAAAAAGTGCTTCCTCAACAGTTGAAAGCCCCTGCTTGCCCTTTATCTCACCAACTTCTGTTTCAAGGGAGGCCCAACTCGGAATACAGGGGTTTAGGGCAATGTTGGCAAGGAGATTTCTGGCATCGGGAAGATGTGAGGCATCAATTGCAATCGAGGTAATTCCTGCTTCAAACAGGGTAGGTATTTCAACTTTGGCGGCTTCGACATCTCCATCGTTTTTTATACCATAATGGTCAGCATGAATTGCAACAGGGATGGTGATGCCCAATTCATTACAAACTGCATCCACCTGTCTGGCAATGTTCCAGTAATTTACCGCACAATAGGCATTGGCACCGCCCTCTGACTTTGCAATTTCTATGATAATAGCACTGTTCGCTCTCTGGGCTGCAGCCAGGGCCCCACGAATAACAAAATAATTTCGCCCATTGGCAGCTATAGTCATGGCTTTACCTTTTTTCATCATAGCCCGGTCAATCACTTTACCACTGACAATCAGGGCCTGGGAATGAGGGAAAAGTTTTGTCACATTTGGGGGTCTGCCAATTTCGACCGCCCTTTTATATTCAGTTTTTGAATTCTGAGTCATAATTATCTCTCCTCATATAAAGTCAATTCATCTTTTGTGATTGTATAATAGTAGGCAAAGGAGCATGCGACAACATTCAATTTCCTTTAAATCAATTTTCCTCTTTATTTTCCATCTCAGTTTCTGCAACCAATTCTTCAGCAGATTCATCTTCCGGTTCAGAATGGAAAGTGTATTTCAGTTTCTTTCTACCGAATATCCAGACTGAAACAATGCTTATTTCATACAAAATGAGAAGCGGAACTCCCATGAGCATCTGATTTACTATGTCAGGAGTCGGAGTCAATATTGCAGCAATAATAAAATTAATCAGAATGGCATACTTTCTATTTTTGTTAAGGAAAGGAACATCAACAATACCTATTTTGGCAAGAAATACCATGAGAATAGGCAGCTCAAAGATAACTCCGAATGCAATCAGTAATCTGAGTGATAAAGAAAAATATTCATTCACTGCCGGCATGGGACTTAAAAAGTCAGCAGAATATCCTAACAGAAAACGAAAGGCTGGGGGAAAAACTACAAAATAACCAAATGCTGCACCGCCAAGAAAACAAACAGAGGAGAGAAAAGAAAAAGGCAAGAGAACTTTTTTTTCATGTTTATAGAGACCGGGCGCCACAAACTTCCATATCTGCCAGAAAATAACAGGACTGCCCAAAAGTACACCGCTGACCAGGGCCAATTTTAGATAAAAAAAAAGGCCTCCTGATAGGAAATAAAAATAAGGCTCGTTTGCTCGGGCAGCACATCATACAAAGGCTTGAAAAACCAGTTGCCGATATCCTTGACAAAAGCATATGAAACCGCAAACCCTATACCCGCTGCAATAAACGAACGAATAAGGCAGCTTCGTAAATCAGTTAAATGCTCAGTCAGCATCTGCTTCTTAAAATCTTCCATACAACCGGTTCCAAAATAGAGATAAGTACATGACAATTACATAAACATGTAAAAATGAAGGGATACCATAAATCGTCATAGACAAAACATCAAATTGAAAATTAAATTGCAGGTGTTTTTTATTATTTTCATTGATTTCCCGGAAAAAGCCCATGCAATTTAGTAGTATTTTCTCAGGTTTTCCCTGTAATAAATCCCAATAAAACAGTCAAAACTCTTTCACATTGACAATTTCATAGTAACTATATTTAATTGTTATATATTCATCACTTTAAATACCTAGTCCCTTAAATACTTTCCATATATATATATTGGGAGAAAACATGAGGTCAATCCGCAACCAACTGCTGGACATTTTTGAACAATTTTCTGATGATGATGCAGGTCTTTTAGAAGCCCTTCAAGACCTGATTACCAAAGAAGGGAAAGGGGTTTATACATTTATTTTCCAGATTCTGACCAACCTTGACCTGCCTCCCGCTGAAGCAGAAAAACACTGGCAACGGATCATTTCGAATTGTAATGATTTAAGTAGTGCAATAGGCCGTGAAGTAAACCTCAGAACTGCTGTCTGTGACTATTTCTGTTCCATTAACAAATCTCTGCATAACCCTAAAATTATTGAAATACGTCTTTTTGAAAAAGCTACAAAATCATCAACATTTGACAATCTTACCGGCCTTTTAAACCGCAATACTTTTGATGAGACCCTTCACCGTGAAGTATCCAGGGCAAAACGCCATGATTCAAGCCTGACTTTATTATTCATAGATCTGGATGATTTTAAAAATGTCAATGATACATTTGGGCATCTGGCAGGCGACGAAGTATTAAAAAAGGTTGCCCACCTCATAATGGTAGAAAAAAGATCCGAGGATATCGCAGCTCGCTACGGAGGCGAAGAAATAGCTCTCCTGCTGCCAGAAACCAGCAAAGCAGACGGCTGGCTGATAGGTGAAAGAATTCGAAAAAAAGTTGAAGAGATTCAAATCCCCTACGAAGACCAAAACATACATATTACTTTAAGTGGCGGTATTGCATCTTTTCCAATTGATGCCAGCGATGATCTTACATTACTGAAAAGTGCTGATCTGGCTATGTACCGGGCAAAAAGTTTTGGAAAAAACAATATTTCCTTCTTCTCTCTGGACAAAAGAAGAAATATCAGGGTGGATTATAACATTGCCGTTGAAATCCAGGAACTGGGCATGCAGGTCAAACCGATGCTAACCGCAACAACGAAAAGCCTGAGCATCGGTGGTATATTGCTCGAGAGCCAAGGGCCTTTGGAGATAGGTTCTAAAATTCAGATCAACATTACTTTCGATTCAACAAAACCTCTTCTTATAATCGGCACGGTTATCCGGTCAGATAAAACGGAATCCTCCAATTATGAGACCAGCATCGCTTTTCTTGATTCTGACAAAGTGGTCAGAAATGAGATATCAAGTTACCTGATCAAGCATCTCAAAGAGCTACCCCCTGAAACCTCAGACACTTCCCAGAACCAATCGTAGTTTATCAAAACATATAAAAATCCCCAATAAACATCCGGACTCAGGCGAAGGGATGAAAATAAATATATCCACAAAAAATCAAATTTTTGCCTTAGTCTCTGGTACAACCTCGAGTGCATAAAATCTTCAATCCGCCCTCCCCTGAATCATACGTTTGGAACGTTTACATAAACAAAAAAAATAGGTATTATTTATATAAAAAAAATCATAGAGCCATTACAAAAAAACAGTAATTGAATTACTATATGATGAATCAATACTAATATGTTTTATTCGTTGATTTTTACGCCAACTGTAAGTTTGATATAATATGCAACAACCAGAATTTTCCAAAACCTTTGTCAGGCCGGATGGTACAGCGGTCTTGACCTGCCCATATTGCTACCGGCAAAAAGAAATCTCGGTGACCTCTTTCAGGGGACATAAACACAAACTTAAAATAAAATGTTTTTGCAAAAATGCTTTCAATGTTTTTCTGGAATTTCGTAGAAGGGTTCGCAAAACAACACAACTGCCAGGAACCTTTATCAATCATTCACAAAATAGCAGCAGGTGCCATTTTTTAGTCCTGGATGTTTCTTTAATCGGTCTGACATTTTCCAGTTTGGATGCTTCCATTATCAATGAAGATGATGAACTTAGCATAGAATTTACCCTGGACGATGGGCTCTATACTAAAATCAGCAGAAATGCAGTTGTCAGGAATGTTCGCCCTGGGTCTATTGTTGGGGTAGAGTTTGAAATATCGAACGTAGTCGCTGGCGGGCCCTTGGGATATTATATAAATCATGGGTAAGAAGTGATTTAATATTCCCAGAAACATTATAGAAAAAATCTATCTTAAAATAATAAAAAAGGGATTCAGCCTTAATGGCTGAATCCCTTTGATACTGTTGGTGCCCGGGACGAGAATCGAACTCGTACACCCATACGGGCGAGGGATTTTAAGTCAGTCCTAATTTCAAAAGATATTATCTCTTTACATTTCCCCTAGTGCCTAAACATATAGTTTTGCTAGTTAGTATTATCAGTTAGTTACGGGCTATTGTGCCTAAAAATTACAACCTTTAAAAAGGAATTTTAAAATTATGATTATTCAATATTCAGTTAGAGCAGCAAATTCTTATGAGGGTGACATTGAAGATGGTCACCTTGTTACATTTGAAGATGTTTTTGAACAAGGATTTTGTGTTGAAGGAGAGAATATGACAATAGCTGACGCTTTAGTTAAAGCTGAAGAACATTTAAAAAATTATGTGGGATTAAAAATAATAGCTATTGAATTTCTCGAAGCTATATCAGACGATGCTAAAACACAAAACTGATGACGAGCGGTGCCTTTACACCGCACTAAGCGAGGAAGAAGTTTTATACTTAGGCACCTCTAAGTCTGTCCTAAAAAGTCAACATATCCACCGTACATCTTGATATTTTAAAAATGATTCACGACTGTAAATGTATAGCAGAAACCTCAATTTGAGTTTAGATAATCTTTAAACACATTATACTTCCGACTCAAATACATTGTTTCAGGTACATTATCATAAAAGTAGTGATATAGTTTAATGCAATCCTTATGGCTAACTTTGATATAATAAGATGGTTTTTTTGTGCGATGTTTTCGATGAATAGTAAACTTCTTAAAACCAACACCATATAATCTATCAGCTAACTCAGTAATAAATAATTTTGAACCAGAAACGAAATCTCCTCTTAGCTTATCTCTTTGTTTTTCAATGTAAAAAGAACCATCACCATCCCAACAACCTCTTATAAAATGTCTTAAACAGCAATCTGGAACAATTGGGAAATTTACTGTTCTGCTTTTTTTTGTATGGAGGCCCAATCTTACAAGTTGTTTAAAAAGATGTTCACTTCTAATATTAAATCGATAGAGTTCACCCGCGGTTATCTTTTTGTATTTTTTTTCTTCTGTGAAATAGAGAGTTGCATTAGAATCCATTAAATTCAAAACTTTTTCGAGCAATTCAGGCTCCTTTTGGCCAATCCCAAAACCTCCAACCGTATTAATTCTTTTAATTAAATACCCATCAGCATAAATTACACCTAAAACATATGCCATTTTAGGATACCAACTATCAAAAAAAGACTCATTACAGATGATTTTTTGATGTGTAACTGTAATAGTTTCGCCACTAGAGAGAGTTTTGTCGTGTGCTATTTTTCCTTTATCATATGCAATAGTTCTGGCTTCTGATTGATTTCTGATTGGGATATTATATTCTTTTAATAAAAGCCTAATACCCTGAGCAGAATATCTTAATTTTTCACCAATCTCTCGCAGTGATTTACTCTGAATTATATATAGTTCCTGTAGTTGTTCTTTGGTTGGTTTTTCTCGTCTTCTCCTCTCGCCATATGTTGTTTTAATTCTATGATTTTTTCTATTTTCGAGTTCGTAACATTTTTCACATAAGCCCCTCGCTCTATGCGGCCTCTTTATTGTCTTGCATTTAATACACCTATCATGTTTTAAGGCCCATTTAGGTTGTTGGTTTGTTGGTTTATTAAGTTCTTTTTTGGAAGATATTTTTTGTTTTTTCTTTCTTGATACTTTGTAAACCTTTCCCGTAGGAACTCCGTCAGTTTGCGAAACCCTCTCTAAGTCAAACAAGTTTCCTTGTTGGGCTTTTTCTATTTGTTCTTGCTGAGCAATTCGCTTGATTTCAGCAATTATTTTTTCATAATCTTTATCTTCATTCATGTTTTGCTGTATCTAGATTGTGTCCAAATTCTGACGGAATACCATTACTTGCCAACATGTTGACCCTAAAATGAAGAATTACCAGTTAAGATGTGCACTGGCAATAGTAACTTGTTTGGGTGGTACTGTTAGTACAGATTCATAGCAGGAAGTTTGATTATTTTTCGGTGAAAAATTCACCATTTAGGTACAATTCTTTAAGGATTTCTCTGCCTTCCTGGGTAAATGCAGGAAAATGTAAATTCATCAAGAAAAATTCCATTGATTTTAAAATAGATTTAAACAATTCAATTTGTTCGTTAACATTTTTAGTGCTGAGTTTCTTTTTTGCTTGAGACATAATCTGCTCGTTCTCTTTATGTATTGTATGAATCGAATGACCATGCACTAGTTTATTTCGAGTTTCATTAAATTTTTTAATTTTACCTACTATCTTGTAATGATTAGATAATTCATTAAGTTCATCTATCGTTTTTACCTGAAACCTTGTGAAATATATGAACATTATAGTTTTTTGGAGATAACTTACAGAATCAACATCTTCAATAATTTTATCATTTAATTGTAATCCTGCATTATGTGAAATGCTTTCTTTGTCAAAACCTGGAATTTTTTGGACACACATAATGGGAGCTAGGTTTGAAAAAAGAATGTTTAATCCCAGTTCAAGAACAAAATGTAAATTAATCAAAAGTTCAGCAGTTTCTGCCTCAGATCTATTGGATTTATTGAATAAATGAGTCACCTTATTTCGATATGACTGTAAGATTTGAAATGAAAATGTTTTGTATTGCATAATTTCCGGTATATCGTGATATTCCTACATTAAAACATACTTGCCATTGTCTGTAGTGATCTGAACACTCAGGCCACTTAATGTTTCTATATGTTAGCTTGAATTTCAAAAGTAAAGATTACTTGCCAACATATTCAGTTTTAATTCACTCGAACAGATTGAAGATGGACAGTGGACATCTTAACCCTGCCTCAAAGTGTTGCCAACAAAATTCAATTAGCGCATTTATTGCAACTTTAGGTATGCGTGAGCCACGCAGTGTCTCCCGCATACCGGATTGCCATTAAAAAAATTATACCCAACACAAACTTTGGTTGACAATTGTAAACTTTTTTAGTTGACAACCGTCAACTGATTGTTTATGAAAAAATAAATTGAATTTCTGTGTGAGGTTTAAAGATATGGAGAAAAATTTTCCATTTATAAAAATCCCAAAGCGTTTTCAAGAAATTATAGGAAAGCCCATTCCAAACACAAGATTATATCGGGCAGTTGGAACTAGAGAAGATATGATTGAATGGGTTTCAGCGGTGAATAATATTTGCGGGGATGAGGGGCATATTTCACCAGGTGGGATTGCTGCTATGGTAGGTGTTTCACGTGCAGCAGTACACAAACGTATGAAGACTGGAGGGTTAACGGCATTTAATTTTTATTTGGTAAAAGAAGTAAAAATTTTATTTAAATTTAAAACTCTTGATGAGTGGTGCCCAAGACCTAGCATCTGTGTAATACCCACAAGTGAAAGTATTGCATGGAGATCTGAACTTATAAAAAGACGAAAAGTAAAAAATATTCAAGAAGAAGATAATGTAACTGAAAAAGATTGGGACGATGATTTTTTGAATGTCCCAAAGGATTGGAGGAAAACATTTAACCCATAAATAGAAGCGGCCCCTCTCTGTCTGGATCAACTTTGGCGGTAGACCAGAAGGAGGGGCCAATCCCATAAACCCTTCGCAGGAGTAAACAGGACATGAAGAAGATAAAACCTTCCAACAAGTCTGTCAATCATTCAACCTCAACCGAAGACTCCCCTCCCCCATCAAGTATAACATGGGGGGGTGAAATCTTATCTCCACCTATTCGAAGCCACCCGAACATAGATACTTTGCATTTTGGTCTGTTCGTGTCGTGGTCTAGTGATAGGCTATTATTACAGCTTGAAACTTTAAAAGATCAGGCGAGAGAAAACGATTTCAATCCAGTTCCATTACAAATTCCTGGAACAAATATGGAATTTGTCGTTTCTCCCTATGGGAAAAAAGGTGGTTATGCTTTTTCAATAATATCTGCTGATGTTGTTTTATTTTTTTCTCGCCATGATCCAGGCGGTAACACTCCAAATGTTTTTGTAGAAATTGGCTCGGTTTCTTGTTGGTCGTCTGGTATTAATTCTGTCGTAAAAAACATATACCGGCTTATTGAATTTTTTGGTGGTCGTGTAATTAAGGAAAATCTGAACCGAATAGATATGGCTGTAGATTTTGTCGGCCTTGATATTAAGACTTTGCCCCTGGACGATGTTCATCTTTGGATTAAAAAAGCGCAAAAAACCAATATCTATTTTGAAGGCCTTGAATTTTCCGGTGTTGTTTTTGGTTCTGGTGGTGATCTTTCACTCCGCACATATGACAAAACAAGAGAGATAAGCACTAATCCTGTCAAACAGGCCATTTTTGCAGAAGTATGGGGTTTGAGTTCCTATGATGAACAACCAACCACTAGAGTTGAATTTCAACTGCGTAAAGAGATTTTAAAAGATTTTAAAATAAAGACATTCAATCAACTGAAAGGCAAAATGGCTTCATTGTGGCGGTATTGCACTGAAGAATGGAGTCGTCTTGCTTCTGCCCCTGTCGATCGTAACAACACTGAAAAATCAAGCCTTCATCCCTGGTGGGAAATTGTCCAAGCCATTAAATGGCCAGGTGTCCGATATATAAAACGAAGCAAAGAGATTGCCAGAAAAGCACTTGATGGACTAGTCAAACAAGCTGCCGGCCTAGCTCTTTCTGCCGGTGCAATCCTTTTTCGCCAATCTGATGACATAGACGGCATTATTTATGCTTTCCAGGGAATGCTTGAAGGGGAACTTCGAAAACAGTTCGTGTCTGATAATGCAAAATTTGTATCTAAATATTTAAGCCGTCGAGCAGAATGTTGGTGTTCTGTCTAATTTTTAAAAGGAGGTTAGTTATGTATTACGTATGGTGTCCAGAATGCAATTTAACCGCTCGTTGCTCTAAAGATGAGACTGGAGATTACTACGAATATTACGATTATTGCTGCAAGTGTGATGCGCAATTTGTTGGTTGGGAAGTAATTCAATTGTTTTTTCCAGAATTGCCAAAGCACCCTTTAATAAACCAAAAGTATATGTTTACTGAAATTAATACTTCTTTCACTCCCTTAATCAGCTTGTTCTTCCAACATGGTTTAGACATTGTTGGTAGCAGTCAATGGGAACAACTTATTTCTTAAGAAGATGAATACAGGCACCATTAATCAAGATCAGCTGAAAGAGTTGACCGGCTATGAAAAACCTGCCGAAATTGCTTCCTGTCTATCACGGCAAGGCATTCCCTACTTTATCGGCAAAAGAGGCAGAGTTTGGACAACTCTTGATGCAGTTAATGTTGCTATTGGTGCAAGAAATAACGAGGATGGTCAACAAGATACTATAGAGGTTTAATATGTCTCCTAAGAAGCGTACAAAGAATGTCAACTGGCCTGAATATGTTACAGAATCAAATGGTAGAATAGTTTACCGGCCAAGGATTCCTAAAAAATTACAGTCAAAAATTGATACTGATAAATATGGATACTTAAGGCCACCTGTGAGGCTCGGCAAGATTGGTGATCCAACAGATCAAGTTATTAGAGCTTATCTTGCTGCAAAGTCTGTTCTTGATTTTAAGAAAGAGCCTGACAAAAATACTTTGTCCTATCTATCAACTGAATATCAATCATCAAAGCGTCTTCTTAAATTAGCTCCAACAACACAGCGTAAATATGGGCAACTCCTGGAACAAATTTTGAATCATCCGATTAAGATTAATAAAGATCCTGCCATTTTAGGAGATTTAAAACCAGATCAACTGACAAAACCGATGCTTCGAAAAATAGTCGACAATAGACTTGATATGTATCGTGAGACAGGAAAGAAAGGTGAAGTCCAGGTCAATCGTCAATTTGCTGTTTTATCCTCAATGCTGACCTGGGCAATTCAGTATGTTGAGGATTTGAATATTATACATAATCCATGTTTTGGAATTGAAAGGATTAAAGAACATGCCAAGAGTCGTTATGTCACCGACGAGGAATATCAAACTCAATATAAGATAGCTGCCCAGGTCGCTGACTATTTACCGGTATTCTTTGAGCATGCTTATTTGTTAGCATCCAGAGGTATTGAAGTACGTTCCTTAAAGCTGTCTGACATTACGGAAGATGGATACAAGGTGCATCGTCGTAAAGGCTCAAAAGACAATATTATCAACTGGTCTCCCCGTCTTCATGCTGCGCATCATGAAGCTTTAAAATTAAAATCTAAGAGAAAAATGGGAAGCATATACCTTATCCCTTCAACCACTGGTCGGATGCTCACACAAAATACTCTTCAGGCTGCAATGCAGCGATTAAAAAAGAAAATGAAAGAAAAGGGATTAGAAAAGATTTACTGGACAGTACATGACCTGAAACGCAAAGGAATTTCAGATGCTAAAGACAAAGGAATTGGAGGACATAAATCGGAAGCCATGAAAGCAAGGTATGCTACCAAGATTGAAAGTTTTGAACCTCCAGAGTAGTAATATTGTTTATCTAAGCAATTGTAATTTTACTTTTTAAATTACTATATTTTTATATATTTATAAGTATGATGCATTACATACATAAATAATTTATTAAAAAAAACATCATTTAGCCAAGGATAATTATGAAATCCAAACTTCAAGTATTTATTTCTTCCACATACTTAGACTTGAAAGAAGAACGGCAAGCTGCTGTAGAAGCTATTCTAAAATCTGGACACTTACCTGCAGGTATGGAGCTTTTTACCGCAGGAGATAAAAGCCAATGGGAGATAATACAACGTTGGATTAATGAGTCTGACATTTACCTATTGATACTCGGTGGTCGATATGGAGCCATCGAACCAAAATCAGGAACAAGTTACACTGAATTAGAATATGATTTTGCAGTTTCACTGAAGAAACCATATTTTGCTGTAGTTATATCTGACGAAGCATTAGAAATAAAGGTCAAGAATCTAGGAACTGCTGCTTTGGAAAAGGAAAACCCGACTAAATTAAAAGAATTTAGGGAAAATGTTTTAAGCAAAATTTCAACATTTTTCAGTGATACGAAAGACGTAAAATTGGCTGTATTAGAGTCAATTCCCAAGCTAGAATCTGAATATGAACTTAAAGGTTGGGTAAGAGCAGAGACAATTCCTGATACCAAAGCTTTGGCTGATGAAATCGCTAAACTGCATACTGAGAATATAGAACTTCGAGATACAGTTTCAAAACTCAATGAAAAACTTGATAAAACAAAGAAAAAAAGACCATCGTCTGATAAAGAATTTGAAGAAATATGGGAAATTTTAAAAAATAAACAAATTAGTATTACTGGAATAAAAAAAGATCTACCAAATGCTTCAGAATTACCTGAAACAATAGACGCACTGAGTCTAGCTATTTCGTTTCGGGATATGCTTTTACGTGGTGTCACTAATAAAATAGATATCGGTGAGGTAGAGAGCTTTGCATTTTTTACATTATGCCCAGTACTACAAGTCCACGATCTTGTATTAAATGAAAAAGTACCTAGCGTTAGATATCGTCGTTATGCAATAACAAAAAAGGGTGTGCAGTTTTTTGCATACTTGGATCGGAAAGAATTTAATGAGGGTAAAGATATAAAGGAGCCTACCCAAAATCAGACAAAGAAAAAAAGGTGAAATCAAAAAAATAACGCGACTGAATTATTTATGTGCCTAAACTATTTAATTATGTGCCTAAAACAAACAAAAAAGGACCCAGCCAATCAAGCTGAATCCTTTTCTATAACTGGTGCCCGGGACGAGAATCGAACTCGTACACCCATACGGGCGAGGGATTTTAAGTCCCTTGCGTCTACCAGTTCCGCCACCCAGGCACCGTGAGTTTTTCTGCGACTCTATATTATCATTTCTGAAAATGCAAACAAGATTATACTCAATTAATTCTTTTTTGAATTTGACATTTTTCATCAATTTCATTCGAAGAACAGTCACGAATATACGTTAACGTATCGTTATCATTAGCAGTATAACTGCCTATACAACTAAATACACTTGACAAAGCAAATATTTATTTGTATCAGACTTAAATCTTAATATGCTGATATCAAAGTGATTTTGTGTTCAGCATTTGTGACGGGCAATGCCGTTTTATGTATCAATTTGGAGGTATTTTGATTATGTCAGATCGTGAAACAGGAACAGTAAAATGGTTTAACAACAGCAAAGGCTTTGGATTTATCGAACGTGATCAGGGAGATGACGTTTTTGTACATTACTCATCAATCCGCGACACCGGAGGGTTCCGTACACTGACCGAAGGCCAGAAGGTTGAGTTCTCAGTTAGTGAAGGCGAGAAGGGTCTACAGGCTAACGATGTGACAGGAGTTGAATAGGAACTACATATAAATGTCTACAATTACTGAAAACCCGCCGGCTTTTCCGGCGGGTTTTTTTATGTAAAATTATCTCTGTTAAAAAAAAATGTAGCCAGTTCCTCTGGCTGTTTGTATCTTGCTTGTGCACTCATTAAAATGAATAATTACATATAATTTAATGACATGAAGAAAATCTTAACCGGCGTATTTATATTATTTATAATTCTTATTTACGGCACTTCAGGTTACATGTTCATCGAAAAAATGAACCTTACTGATGCTATCTACATGACTGTCATCAGTATCACAACCGTCGGTTTCAGCGAAGTTAATCCCCTTAGTACTACCGGAAAATATTTTACTGTTGTGCTTGTCTTTGGGGGAGTTGGTTTCTTTCTGTATATGGTCAGTCTTATTACCGAAACCATGATTGCTGGAGGCCTGCATACATTTTTAGGGAGAAAAAAAATGGAAAAGAAGTTGAATGCCTTGAAGAACCATTACATAGTGTGTGGTTTTGGGCGGATTGGCAAGGTAATCAGCAAAATTCTGCATGAAAACCACCGGCCCTTTTTAATTATTGAAAACAACCCGGAAGAAATAGCTGTAATAAATGAATTGGGATATCTTGTCCTTGATGGTGATTCAACCAATGATGATATGCTGAAAAAGGCCCATATCTTGGATGCCAGGGCCCTGATAGCCGTCACCAGTTCAGACGCCGACAATGTCTATGTTATCCTTTCAGCCAAAGGTCTTAAACCTGATATCTATATTCTTGCCAGATCAAGCGGCAAAAAAGGTGCCGAAACAAAACTGTTGCGCGCCGGTGCCAACAAGGTTTTTTCTCCTTATGAAATAGGCGCAAGAAGAATGGCTCAATCACTGATGAGACCGACAGTAATTGACTTTATAGATCTTACAGTCCACGAAGGCGAGCTTGGCCTCAGACTTGAAGAATTGCGGGTTTCAGATAAAGCTACATTTGTAAACAAGTCCCTGATGGATTCAGGTATCCGGTCAGAGCATGACCTGATTGTCGTGGCCATCAAACGGCAGAAAGGCGAAATGCTGTTTAATCCTAACCAGAATACTGAAATCTTAACCGGTGATATTCTGATTGTTTTAGGAGAGCATTCAAATATCCAGGGCCTGGAGAAAAAACTATAAAATGTTTTTCCCTGGTTTCACCCAAACAGGCAAACCTATCCTTAGATTTTTTTCTGCTTAATACTGGAGGTTCCAGTACTCTTCTCAAATTAAAAAACACTATTCTCCGGGATCAATGGAATACTGGCAAACCCTCCTCAAAGAAAGCATCACGCAACCGGATCAACTCCAACCGGTCTTTGACATACCCTCGGAGCCGCTACACAATGTGACGAAAAAATATCCCATGCGGGTAAACAGTTATTTTCTTGGTTTGATAAAGCAACCGGGGGATCCAATCTGGCGCCAGGCAGTACCGGATATGTTGGAACTCAATGATAATGCCTGCATGGAAGACCCCTTGAATGAAGAAAATCTGAGTCCCCTGCCAAACCTGGTGCATAAATATCCGGATCGCGCTCTCTTTCTGGTCAACAACCAATGTGCTGTTTACTGCCGCTTCTGCACCAGAAAACGCAAGGTAGGTACCAAAGAAATGCACGTCAGTCAGGAAACCATTGATGCAGGACTTGACTATATAGGAAAGACTTCTACCATCAGGGATGTTCTGGTCTCAGGGGGAGATCCCCTGCTTCTTGAGGACAGCAGACTTGAATATATTCTTTCAAGTCTCAGGTCCATAAAACATGTTGTTATAATCAGAATCGGCAGCCGCGCTCCTTGTACGCTGCCAATGCGTGTGACGGAAAAACTGACAGCAATGCTCAAGCGCTATCACCCGATATATATCAATACGCATTTCAACCATCCTGCTGAAATCACCATGGAATCTTCCATGGCATGTAACCGGTTGGCTGACGCCGGCATCCCTCTCGGTAGCCAGACCGTCCTGCTGAAAGGAATCAATGATGATCCGGAAATAATTAAACAACTGATGTATAAACTCTTGCAGATTCGTGTAAAACCTTACTATCTTTTCCAGACCGACATGACAAAGGGAACGAATCACTTCCGTACTCCAATCGACCGGGGCCTTGAAATCATGAAATCAATGATCGGTCATATTTCCGGCATGGCTGTGCCTACCTTTGCCGTGGATGCTCCAGGTGGCGGCGGCAAGATTCCGCTTCTGCCAAATTACGTAAAACACTTGGGAAAACAGCTGGTCTTCCAGAATTACTGTGGCATGACCTGCACATATGAAAATCCTGATAACTAAAGTAATAAGGTGACGTACATGGAGAAAAAACTGTTAATTGCCGTAGATGCCTCAATATACAGTAGCAATACCCTTCATTACCTTGAAAGACTCTTTGCAAATCTTGATGATGTCCGTTTTCACTTAATCAGCGTGGTATCATGCAATCCCTCCGAAACTGCAAAGGAATGGTTTGATGAACTTGAATTGATGAATATGCTGAGCAAGGAAGAACAAAAACGTTATGCAGCAGCTAAAAGATATCTCAAAAAGGCAGTGGCCCAGCTTGAACGCAACGGCATAGCTTCCGAATATGTTACAACTGAAGCGAAAATATCCACCACAAGCCCTGCAGCAGAGGTGCTGCAGGTTGCAAGAAAAGGATATTTTGATGCATTGATTATTGGTCGACGTGGAGTTTCCAAACTTGAGGAACTCATCATGGGAAGTGTATCCAGCAGCCTCCTTGAAAAATGTCATGATGTCCCCATCTGGATCGTGGACGGCCAGGTGGATTCAAGGAAATTTCTGGTTCCGGTTGACGGCTCTCACTTCACCCTCCAGGCACTTGATCATCTCTGCTTCATTCTGCAGGGTAATCCCTACGCCGAAATCACCCTTTTCCATTCCACTGCAATGTTTGCCCAGAAGCAGGATCTCAAAACGGGATATTGTAACCGGTTCCTGCAGAATGACTGGTGCGAGGAGCATAAGAATGATATAGACCTGCATTTTCTTGCACCTTTGCAGATGCTCAAAAACATCGGATTTCCTTCTGATCATGTACACCAGCTTAAAACGAAGAAAGGTATGTATGCCAGCCGCCAGATTGTACGCCAGGCCCTGATTGATGATTTTGGCACAATAGTTATGGGACGGCGCGACAAGGAAATGGTAAAAGGGGTTTTCGGCAGTGTTACTGAAAAAGTACTTGCCATGGGTGTTGACACCGCTATATGGATTGTCGGCTGATAGTCTCTTCTCATAATTTGAACGAAACAGCCCGGGCTACAGATAAACTACCGCTTGATTAGAGCCCGAAAAATACTTACTTTTATAACTCCCTGGTGATGTTATCAATCTATTCATCTTAAAGGTGGGTTTCATTGACGCTTCCCAAAAAATCATTTCGAATTATTTTTATCATCATATGGGTCATCCTGTTTGGTGCCCTTCTAAAGCGCGATTATTTTATCAAAAGTATTGAAATTCGCGAAGAACAGACCATTAAAAAGGGCAGAGAGGAAAGCTTTGCCGGTATTTATTTCCAGAGAGAAAGAATCGGATATGTCAAAAACAAACTGAGTAAATCTGATTCTGATGAATATATTCTTCAGCAGGATGCTTTCCTCTACCTGAATATCCTCAACGAATCACATCCTGTTGATATGAGGGTCAAGGCAACCCTGACCGGGGAAATGCTGCTTAAGGATTTTGTTTTCCACTTCACCTCCCCATTTTATAAAATGGATGCCGAAGGCAGTGTTGAAGGCCGTTTAGTTAAGTTCTCACTAAAAACCGGCAAGGAAACAATTACTGACACTATACGGCTGCAAAAACCTCCCTTTCTTTCTACCAACAGACGTTCATACCTCCTCAAACAGGAATTGCAACCAGGAGACAAGCTGAAAATTCCCTACTTCGATCCAATTTCCCTGTCCGGGAAAGACACGGTTATGGAATATAAAGGCAAAAAGAAAATCCTGGTTAATAAACGTATTTTTAATCTGCATCATTTTGTAGAGACCTTTTCCGGCATTAGAATAAACAGCTGGCTTGACGATGAAGGGAAAGTGGTAAAAGAAGAATCTCCCGCCGGTTTTGTTTTTATAGCCGAACCTGAATTCAAGGCAAAGGATATAAAGGTTAAAGGCAAAGAAATTTTAAGCAGTGTCTCTATACCTTTAACCGGTGGCAACCTGGATCTTAGCAACCGCACCTCTATCAGCTATAAACTAACCCTGCCGGACGGGACTCATTTTGACCTGAATAAAGACCGTCAAAGCCTGGAGGGTGATATCATTACTCTGCAACAGGAACTCCTTCCGGGAGAAGATGCTTTGGCCTGCAAAGGATTTCCTGAAGAACTTGCAGCAACACCCTATATCCAAACGAAAAATAAACGTATTACAGATCTGGCGCAAACTGTTGCAGGGGAAGTGACGAATGATCTAAACCGGGCCAAGGTCCTGTCTGAGTGGATATTTGAAAATCTGGAAAAAAGACCTGTGTTGGGTATTCCGGATGCACTTACCACTTTGAATACAAAAATGGGGGACTGCAACGAGCATGCGGCCCTTTTTGCTGCCCTTGCCAGGAATGCAGGCATACCGACACGGGTAGCTTCCGGCGTGACCTTCTTTGAGGGCGCATTTTATTACCATGCCTGGAATGAAATCTGTCTCGACGACAACTGGTACAGCATTGACACTACAAAAAATCAATTCCCGGCGGATTTAAGCCATATAAAATTTGTTGAAGGGGAAACAGATAAACAGGTAAAGATCGCCGCTCTACTCGGTAAATTGAAAATTGAAATAGTTGACGATAAGAAGTAAGCCATGAAAAAACCGATCCATGAAACAAACAAAACATTGCCTGGCATAAAAGAGACCGACCACTTGCTTGCCATTGATCACATAACCAAAAAGTTCGGAAATTTTAAGGCAGTTGACGATATAAGCCTTACTGTCAACCGTGGAGAAATCTTTGGTTTTATCGGGCCGAATGGTGCAGGCAAAACAACCACTATTAAGATGATAGCAGGGCTCTTAAAACCTGATACAGGTCAAATATTCATAAACAAACGGAACCTGAAGGAAGAACCGGGACCCTGCAAACAGGATACTGGATATATACCTGACAGGCCCTATTTGTTTGAGAAACTTACAGGGTATGAATTTCTCCAGTTCATTGCCAGTCTTTATAAGCTGGCACCTGATACCTTTTCTAAGAATACGGCTCACTATCTCAGGCTTTTCGACCTTCTGGATTGGCAGCACCACCTTATTGAAAGCTATTCGCACGGTATGCGGCAGAAGCTGATTATTTCCAGTGTCTTCATGTTGGAGCCTCCTTTTATTGTTGTTGATGAACCTATGGTAGGGCTTGACCCGAAAAGTGCCCGTATCGTCAAGGAACTATTTAAAAGTCACGCTGCCAGGGGCACCTCTATTTTCCTTTCTACACACTCCCTGGAAATTGCAGAGGAACTCTGTGACCGGATAGGGATTATATTAAATGGAAGATTACGGGCAATGGGCAACTTGAAAGATTTGCAGCTCGAAGCTGAAACTGAACATTCGGATCTTGAGGAAATATTTCTGGAACTCACCGGGGCCTATGAGCTCCAGGGGATAATCGCAGCCCTTAGATCAGGCTGAAAATACCAAATTGCAGAAAGCATGACATAAAATTTTGTATTAAGAAAAATGCGACTTTCTCAACGAACAGTACTTTTGCAGCCCTTTTTCTATTCTGCAAAAAATAAATTTTTCCCGAAAAACAGGATACCTTTTACTACAATCGGTGTGTTGATTTTCAGTCTGTCAGTCTGTGTGGCTCTGTATAAGATTGTTGTAAAGGTTGTCACTTATTTTCACAGCCAGAATGAACTTGGCATAATCCTCAGTCTGAAAATTTTCCAGATGGCCTGGATTACCATGTTTGCCATGCTGGTTTTCTCCTGCATGGTTTCTGCAGTATCATCCTTGTTTCTTTCCCAGGACAATGAAATTATATTTGCAGCTCCTGTTCCAACATCTGATATTTTCTTTATGCGCTACATGACAACTTCAATCTATACATCCTGGATGATGGTTGTGTTTTCAATCCCAATTTTTGCTGCTTACGGAACAGTTTTTCAGGCAGACTTTTTTTACTGGCCCCTTATGCTGGTCAGCATAATCACTACCGCAGCCATAGCCACAACATTCAGCATGGGTTTCACCGTTGTTCTTGTCAATCTCTTTCCAGCCAGACGAACGAAGGATATAATCCTCTACCTGTCAATCTGTTTTGGTGTTTTCATTTATCTCATCTTCCGACTTATGCGGCCTGAAGACCTTGTTAACCCAGATAAATATGGTCATTTCATTGAATATCTTTCCTCTCTTGCTACGCCGGCGGCTCCTTATATTCCGGCTGCCTGGGCTTCCAACCTGCTTTCCTATTATCTCATGGAACGGGAGATTGATTTTCTTGTTACAGCACTGCTTTGCATTACTCCGTTTGCACTTTTCTTTTTAGGTGAATGGGCTATGGAGAAATGGTTTTTCTCTGGTTTCACAAAATCCCAGGAATCCTTTGGCGGTTACCGTAAGTTTTCCAACCAGGGCAAATATAAACGCAATTCCATGCAGTGGATTTTCCGCAAAGAAGCAAAATTATTCCTGCGGGATTCAGCAGAATGGTCCCAACTTTTTATGATCGCAGCGCTGGTAATTGTATACCTGTATAATTTTAAAGTACTGCCTGTGGAGCGTTCATGGTTTGAAGAGGAATACATTACCAACCTCATTTCATTTCTTAACATCGGGCTGACAGGCTTTGTTGTAGCATCCCTGGCTGCCCGTTTTGTTTACCCTTCCATAGGGGCTGAAGGTGGCTCATTCTATATTATCATGTCTTCTCCCTTATCAACCGCCAGGTATATCCTGCATAAATATCTTTTTTATGTGGTGCCGTTTACAGGGCTAACCCTGATCCTGCTTATCGTATCCAATCACCTTCTCAATATCGAAGGGCCAATGTGGTGGATTTCAATTGTAGCCGGCTTACTAATTACCTGGACAGTACTTGCCATGGCACTGGGGTTTGGAGCAATCTATGCCGATTTCAAGGCAGAAAACAGGGCTGCAGCTCTTGGTGGAATTGGGGCTATCTTTTTTCTTTTTACAGCAATAGCTTTTGAGATGGCTGTTATATTCCTGGGAGGTGCACCGGTTTTCAGGTTTATGAGAAGCTGGCTGCGAAAAGGAATAATGCCAATTGAGGAGGTTCTGACATTGATAGTCTGGATTCTTGTTTCTCTCTTTTTATCCCTTTTTCTTGGCATCTTTTTCATCAAAAAAGGAATAAAAAAACTTGAGGCGTCAAGTTCGTGACATAGATAGCACCTTTCCCTGCTTGCATACCTATTTAAAGAGGTTGCAGTAAAATTCAATCCTGAAAGTTGTCAGGCGACAATTTTGCTAAAATCCTGGAACATAGCCTGATCCGTGACAAAGAGGGCATATCTCCTCTTCAATGCAATGACAGTCGACCCAGTCTTCATCTTCCTGACTGCCGCGCCATTCCATGTCACAAACACAGGTTCCCGGAATCTTTTTTTCACCTTTGCACTCAGGGCAAATCGTGTTCATATCATCAGTCATAATAACACCTCCAGCTTACAGTTGAATGTAATGACTTCAGCTGTTTATATATAAAATATACACGAAAGATTAAAGCTTCAAGGTTGTGCGTGTGGGAATACCTGATTGATCAACTACGGTAATCGGCATTTATTCTGATATAATCAACAGAAAGATCACAGGTGTAGATTTCTCCTACAGCCTGGCCTGTTTTCAGATCGACAGTCACGGTAAAGGTTTTCTGTTTCAGAACTTCTGTGGCACCCGTCTCTGCGGTATCTCCCTGAGCCAGACCATCTCTAACCAGAACAACATCGTCGAAAGCTATATCGACCTTATTTTGATCAAATTCAATTCCGGAACGGCCTAGAGCGGCTATTATTCTGCCCCAGTTGGCATCCTCTCCAAAAAAGGCCGTTTTAACAAGGGCCGAGTTTGCAATTGTGCGGGCAGCCTGTTCTGCATCCGTCTCAGATGAAGCATTCTTGACCTTGATGGTAACAAGCTTTGTCGCACCCTCACCGTCTGCAACTATCTGCAGGGCCAAGTCTTTTAATAAATCTGACAGGGCAGCAGCGAAAATCCTGCTGTCCTCGGTTTCAAGATCATTCATTTCAGGATTACCGGATTTACAACTTGCCAGAGCAAAAACAGTATCATTGGTGCTTGTGTCACCATCAACAGTGATGCGGTTAAACGATTGTTCAGCCGCCTGTGATAAATGATGCTGCAGAATATCTGCAGTAATATTTGCATCTGTCATCACAAAACCGAGCATAGTTGCCATGTCCGGCATAATCATGCCTGCCCCTTTGGCTATTCCCAAAAGCTTTACATCGTAACCGGCTATGGAACAGATACGTTCAGCGGTCTTAGGAACTGTATCGGTTGTCATAATGGCCCGGGCCACATGGTCATAATTCTTTGGGGAAAGGTTCTCTACCAGACTATCAAGAGCGATTGCAATTTTTTCAACCGGAAGCTGTTCTCCAATTACTCCTGTGGACGCAATCTGCACCAGGTCATCATCAATATGTAAGGCAGCAGCTATCAAGCCGGAACACTTCAAGGCCGCCTCCATCCCCTTTTCTCCTGTACAGGCATTAGCCACCCCGCTGTTCACCAGAACAGCCTGTGCCCTGCCCTGCCCGACCCTTTCCATATCAAGGAGCACCGGAGCAGCCTTTACACGGCTCGTGGTGAAAACAGCTGCAGCAACTGCAGGTTTGTCACAGTAGATAAGTCCGAGATCCAATCGATCCTCTTTTCTTATCCCTGCACTTACTGCAGAATATGTAAACCCATTGATTATCAATTTATTTTATCTGACTCTCTATTATTTCTTAATCCGCGCTGTTACAATTCTTAAAACTTTTAGAAACTCACAACCTCAGGGTATAAATAAAATAATTGCAAAAAACTACTTGAGTCTGCCACAACATTTTTTATACTTCTTGCCACTTCCACAGGTACACGGGCTGTTTCGGCCAACTTTTTCACCCTCCCTTTTTACAGGCTGCTTCTGAGCCTGTCCGGATCCTTCAGCTCCCCGGCTCAAACGCATCTCGCTTTGCTGCCGTTTTCTTTTCTCCATGGCCTCCCGGTCAACATCCTCCTCACTGGCAATCTTTATTTTGAAAAGTGTTGACAGGGTTTTCTGCTTTACGATTTCTATCATGTTGGCAAACATTTCAAAGCCTTCACGTTTATATTCATTCAGGGGGTTTTTTTGGCCGTAACCGCGTAAACCGATGCCTTCCTTGAGATGATCCATGTTCAGGAGATGTTCTTTCCAATACGTATCAACCATCTGCAGAAAAATAACCCGCTCAAGGTATCGCATGCCGTCAATGCCTATTTCCTCCTCCTGTTTCTCATAAGCACGACTGGCTATTTGCAGCAATTTTTCAAACAGACTTTCGTGGTCAAGATCCTGCCTGTCTGCTTCATCAAATTCAGGTGCAACACCTATTAGACTCTGCAACCTCTCGAAAATACCCTGCCAGTCCCAGTCCGATGACAGGACTTTCTGTTCTACAAATTCGGCAGCAATAGCTTCTATCTCCTCTCCGAGTATTTCTTCTATCAGCGGCTTGATATTATCACTGTCAAGAGCTTCACGCCGTTGCTGATAAATAACTTCCCTCTGCTTGTTCATTACATCATCATATTCAAGCAGATGTTTACGAATGTCAAAGTTATGCCCTTCAACTTTTCTCTGTGCATTTTCAATAGCACGGCTGATCATGTTGTGTTCAATCGGATCATCCTCATCCATGCCGAGCTTATCCAGAACGCCCGAAATCCTGTCGGAACCAAAAATCCGCAACAGATCATCTTCAAGAGAAAGATAAAAACGTGAAGACCCCTGATCCCCCTGCCTGCCGGAACGTCCACGGAGCTGGTTGTCAATCCGTCTCGACTCATGGCGACTGGTGCCCAGAATATGCAGACCGCCAAGATCCGCAACACCTTCACCTAACTTGATATCAGTACCCCGCCCTGCCATATTGGTGGCGATGGTAACTCTGCCCTTCTGGCCTGCCTTAGCAATAATTTCTGCTTCTTTCTCATGATGCTTTGCATTAAGCACTGAATGCTTGATACCTTCTTTCTTGAGCATATTGGATATCTTTTCAGAAACATCTATTGAAATAGTGCCCACCAGCACCGGTTGCCCCTTTTTGTGCAGTTCCATAATTTCACGGATGACCGCCTTATATTTGGCCGGGATATTCTTGTAGATCGAATCCGGGAAGTCAATTCGGATCATATTTTTATGGGTTGGGATTATGACCACATCAAGGTTATAAATTTTCTTGAATTCTGGGGCTTCAGTATCTGCCGTACCTGTCATGCCTGAAAGTTTATCGTAAAGACGGAAATAATTCTGAAAAGTAATCGAAGCCAATGTCTGATTCTCACGTTCGACCTTAACGTTTTCCTTTGCCTCCAGGGCCTGGTGCAAACCGTCACTGTAACGACGACCCGGCATGGTGCGGCCGGTGAACTCATCAACGATCACCACTTCGCCGTCCTTGACCAGATAGTCAACATCCCTCTGGAAAAGAAGATGAGCCTTGAGGGCCTGGTTCAAATGATGCAGGTATTCAATATTCTTGGGGTCATAAAGATTTTCTACCTTGAGAAGCTGTTCACCCAGAGCCACACCTTCCTCGGTCATTGATACAGCCTTCGCTTTTTCATCCAGGGTATAATGCTCATCTATTTTGAACCGGGGAATAATCTTATCCACTGAATGATACAGTTCCGTGGACATATCGGCAGGCCCAGAAATGATAAGAGGCGTCCTGGCTTCATCAATGAGGATGGAATCCACCTCATCGACTATGGCAAAATTGAAATCCCTCTGACAATAATCCTTGATGTCGAATTTCATATTGTCCCGCAGGTAATCAAAGCCGAATTCATTGTTGGTGCCGTAGGTTACATCCGCGTTATAAGCCTTCTTGCGTTCCTCGTCATTCATGTCATGGATGATTGTGCCTGTGGTGAGACCCAGAAAACGGTAAATGGCCCCCATCCATTCAGCATCACGGCTGGCCAGGTAATCATTGACCGTCACAACATGAACCCCTTTGCCTGACAGGGCATTTAAATAAACTGCCAGGGTTGAACACAGGGTCTTGCCTTCACCGGTTCTCATCTCGGCTATCTTGCCCTGGTGCAGAACTACACCGCCGATAAGCTGCACATCGTAATGTCTCTCACCTATCACCCTATAGGCCGCCTCACGGGTTACGGCAAATGCCTCCGGCAGCAGGTCATCTAAAGACTCTCCCTTGACAAATCTCTCCTTGAATTCATCTGTCTTTGCTGCAAGTCCGGCGTCATCCAATTTCTGAATATCGGGCTCAAGGCTGTTTATTCTATCGACAATCGGATGAATTTCTTTCAAAATTCTTTCGTTTTTGCTGCCAAAAATTTTTGTTAATGCAGAACCTATCATTCTATTACAACTCCAGGGTTAATGACTTTTTTTCCAGTCTTTTATTTTTTTTATACAGGGGGTCAAAAAAATACAAAATCTCGTCATTTGTAAAACTTTACTTTATTGGACAAACGGGGTAGTTCAGCTGATAACTGCGGCGTCTGAAATCAATAAGACGTTATGCATTTTTTTCCCAAACCAGGGCTTCCTCATTACAGTCAGGGAATTTGGAACACTGAATGCAGTCACTCCAGACCTTATGTGGCAACTCTGATTTATCAATATCCTTGAAACCAATTTTCCTGAAAAAATCAGGCTGGTATGTAAGGGTGAAAACTTTTGTTATACCATAGGAGTCAGCCTCTGTTAATGCCCTGTCAACCAGCTGCCGCCCCACACCTTTTCCCTGTCCCTCATCAGTGACCGCCAACGACCTGATCTCTGCAAGGTTCTCCCAGCATATGTGCAATGAGCAGACTCCGACCAATTTTTCCTGATCCGGATTATCTTCATCCTTTTCCACATAGACGGTGAAATCCTTTAACTGGTCATACAAAGAGCTCAGGGATCTCCCCAGCAACAAATCCTTGTCTGCAAAATACTGCAGCAGTTTATATATTTTCTTTACATCACCCATGTGGGCATTACGGATCATTTCTGATTATTCCTCAAAATATAAATTTAATATTTCGTATAGCTTAAACCTAATTTTTCATCTTGCATTTACTTTCCCAATGATTTCACATGGCGGCGCATCTTACTCCGGGAGTCAAGCAGGGTCAAGCACTCTGACGCTTGCTGGTGAAACTATCCCGGAGGAAGAAGAACTGTCTGACCGGCCCAGATTCCCAAAAGAAACATCCAAAGAAGAATACAGAACAATACTGCCCCAACTCCCAGTAATCCCCCCAGGGTAAGTTCAAACTTTATCTTCTTTTTTTTCTTGCTTTTTTTCCTGGCCATTTATTTAGCGATATAAGGTTTGAGGTACGAGGTATATTTATTTTTTAGTTAAATCTTTTCCGCATACCGTGCACCGCATACCGCGCACCTTTCTTTTATCTTTTCATTCACATGGATTCAGGTGCAGAAAGACCGACTAAACGCAAACCGTTATGAAAAACTATACGCAATGATTCAGCAAGCCAGAGCCTGGCCTGGGTGAGCTCTATATCTTCTGAAATAACCAGGTGTTTATTATAATAACTGTGGAATTGGCCTGCCAGTTCCATCAGAAAAAAGATAATCCTGTGCGGTGATAGGTCAAGGGCGGCATTTTGAACCAATTCAGGGAATGAAGCAAGGGCCTTTAGCATACTCATCTCCTCAGGAAGGGAAAGCCGAACAAGGGCAACCTCTTCCAGGGGGATTCTCGTAATATTTTTTTCTGCTGCCTTTTTTTGAATACTGCGCAACCGGGCATTGGCATATTGCACATAAAATACCGGATTCTCCTGACTTTCTTTGGTGGCAAGATCAAGATCAAACTCCAGCTGGCTATCAGCCTTTCGCATCAAAAAGAAAAACCTGATTACATCCGGCCCAACCTCGTCAAAGAGTTCATCCACCGTGACAAAGTTCGCCTTCCTGGTTGACATTTTCACCTGCTTCCCTTCGCGGGTCAGGGTAACGAACTGATGCAAAACCACGGTTATTTTTGAATCATCATAGCCAAGTGCTCTGATGCCGGAGAGAACATCAGGCACCGTGGCAATATGATCTGCACCGAAGATGTTTACCAACCAGTCAAAATCCCGTCTTAACTTTTCCCTGTGATAGGCGATATCCGGCAGTCTGTACGTTGGTTCGCCTGTGCTTTTAATAATGACGCGGTCCTTCTCCTGGCCAAATTCAGTCGTCTTGAACCAGACTGCCCCGTCAAAATCATAGACAAACCCCTTTGCACGAAGAATAGCAACCACGTCATCAACAAGTCCTTTCTCATAAAGAGAATGCTCGTTGTAATAGGAATCAAATTTAATATCGAGGCGTGCCAGTGTGTCGGCAATATTGGCAAATATATCCTGTTCAGCCATTTCTTTAAAAGGAGCTACATCTTCAGTATCTTTGAGGGAGTCTCCCTTTTCAGCCACCATTTTTCTGGCAATATCATAAATGTATTCTCCCTGGTACCCGTCCTCAGGAAAATCACCTTCAAGTCCAAGTATCTCCATGTAACGGGCTCTGGTGGACCTTCCCAATACACGCATTTGCCGACCTGCATCATTATAATAATATTCCCGGGTAACCTCATGGCCAGTGGCTTCAAGCAGTCTGGCAATTGAATCTCCCAGAACAGCCTGGCGACCATGGCCGATGGAAAGAGGACCGGTAGGATTGGCACTGACAAACTCAACCAGCACCTTTTTGTTTTTTCCCACCTCAGACGAGCCGTAACTGTAAGCCTGATCACAAACCGGCTTAATAACAGACTGCCAAACTTCATCCCGGACAAATAAATTAACAAATCCGGGTCCGGCAATTTCAACCTTAGCAAACAGGTCGGTATGTTTAGAAAGTTTCGCGGTAAGCTGGGCCGCAAGCTCTCGGGGATTCTTCTTTTCCCTGCCTGCTATTATCATGGCCATATTAGTGGAGAAATCTCCATGAGAGGCATGCTTGGGAAATTCAACAGTATAGGAACCGGCAGCTCCGTCAGACCATAATTCCTGTTTAACGCCTTCAATAAAACAGCTGTCCAGAATTTTTTTTACTTGTTCTTTTATCATCTATCTTTGAAATTATTTTTAAAATTTTATTTATTTTCACTAAGCCAAAGGGCCAACGATGTATTCCAAGTCAAGGAAGAGCCTGTTCGGCTATAGTACTACTATGCCGAACAGACGATGACGAAGGAATTGGGATACAGCCGATGGTCCATTTCAAATATATATTCTTTCGTTAAAAGTGCCAAACAAGCAGAGTACTTCATAGCTGATAGTCTCCATCCACTGCGCCATCTCATCTGCTGTAATTCTTTCATCACCCTGCAGGCCCAGTAAGACGACTTCATCACCGGAGTGAACCGGAGGAAGATCTGTTACATCAACAAGGGTGGCATTCATGCAGACCCTGCCGCAAACAGGAGCTCTTCTTCCACCGATCAGAACATGCGCCTTATTGGAAAGTTTTCTCAGATACCCGTCAGCATACCCGACCGGCAATACGGCGATCCTGCTTTTGCGTCGGGTCACAAAGGTATGTCCATAGCTGATACCATATCCCGGGTCCACATCTTTAATCTGTATTACCCTGGTCTTGAAGCTCATTACCGGTTGCAGCTCAAGTGTTGGCGCTATAATATTTGCCCTGGCCGGAGAACCGTCCGGATAATAGCCGTAGAGGCTGATACCCGGCCGTACCATGTTCAGATGAGTTTCCGGAAAATAAACAAGACCTGCAGAGTTGGCAATATGTGAAACAATTTCACCTGTTTTCTTTGATTTTAAATCTGCCAGAATATTCTTGAATTTTAACAATTGTTGACGCGTTGTGTCCAGTGCATCTTTTTCATCTGCAACCGGGAAATGACTCAGTATGCCTGTCAATGTAATGCCCGGTAAACGTTTTATCAGGGAGACATACGATTCCACCTCATTCGGCATGACACCGATTCTGCCCATACCCACATCAACCTTGAGATGAACTTTTACCTCATCTTTCATCCTGGATGCTGTCTCGGAGAGCCCGGTTAGAAAATCAACCTCAAAAACTACAGGGGTTAATTCATGGGTAATAACATCTTCATATGATTCAGGAGAACCGCCAAGGAGTACAATTATATCCCCTTTTAAGCCTGCATTACGTAGCTTTACACCCTCCCAGACCTCAGCAACACCAAATGTTCTGGCACCAACACTATATAATGCCCGGGCACATTCAATCAAACCATGTCCATAAGCGTCGGACTTCACCACAGCCATAATCTTTACCTGGGGTCCAACAGTCTTCCTGATAGCCTGAAAATTGGACTGCAGGGCAGACATATTGATCTCAACCCGGTTGAAAGAAAGAGGTTGTGTCATTTTGAAGTCCTGTTCCACTCGATCCACGCCAGCCTGCTTGCGAGCATAAGCGCCCAACCAACAGCCGTATAAACCAATCCTATGATCTCTCCGGGGAGTACCGTAGTTCTTAAAAATCTGCCCAGGAAAATCATGGCTACCACCATGAGCCATGTCTTCAGGGAATACACCGAACCGAAACAGGCCTTATCCTCAAACTCTTTAATCCTTTTTATGTTTTTCCGGGCCATACGGTCAAGTACGAAAAAGGTTTTAGCAGTTCCTAACAATAAACCGATCAATCCGTACCACAAGTGACCATCACTCGAGACCAGGATAAAACCGTTAGTCAGAAGAAAAAAACCGACAACAGTCCAAATAAGGGCACCAAGCAGCAAGTGGGTCCTTATGGATACTCCAGGTTTATATCGAATGAGGATTTCTTTTAAACCCATATGATCAGTTTATACTCCTGAGTAATATGAAAAACCTACCTGCTGTAACTCACAATAAATATTAGAACATATTTCAAATTCCAGAAATAGTCAGCTAAAACGTTTTTCATTAGAGCTTCGGATATGGTCCAGATTGAGGTAAGCACCCTTGCAGGGCATAAACGACCATAGGGAGACTCCGAGGAAGAGCCTGTCCGGCTATGGTTTCATGCCGGATAATAGGCAATGACGCCCAAGATGGGCTATAGACGAAGGCTCATGTACAAAAAATATAGGCCCGTCTCGAAAGAGACAGGCCTATAGGTAACATCTTACAGTCTGTATTCTTTATACAGAATTAAACCTCTGTAACAGTGATGGCGCCTTCAGGGCAAACCTCAACACATGTTTCACAGCCGAGGCATTCGTCCATGTTTACCGGGTCAGATTTTCCATCGACCATCTCATATACCTGCGCAGGACATGCATCTACACATTCTTCATCACCGCTACATTTGTCTTTATCAACTACGACTTCCCACATAGTAAAACCTCCATGTAATAAATTATTGTTAAGAACGAGTCAAATGACCAGTTATGCCTTAAATGGTCGGCCAAATAAAAAAATCAACCGACAGGTATTACGTCCATAATCTATTGATTTTATTAGGCCAGGTTAATGATTGCGAGACTTTTTGCGTAATCATTAAAATTGGCAATCTTCGACAGGACGATTTTCCACTAACAAAAACTATTCCCCTCTAATTCAACCCAATTTTTTTGTCAATAAAAAAATCGATCCCATATGAGTAAAAACACCTATTCAGCCCAAAAGAAGAAAAGCAAAGGGATTTAGCTGTTGCCTTGCATTTCCTTTCATATTAGATTGTCGGACCTACAGAACCTATGTAATCATTGCAGATGAGGCGGGCAATTTTTTATATGATATTATAATGAAGCATATTTGCTCAAAATATTACTCTCTTATTAATATAGACTTATGACATCCAAAGAAAAAAACAGTCAAAAAAAATGGACACCGGAAAAATCTGAAGAAGCGATGATCCAGGGCATTATTGAAGGCAGTCCTGATGCCATTGGGGTTGCTGTGATACGCATGGAATGCGGCTGTCATAAAATGGCAGCTGTAAATAAAGATGGAGAACCGGCGAGTGAGGTAATCATGTACCGGGACAAAGCTGATTCAATCTGCGATAAATGTAAGGAGGATAACGGTGCCTTCTCGCGGATCAAAGTACAGTTTATGCACTGGATACCGCCTGAGCCGGAGTCAGCCCAAAAAAGGATGATCCTTGAAAAGGTTCTGGGGATTAGAATGCAGTAAAATGAGGCTTCATATGAGAGTAGTCATGTGCGACGGGCCTTTAAACTTTCACGACTGCTTCGCCTTCAATTGCAACCTTACCCTTTGAATTTACACAAACCGTTCGTAATGTAACAATGGGTTTGTCTGTCCTTATATGTATTATTTCAACAGAGGCGGTGACCTTCTCATCAATGGCTACAGGTGCCTTAAAGATGAGACTCTGTCCGAGATATATGCTGCCCTCCCCCGGAAGTTTCATACCTATGAGTCCTGAAAACAGGCTGGCAACTAACATACCATGCACAATACGTTGACCAAAAATAGAGGCCTCGCCAAAATCCCTGTCCAGGTGAAGCGGATTCTTGTCAGCTGAAATATTGGCAAACTGCAAAACTTCCTCTTCAGAGAAAGCTTTGCTCAGTGAAGCCTTATCGCCTACATTTAAAGTTTTGTTCATGTTTTGACCTCCAATAAAACTAAAATCGTATTTCAAATGATTTGTCAAGAAGTGCGAAGAAGTCCAACCAGCCAGAATCAATGTAATCATTGCAGATTGGGCGGACAACTTTTTGAATAAGATTACAAGGATGACTACCTTGCTGAAAACAAAAAATTAAGATCAATATCTCCTACACTTCAAATCCCTACAGAATACATTTGGCAAATTCAGGCAGGGGCAAAATGCCTGCTCTTTTATGCATCAAAATTATGAGTGATATATCCTTTTAATACATACAATATATACGCCGTTGTTAAGGATATACGTCGATTATCCATGAGTACAAAGCTACACTTTATTAATCCTCATTCCTCTCTCTTTACTATCCTTGAATATGGTTAAACAACCAAACTTTATCCAGGTAAATCACCATGTCAACACTCTGTTCCCACCGAAAGAAAATCCGCAAAGTCTATAACATATTGATTTAATAGTTTTTATTAAAAAACAAACATTTAGCACGATTTTTGCATGTTTAGATTTGTTTATTTTTTTATCTACCGGGTGATTATGGAATAGTGTGCAAGGATTCGTGATTTTTTTCAGCATGTCATTCCTGTAATTCAAATCGGTAAATATAGCTGGTATTTCATGTGATTCGAGGTGGAATTTATTGCCGCTTTCCAATTCGAACCATACCAGCGGCAACAATTTGCCAAGAACATAAATTCTGTCCTTGAAAATGGGGGGTGAAGTCAGTCCTTATTGAACTTTTTTGTCGGGGATTCGAATTCATGTTTTGCAAAAGTTATGACAAATTGTCTATGGGGAAATTGGCACAAACTGACTGCTAGAGGCTAATGGAATTTATCTAATTTAAAAGGAGGAGGGAATTATGAAGAAAGCTCTATTGTTATTAATGTTGTTACCAGCGCTTGCCCTGTTTGGCTGTGGTGGCGGTGGAGGTGGTGACGTAGCAGGTACACCGGGTGGTGGTTATACTGACGGTATTTCTGATAGTGGAGGTGTCGACACTTCTGCGGCGAACGTTGGAACATTTCCATTGTACGCCCTAGACGAGAGTGGAACAAATAGTGCCCTCTTAGACTTTGGGAATCCTATAACATACAGTACCGGTGTTCGAACCGTTGTCCGGAAGTATACAACAACTTATCCAAATATTATTATTAATGTTTGCTCTGATGAAGTACCTGCATTATGTAGTACAACTACAGGTGATTTCCCCACCAGTGCAGCTGACCCTCGATGTACAGAATGTTTAACTCTGGGTACTGAATGTTTAGAAAATCCTTATTATACTGCTCCGCAAACCACTGATGTTGTTTGTTCATGGAATGTACCTGAATTCTGTGATGTAAATGATCCCCCAAGTCCAACCGACTGGCGTTGTACCGGATGTACTGGTCCTGAAGTGCCGGGTACTTGCGAAACAAATCCTTTTTATGGCCTACAACTTGATCCAGAATCATACTGTATTAATGTAACCAGCGGTACCGCCCCTGAGTGTGTTAATGTAGATACCGGAGTAGAAGACACAAGTAGACCTAGCAATACATTAACTTACAAGAAGGTTGAGGATACAATGTTGAATGCTACTGGAGGTGGCACAGTTACAATAGGTATCCCCGCCAGCCAGGCAGCTGATGATTTATATATAGTTGATGCCGTGAGATATGTAGCTGGTGATCTTCTCTTGGTGGACGCGCAAAATGATGCGATAGCTCACACACCTTTAACTTCTTGCGCCATCATAGGTGAAGTGGATACTGTCTCTGGGTTAACTTGCGGTTTCTTCCCGTTAGATGTTACTGGAGTGACTCTTGAAGAAATGGTTGATGCTGATCTTCATATTGCAAGGGATTATTGGCAAGGACAAGATAATAACGGCACTCCAACTGATGATACAGATGACCTTACTGAATTATTTATTAATTCCGGTGACAATAATCCTAATTTGGCAGCTGTCCTGGCGGATCCGGTAGTACTGTCGCTTCCTGATGGAGACGTCTGGTCCGGTCTCAATTATACAGTAGCCAACATTAGACTCCCCAACAGCGACGTCTTAAGAAATAACTGGTCTGTCCGTCAAGAAATCAATACCGATTTAACCAGGGATGCTGTTGTATTCGTCAGTGGTGGTGCGGATACAGGCATTTCTGCTGGAACAGGTGATCTTACCCTGACAGCACCTGAAACATTTGATGTTGCGGATGATGTGCTATATCACTTTGGTCATTTTTACCTTAGCCCTGGAATGTTGATTTCAGGGGAAAGTTATCTGGATTGGACCTACGTTACAAACTATGCCGGTGTTTTAAATCCGATGGGTTCTCTGCCAATCCCATAGTAAATCGGCTTTTGTTGATCGGGCAGAGACCCGGTTTTAAATTGAATTCTACAGGCCACCCCCTAATCAGGGGTGGCCATCTTTTTTGTATAATTAGAAGATGTCCATCTCAAAAAAAATCAAGCGCGTCATTCCATAACTTTATAAAAACTATAGCGACAATTACCCTTTGTGGTTTTATACAAATGCATTAAGTTTACATTTTGTTTTCCAGTTAGATCACTTCATTATTACCTTAAAAGTACTGGAGTTTAGAATAACATGAAATACCCGTTCATAGTTCTGCTACTTATTTCTGTCTGCTTAGCAGGTCCAATACTCAATGCAAAAACTGCCGAAGCTGAATTCATCGATACCATGGAATTTGTTCTGCATTCCGGCTTTAGGCTTGATCAGATCGACTGGAATATTGCCGGTTATGCCCCGGTTAGCCAGGGCGGGCAATATGTCAATGTGCTTTCAGAGCTTGACTGGAAGGATATTGAGATCTGGCAGATCGGTGTGAGCGGCAAGGTTTCCATTGGCAATAACACTGCCTCGTACAACACCTATATCCGCAGCTCCCTTGATTATGGTTGGATAAGCGATGGTACGGTCCGAGACTCCGATTACAACAGCAATAACCGCACCGATGAGTACTCACGCTCAATCAGCGCCACTGAAGATGACGACATGCTCGATTTCTCCATAGGATTGGGATTCGAAAAAAAATACTGGCAGGATCGCTTGACTCTTGGTTTTCTGGGCGGCTATTCCTACCATGAACAGAACCTGCGACTCACCAATGGCGTGCAGGTCATCCCGGACGCCGGCCCCTTCGCCGGCCTGAACAGCACCTATGCAAGTAAATGGCAAGGTCCCTTTGCCGGTATCGATCTTGAGCTGCATCCCTCTCCGCGTTTTTCCCTGCTTGGCTCAATCGAATACCATTGGTCTGATTACGAGGCAGAGGCAGACTGGAACCTGAAAACCAATTGGGCTCATCCGGTGAGTTTCAGGCACGACACTGATGAAGCTGACGGTCTAATCGCCACCCTGAGGGGCAATTATCTGTTTAATAAAGACTGGTCACTCGATCTTATCTTGGTTTACCGTGATTTTTCTGCAAAAGAGGGGCTTGTCAGAACCTTTCTGGCCGGTGGCACCACCGTTATAACGAAATTTAATGAAGCAAACTGGCAGTCCTCTGCGTTCACCCTGGGATTCACTTACAATTTCAGATAAAGTCCTCTACTCTCGAATCCACTTATTCTTCCTATAGTTTTGGAAACAACAAAAAACGTTTTTGCGTTGTCAGGGGTTATAACCGAGGCAGTAATCTATTTTCTTTCTGTCCAATCAGGTTTTTCTCTCTGTGCCTTAAACTCCAATGCCCGGGCAACGAGACTCCCTGCCCATTGCGGAGTTGACAGGGCATGAATATGGGTATAGAGAGCCGGGAAATTTGTATTCCCAGCTTTCCAATACGCGGCTTGCCAGAGGCAATAGTGCGGCAATAGCACTGTCCAGGTCAACAACGATACCCCGCTGCAGCCTTTTCATTACTCTGGTATGTCCTGACATCGGTTAAATAGAACTTATAAATTGCTCAAAGCGGTTTTGTCTGGCTGGTGATTGTGAGACAGGAGTCTTATCTATTTTTTTACGAACCTTTTTTATTCTGACTTTCGGTGAGGGGTGGGTTTTGGCAAAATCAGTCCCATCCGGCTTAAGTTTATCTTTCATGATTTTGAGCATATCAAGCAAAGCTGCCGGGTTATAGCCTACCCTGTTCATGATCGTCACTGCTGCCTGGTCAGCGGCATACTCAAATTTTTTAGAATAACCATTATTGATGAGGGTAGTGGTGATGTCGTTAACCGAATTATAAAAAGTTTCAGGGACAAAAGTCATATCAACACCCTCATTACTCGCTACTCCGGCAATACCTATAGCGGTCAATGCCGAAGTAACACGGGATTTTTTAATTGCCTGCAAACCATGCTTATACTGCACGTGACCAATTTCATGGGCCAGCACAGCTGCCAGGGCATCTTCATTGGGGCAGCAGCGGATCAACCCCTTGGTCACAAAAATAAGGCCGCTGGGGGCGGCAAAGGCGTTGATGCTTTCAGAGTCCAGAATAAGGAAATGATAACCGCCAAAAGTTTCCGGCAGGTCAGAAGCCTGGGCCAGAGTCTGGCCCAGGAGGTTGAGATAGTCATTGGCAGCTTGGAGATCATATGGTTTATACTCATTAACAATAATGGCGCTTACCGTCCGGCCGATGAAATACTCCTGTTCCGGGGTTATGTCTTCAAAAGTCTTGGAAACCGCCTTGCCGGCCCTGAATAAGGATGTAATGTCAACTTTTTTTTCAGAATCTCCGCCCCTGCCAATTTGAAGAGAAAATGCCTGGCTAAAGGCAGTGGGCAGCAGAAATAGCAAGGCAAGATAAATCAAAAAATGTCTCATAATGCCTCCTTGTCCTCAAGCACGCCACCATCAGTCAGAAAGGCCTGGATTTGTGGTTGCGACACCTTGAAGCATTCCATTTTATTGACCCAGGAGAAATCAACAGTTGGATTATCTTCCTGATATTTTTTCTCAGCCACTTTATCGAAGCCTTTACCAGCCAAGGCCACTTCATTCACTGTTGCCCCGGTTTCCACATCCGATACTCCCGGCTTAAGCTTTATTTCCTTAGTTGTAAGTGCGCATGTATGCATCCAACCTTCTAGTTCCTGATCAGTAACAGAAATCTTGGCCCAGGGAGACTTCTCCTCAAGGATGTTAACCTTTTGGCCATAATCAAGTTTGGTGAGGACTTTTCCGAGAAATGTCGGGGTATTGCGCACTGTTCCTTCACGAACCTGAACTGACATCACAACACTCTGCCCGGCAAATGCAACAGCACAAGCATAAAAGCTGGCTAATAAGAAGAATATGATTCTTTTTAAACCATTCATTGTGGTCACCTTAACGTCCAGATTAAGGAAAAAAATAAAGAGTTATCGAATGGAATAACATATGCAAAAGCACATGTTTGACGAATAGCGTTTTAAAAAATCTTTGTCAAGAATTATGACCAAAGAACAATTCTATTAGTAATCATTTGTCACAATGGTTTAACGTTCATTCAATCATGATTATTCTCTTTGTGCCTTAAACTCCAATGCCCGGGCAACGAGGCTCCCTGCCCATTGCGGAGTTGACAGGGCATGAATATGGGTATAGAGAGCCAGGACATTTTTGTATACCAGCCCGTCCAGGCCATCCATGAACCCCACACCACGCTCCATTTCAAGAGCAAGATCCATTTGATCTCCATCCCATGATAAAATTTCGCTGTAGCGGAACTCATGTCCCTTGATCCTTTCCCCCACTTTATAAAATGGATTCCTGCCGCTCACCATGAGTTCGGTGTAGCCATGTGCCTGGGGTTTCCTTCGCAATCCGAACCGGATAGGAAACACTCCGGTAAGTGGATATTCCACGCCGTCCAACAGGACACTTTCACCAAGATAAATTAACCCGCCGCACTCGGCATAAACCGGCAGGCCGGAATCAGCTGCACGTTTTAATGACTGTCTGAATGAACTGTTATCCGCCAACCGCCTGGCACCGGTTTCCGGAAATCCACCACCGATATAAAGAGCATCAAGTTCCGGTAATGCTTCAGCAGTCATGGCGTTAATTTCAACAAGCTCTGCCCCCTCGGCAACCAGGGCATTGAGATTTTCAGGATAATAAAATTGAAAGGCCGCATCTTTTAAAATGCCGATACGAACCTTTGCTGGAGTCTCCCCTGTTATTGACCCTGCTGCGGTCTCGGGCGGGTGGACATCTGCCATGAGATTTCTGATGGTATCCAGATCAAGGTATTTTTTAGCCATATCAGCAAGCATAACTGTTATCTGGCCGGCACCATCATGTTCCTGATGTGGCGTCACCCCCAGATGACGCTGGGGGAAATAATCCGTTTTTGAACGGGGAACAGCCCCGACAACCGGTATACCTGTGTAATGTTCCACTGATTGCCGTACTATGGATTCATGCCTGGCAGTTCCCAGCCTGTTTAACACAACTCCACTGATCATCACCCGTGGATCAAGCTTCTGGCAGCCGAGAACCAGGGCGGCAATAGTGCGTGTCGTCTTGGTGCAGTCAACCACAAGCAGGACAGGCAGTTTTAATTCAACAGCAAGTTCAGCCGTACTGTATGCACCTTCAATATTAACGCCGTCAAATAAACCCCTGTTGCCTTCGACGATCGCCATATTGGCATTATCAGAATGGAGTTCAAAAGAATGTTTGATTACCTCAGCGTCCATTAAAAACGGATCAAGGTTATAGCAGGGTTCACCGGCAGCTAACTGCAGCCAGCCGGCATCAATATAATCAGGACCCTTTTTAAAAGGTACTACCTTACGCCCCTGCCTGGCATAGGCTGCCACCAGGCCGACGGCTACCACGCTTTTTCCCGATCCGCCGCTTAATCCGGCAACGATTATTCCTTTTGTCATGATTCTTTAGACCTTTATTTTTCACGTTCAATCTATGACTTAAAATATATTCATAGTTTTTATATATTTTTTTCTATTTGTTCATTTCTTTGCTTGCACAAAGAAACGAACCAAAGAAAATGCAGCCGTTCACTTGGCCTTCGGCTCTCCTGTGCTGCTCATTAAGAGCGGACGATTCGGAAAGTCGCACCCCTTGCGGGGTACTCCGCCGAATCGTTTTTCCACTCTTAACTGCGCTGCTCGGCTGCGTGAAATGGCCTTACCAAAAAACTCTTTCCTCTTTATAACTAAACACTAAAAGTATTTTTTTTAATAAGCAACTGGCTACGTTACCCTTTTCTTTTACCCTCGACCCCTTGAAACCTTGTAACCTTGAACCCTTTTATTCACATAATCTCCAGCTCTAACTTTCTCAACGCCTTTACCTCATCCCGCAAACGTGCCGCTTCTTCAAAAGCAAGGACTTTGGCTGCCTTATGCATTTCCGCTTCCAACCTCTTAATATCACGGCGCAGTTCCTGCAAGCTGTGATATTCAACCTCCTTTTCAGCAGTGTCCACAGCTACAGTGATATAATCCTTTTCATAGACAGAGGCCATAATATCCTTAATACTGGACCGCACTGTTGCAGGTGTAATATTGTGATCCATATTATATTTCTTCTGTATGGCTCTTCTTCTTGTCGTCTCCTCTATAGTTCGCTGCATGGATCCGGTTAATACATCTGCATAAAGAATCACCAGTCCGTCAATATTTCTAGAGGCTCGTCCGCAGGTCTGAATCAATGAGCGTTCACTGCGCAAAAAACCTTCCTTGTCAGCATCCAGTATTGCTACCAGGGAAACCTCGGGGATATCCAGTCCCTCCCGTAACAGATTGATGCCGATCAGCACATCAAATTCGCCCTGCCTGAGTTCCCTTATAAGCTCCATGCGCTCCAGGGTTTTTATATCTGAATGCAGGTATCGGACCCGGACCCCAAGGTTTTCATAATAATCTGTCAAGTCTTCAGACATTCTTTTTGTCAGGGTCGTAACCAGAACAGCCTCTTTTTTCTCACACCTCTTTCGAATTTCAGCCAGAAGATCATCTACCTGATCTTTGGCGGGCCGGACTTCTATGACAGGATCAATGAGACCGGTCGGCCTTATGATCTGTTCAATAATCCTGCCCTCAGCCTGCTCAAATTCAAGGTCTCCAGGTGTTGCCGAAACATAAACAACCTGGTTTGTGCGCTGTTCAAATTCCTCAAACTGCAAGGGTCTGTTATCCAGAGCTGATGGCAGCCTGAAACCAAACTCCACCAGGGTTTTCTTGCGTGAGCGGTCCCCGCGATACATACCATGAAGCTGAGGTACACCGATATGGCTCTCATCAATAAAAAGGATAAAGTCATCCGGGAAATAATCCAAAAGGGTTGGCGGCGGTTCTCCCGGTCTGGCACCTGTCAGGTGACGGCTGTAATTCTCAATACCGCTGCAGTATCCGAGTTCTTCTATCATTTCCAGATCGAACATGGTTCTCTGTTCCAGACGCTGAGCCTCGACCAACCTGTTTTCCTTCTCTAAAAAAACCAACCGTTCCTTAAGCTCTTCCAGAATTGTACGCCTCGCTGTTTCAAGCCTTTCCGTTGAGGTAACAAAATGACTTGATGCAAAGACCGTCAACTCGTCCACCTGCCCTAAAACTTTACCGCGCAACGGATCGATAAACGATATGGAATCAATGGTGTCTCCGAAAAGGTCAACGCGTACGGCACTTTCCTCCTCATAAGCTGGAAATATTTCCACCACATCACCACGCACCCTGAAAGTTCCTCTGTGAAACGAAATGTCATTTCGCTCATAGAGCATATAGACAAGCCTTCTCTGTATCTCTTCCCTGGGATATTCTTCCCCTGTTTTCAGGAACAGGTGCAGGTTCTTGTATTCATCAGGAGAGCCAAGGCCGTAAATACAGGAAACAGATGCTACAATAAGAACATCACGCCGGGTCAGAAGGGATCGGGTAGCAGAGTGGCGCATCTTGTCAATGGCATCATTTATGGAGGAATCCTTTTCTATATAAGTATCTGATTGGGGGATGTATGCTTCGGGCTGATAATAATCGTAATAGGAAACAAAATATTCCACAGCATTCTCTGGAAAAAGTTCCTTGAATTCAGAATAGAGTTGGGCTGCCAGAGTTTTATTCGGCGCTATGACAAGTGTTGGCCTTTGCACCAGTTCCACGACTTTTGCCATTGTAAAAGTCTTGCCGGAACCGGTTACCCCCAACAACACCTGTTTTGAATATCCCGCCTCAATCCCTTCTGACAGAAGCTTAATTGCATTGGGCTGATCCCCCGCAGGAGTAAAGGAAGATTCAATTTTAAAAAGTTTTTCCATTGTAAATATCCGGCCCCAAAAAACAGGTTTAAAGCTTCCCCTTAAAGCGATTTGCCACTCACACGGATACTGGCATTTATGCCCTTAAGGGTACAAAGGCACAAAGGCACAGAGTTTTCCCATCTGGAAACTCTCAATCAGTTTAATATGTTTCTGACTTTTCCTAACTTGCTGAGTTTAACAATTTTCCCCAAAAGTACCCTGCAGCACCAAATACTTTGTGCCTCTGTGCCTTTGTGCCTCTTCTGTACTTTTTGTCGCGCATATTGTAACCCGGCCCCAAAAACCAAGTTTACTCTTTTAAATCAAACCACCCTTTTTTCCACGGAATAAGCATGGGAACTTTTTTACGATACTCAAGATAAGGTTCTCCTATCTCATGAATCAGCTTTTTTTCTTCCAGGAATGTACCAATAATTAAATATGCAGTCAGAATAATCTTTGAAACCAGTGATACATCGGATATCGGACCGAATGCCCAGACCAGAAAAATTGCACCGCTATACCATGGATGCCGGACATATTGCAGGATACCTGTAGTGTTAAAATTCATGGCTTCTATTTTTCTATCTCCCCGCATCTCATCTATCTGTTTTATGCCAAGAAAATATTGCATATCAAACACCCGATATCCTCCGTAGAAGAGAACAAAAGAGGCCAGGTACATACCGAATTTAAGTAAAGGCCACGGGCCGGACCAGGAAAAAATTATTTGTTCCTTAAGAAGTTGTTGATAGACAACCACGGGGATTAATGTGAGAATACTGAAAGAATTATAAGCCAATCTGTAATAGGCAAATTTTATACCCCAGATTTCCTCCATCCTGGCAGTAAAAGACCTGCTTATAAGCAAACTGTGCAAACTGCACCAGAGAGCCCAAAGTAAGGCCAAGATACCAATTGAATAGAGCTTATTCATTTATCGTCACGGATTCAGGCAAATAAAAATTAGAGATAATTAATAATTTGACATCTTGCTTCATTCTCAATATTTATTAAAAAAAATATTAATCCCGGACTACAACGTTTACTAATTAAAACCACACTGAATAATAAAACCGACCTTCAGGTGAAAAACAACCATGCTCACCATCAGCAGTAAAAGCAGATACGGCATAGCAGCACTCCTTGCTCTTGCTGAATTCTATAATTCCGGCCTCCTGCAGATAAAGGACATTGCTTCCCGCTGCGATATTCCCCATCAGTACCTTGAACAAATATTCAACCGGCTCGGGAAAACAGGTCTTTTGAAGAGCACCAGGGGTAAAAATGGGGGGTATGAGCTCGCTAAACCACCCGAAAAAATCACCGTATTGGAAATCGTAAACACCCTTGAAGGTGATATTGAGTTTGTTCCAAAATCTGACAGTACTAATGATGTCATTGTTGAACTTTTTCAGGATGCAGAAAATAATCTTAAAAAAGTTCTTTCTGTCAGTCTTGCTGATCTCGTTTCAAAACAGGAGTCATTGCAGGAAAATGTTATCTACAACATTTAATTCCTGTTTTCTCTTACCTCTAAAATTCCCTGTTGCAGTCAAGAAAAAACACATATCTCTAGCCCTTTAATTAACCACAGTCCGACTATATATAATATGACCTTTGGTTTTTTTATGGTTCTTTCTTGACTTTTCCTGCCCCATGCTTTATTAGTTGACTAAGTTGATCAGATTAGTAATGTTAAATTGTTCGATACAATTTTTGAGCAATTTATTGATTACACAAATGACAGGAGACACCATGCAGATAACGGTAAATGGAGAATCCAGTGAGTTTAAGGATATTGAGATAAATCTTTCAAAACTTCTGGAATTAAGAAAGGTGGAATCGCCTGAAATGGTCGCGGTCCAGCTGAATGGTCAATTTATAGAAATGAACAGTTACTCCTCTACCTATCTTAAGTCAGGTGACACTATTGAATTTCTTTTTTTCATGGGGGGTGGCACCAAATGACAGGATTCGCCACCAGTGCGATTCATGGAGCACAATTAAAAACTGATGTCCATGGCAGCCTTAGAACGCCAGTCTATGATACTGTGGCTTTTGAATTTGAAAGTGCAAGAGATATTAATATGGCTTTTGCCGGTAGCATTCCTGCCCACACCTATTCGCGCATATCCAATCCCACTGTTGAGGATTTTGAGCAGCGTATCCGTCTCATAAGTGGCGGCTCAGCAGTAGTTGCCGTATCTTCCGGCATGGCAGCTATAACCAATGTCATACTGACACTTGCCGAAGCCGGGACCAATATAGTCACAAGTAAACACCTGTTCGGAAACACTTTATCCCTGTTTGAAAAAACCCTTAAACCCTGGGGACTGGAAGTCAGGTATGCTGACATGATGAATCCGGTAGAGATCCAGCGTGCTATTGACCAAAACACGCGGGCCGTTTTTCTTGAAAGTATTACAAATCCCCAGCTTGAAGTTGCAGATTTTAAGGCAATATCGAAAATAACTTCTGATGAATCCATTCCACTCATAGTAGACGGAACAGTTACCACGCCCTATATCTTTCGTTCCAAAAAATTCGGAGTAAATATAGAAGTACTTTCCAGCACAAAATATATTTCAGGCGGTGCTACCTCCATTGGAGGCGTGATTATCGACAACGGTAACTTTGACTGGCACAAGTCTCCCAGATTAAAACCCTGGGCAAATAAAATGGGTTCTTTTGCCCTGATAGGCTCATTACGAAGAGAAATATTCAGGAATTTAGGTTCATGCCTGGCTCCGCATCATGCCTATCTCCAAAGCCTTGGGCTGGAAACCCTGAGCTTGCGTATTGATAAAAGCTGCTCCAATGCCCTTGCCCTGGCAGATTTCCTCCAACACCATAAAAGGGTTGCATCAGTGAATTACCCCGGTCTTGCGGAATCAGAATCTCACAAATTTGCTTCAGAACAGTTTGGCAATCACTATGGAGGCATACTGACTTTTGACCTTGAAAGTCGTGAGGCCTGTTTTGCTCTACTTGACAATTTGCGGCTCATCAAAAGAGCTACAAATGTTAATGATAATAAAACGCTTATCCTGCATCCGGCATCAACAATTTTCTGCGAGTACCCGAATGAAGTCCTCAAAGACATAGGGGTTCGTCAGACCATGATCCGTCTTTCAGCCGGAATTGAAGATATTGAGGACTTAAGAATTGATCTGGAAAAGGGGCTTGCTGCATTATGATTGTCGGCATCGCAGATAGGGAACGAAGTGAGACTTCGAAACACACGATACGGACAGATATTGCATCTGCACTATATCGATATTACAAGACCCTGTTACTGAACAAGAAACTTTTGAGGATTGAAGCATGATTGTCGGCATCGTAAACAGCACGATGCGGCCAGGTATCTCGCCTGTGGTTTAAAGGAATTACAAGGCCCTGTTATACTGAACGAGAAACTTTTGAGGATTGAAGCATGATTGTCGGCATCGTAAACAGCACGATGCGGCCAGGTATTTCACCTGTGGTTTAAAGGAATTACAAGGCCCTGTTATACTGAACGAGAAACTTTTGAGGATTGAAGCATGATTGTCGGCATCGTAAACAGCACGATGCGGACAGGTATTTCGCCTGTGGTTTAAAAGAATTACAAGGCCCTGTTACCTAACGAGAAACTTTTGAGGATTGAAGTATGATTGATTTTACTGAAAACCAGCTTGAACGGTACAGCCGCCATATTTTGCTGGACGATGTGGGCGTCGACGGACAGGAGAAATTGCTCGAGGCAAAGGTATTGATCGTTGGTGCCGGCGGATTGGGATCTCCTGCAGCGCTTTATCTTGCCGCTGCCGGAGTGGGAACAATCGGCATCGTGGACAACGATTGCGTGGAAATGTCAAACCTGCAGCGCCAGATAGCCCATTTCACCAAAGATCTCAATAGTCCAAAAGTGGAATCTGCTGCTGAAAAGATGCGGGCAATCAACCCGGATATAACGGTAAAAACATACCAGGATTTTCTCTGCGCTGATAATATTACTTCTATTATTAACGGTTATGATTTTGTTTTAGACGGTACAGATAACTTCCCTACAAAATTCCTGGTCAACGATGCATGTGTCTTTAAAGGAATTCCTTTCTCCCATGGCGGTATCCTGCGGTTTAACGGGCAGACAATGACTGTTATACCTGGCATAACAGCCTGTTACCGCTGTTCCTTCAGGAAACCGCCGCCGCCAGACGCCGTGCCTTCCTGTGCCCAGGCAGGTGTTCTCGGCGCTATCGCAGGAATGCTTGGTACTATTCAGGCAGCAGAGGCCCTGAAGTTCATTACCGGCACCGGAGAACTTCTTACAAATGGATTACTGAGCTTTGACGCAAAAAACATGTTGTTTAGAAAAATCAAACTGAATAAACAGAAAAATTGTCCTGTTTGCGGCACAGAGCCGACGATTACCGAACTCGTTGATATTAAACAGACTGCTTGTGAATTAACAACCACCCATATAAGAGGTGGATTATAGGATGACCCTAAAATGTTTTTGTTTCCACAGTAATAAAATGTTTTTTATACGCCATTTCACAAAGCCGAGCAGCGGAAAAATAACCGGAATAGCGCGAGGACTGTCTGAGCGAAGCGAGTTTCGCAGCGCCCGGTTATTTTGAGCAGCGCAGGGCAGTCTGCTATCAGCAGACCAAGTGAACGGCTGCTTTTTTGGTTCGTTTTGGGCAAACAAAATGAACGTAAAAAAGATTTAAAACAATATATTACTTTAATATTTCGACTTCACTTCATTTATCAACAACTTACCCGCATAGCATAGCTTGGACCCACCAGCTAAACTGGTGGTTTAAGGTTTATAATTAAGAAATGAACAGGTAACTGCATGATGCTGAAAATAAAACAGGATATAATTGATAGAATTGTTGCACAGGGGCTGCATGATGCCCCACTTGAAGCGTGCGGTTATCTTGCCGAAAAAGACGGTTTAATCTGTAAACATTTTGAATTGACCAACATTGATAAGTCTCCAGTTCATTTTTCAATGGATCCGGCAGAACAGTTTGCTGCTCTCAATGAATGCAGAAATCTTGGGTTGAAGATCCGGGCTGTCTATCACAGTCATCCTGAAACACCTGCCAGGCCCTCTAATGAGGATATCAGGCTGGCCTATGACCCATCACTCAGCTATGTAATTGTCTCCCTTGCCGAGACTCCCCCAAGCATAAAATCCTTTATTATACAAAAAGGTGTAGTGGCCCCTGAACCGCTTGAAATTTTTAAAAATGGGAAAAAATAAGGAAGAAACATGGAAACTCAAATCAAAGCAGATGTATTTCAAGACTTACGTGGTGTCGGTTGTCCCATGAACCTTGTGAAAACCAAAGTCGCATTCTCCAAAATGCAATCCGGGCAAATTCTGGGTTTGGTTCTTGACAACGGGCCGCCAATCAACAATGTCCCCCGCTCCGTTATCAGAGAAGGTCATGATATTCTTTCACAGGAACAACTCGATGATGGCGCCTGGTCCGTTCTGATCCGCAAGGCTTAAAAAATAGCCATCCCGTTCCATCCCCCCAACCCGGACCTTGCAGGGCCATAAAAAACTGGTATTGGAATAAGCCAATACCAGTTTTTTTCATTGCAAGGCTGTATATCCATATACAGAAAATTATTTTTTATGGTGTTTCCTGTAAATAGTTTCTATTAAGGTTGTTGAAAATTTTACAAAATCCCACTAAAGGTTCATCCTGAGTTAATAAGCTAATTATAAAAATCAATAATCTTCATAATATATTTTACAATTAAACAACTGGATTATGCCTACTACCGCAACCAACCCCCTTCTCTGGATTATAGGGAGCAGTATACTGATGTGCATCCTGGCTCTTGTCGGTGCAACTACGCTCTCGTTAAGCGAAAAAACCCTGCAGAAACTTCTCCTGCCCCTCGTTGCCTTATCAGCAGGCTCCCTGCTGGGGGGGGCTTTTTTTCATATGATACCTGAATCCATTGAAAAAACAGGGGATGATCTATCTGTATACATTTATGTTGTCGCTGGATTTACTTTCTTCCTGCTTCTGGAGCAATTGCTCCACTGGCACCATTGTCACCGGGAAGAAACAGCCTGTAAAAATAAAAAACCTCAAACATATCTCATTTTAATTGGGGATGGCATCCACAATTTTATCGGTGGCATTGCAGTTGCCGGCACCTTTCTTATTGATATTCGTCTCGGCATCTCCACCTGGCTTGCAGCTGCCGCACATGAAGTGCCACAGGAGATAGGCGATTTTGCTGTACTGGTCCATGGAGGGTGGTCGAAAAAAAAAGCACTGCTGTTCAACTTGTTATCAGCATCAACCTTCCTTCTGCGGAGATGCTTGATACAGATTCGCGTATGCGGAAGCGTTCCTCAGTCC
>JBHPCH010000004.1:0-46165 GCA_042576125.1 Thermodesulfobacteriota bacterium
ATACAAACCTTAATCATTAGTCACTATTAGTCACTAATCCTAATCGTAAACCAAAAAAACAGAAAAGCCGGGCTCGTAAGCCCGGCTTTTCTGTTTTGAAAGAGTAAATTGGTGTCAAGCCTGACCCCGGTGGAAATAAAAACCCCCTGCAGCCCTCTGTGAAGATCAGGGACTGAAGGGGGGGTAAAATCAGGCAGATAAAACTAATTATCCTATTATTTAGTAAGGACAAGGTGTCGAGTTTCTGTTATTTCCACATTCCCAGCCCCGTCCTGAGCCAAAACTCGCCAGTAGAGGAAATTGGGGTTATCGTAATCTCCAAGCATCCCTTTGATCTCATTGACTTGCTTTTTATCAAGGGTGATAGAGAGCTCGGACAGCCAGGCATCGTTACTTTCTGGAAAGGTGCGGGTATATTGTTCTTCAAAGCTCGCTACGACTGAAAACTGTATTTTAAACTTTATGAAGCTACTATCCCAGCCAAAAACCGGGAATTCTTTAATGGTGAATTCGCTTCCATCAGCTGGGCTGACAAGTGTAAGTATGGGCGGTATCTCATAAATATATATCTCTGCAGCATCTTGCATATCACCCTTCCAGACCAGGATGTCATCTGCAATACTGGGTTGAGTGTCTTCTATATCGTTGTCCGTAAGGGGACCGCCACGTTTGTTTTTCTTATCCCGTAAAAAAATCTCCCGATCACCACCTACTATTCTTGTAAAAACCAGAATGTCGCCATCGACCTGCGGATTGTCCTGCAGAATCAAATTTCCTTCTATATCTTTTGTTGAGCCGGCTACCAGGTCTAAGGAAAGAAAGGGGACAAACTCCTCATCGTCTACTGGGCTGTAATATCGATAAGTATTTCCTGTTGCCAGGTCATAGAGATAGCTTACTACGCTTTCCAGCTGAACGTTTTGCCGGTTCCAAAAAATCTGCTGGCCATCGAATCGAAACCCGTAATCCTCATAATGATAACCAGTGTTCTCCCATGGTACCAGTTCCGACACGTTCGTAAGGTTTCCGGTAGCAATATCATAGAGATAGATTATCCCTATCCCCAGGCCGATATATTCGACAGGCTTGTAAATCCAAGCCACCTTGCCATTGGAGAGGACCGGGTTGGCAGTAAAGGCGAAGTCTGTAAGCTGGGTGGCTGTTCCTTGGGCTATGTCATAAATAAAAATTTTCCCATAAAGGCCTGTGTCAGCGGTCCAGATGACGTAGTTGCCGTCGGTTTTTGGTGAAGTATCATTGAAGGCTTCGTTATTGGATATATTAAGCGGACCGGTTTTGTCTTTGGCGTTGTAGAGGTAAATTTCCCAGTCGCCGTTAATGCGGGCCTGCCAGACAACAATGCCTCCAGCGGTATGGGGAAAGCTGTCCTCATGCGTATTTGTTGTAATCTGGGTGATCTCAGCACTGACAATGTTTGATAATGCAAGCGACAGGACCAGGAACAGAATCATGACTATCATTGGTTTCGCTTTCATAATTTTCATGCTCCGTGTTGATTCATTATATTGGCATCATCTCGGTTATTTTTCATTGTATCAAAATCTATAAAAACTAATGTGTGTGAGTCCAGTTCATGGGAGGATAGCCCCTTGGACCACCGCCCCAGGCGCCAACTTGATTACCGTCGGGGTCCATAGTTAAGCCTACAGATCCTGTACCCAGTGAAAGGTCTGGTGCAACCATCCCACGCTGATAATTGACAAACAACGGGTCTTTCAGCGTGTCATTGGGATCTGTAAGGTATACATAAGGGTGAATCACCGGGTTTAGATAGGGATTAGGAGTATTAAGAAAACCGTATTGGGCTCTGAGGCACCTACGGGTATTTATCCCTGAATCGAACGTACTCTTTTCACCATCATCATCACCTCCGCATGTTCCTGTTCCAGCACCAGTACAGCATGCATATGGAGATGGAGGCTCTCCCGATGTGCATACATCATTTGGCGAAACTGCGGGAACAATATAACCGCCACAATCGCCGGTCATCCACGACAGGGTTTGATTGTTGGCATAAAGGAGATTATAGTCACGCTCCTCCTCACCCAGGGTGTTGTAAAAACCCATGCCCTTCAGGGCGGCTCTCTGGGTATAGGCAATGATATTGTATCTCACTTCTATAGGATTCGCAGAATCTCCCTTGGGCACATTGTCGAAAGCGTCGTCGATGGCCACATCATCATAAACAATGCCGCCTCCAAACCCCCTGGGCATGTTGTTTTTAGGATCATCTACTGCGCCTTCACCAGAACACAAATCATATGGTTCATCCAAGGCTCTACAAAAGGGTGTCATGTCCACATCGCTGCCATTGCCAACCACTGTATTGTACTTAATACCGCATGTTCCTGTGCCAGAACCGGTACAGCATTCATACGGAGTACCCGCCGCTGTACATTCATAGTTATTTGTTACGTAGTCCCCTACACGGATGCCGGCCCGGTTGTTTCCATAAATCACGTTATTGCTAATGGTCACGTAACCATGGCGAACACTGATGCCGCCACCGATGGTGTTCGCTAGTGTGCCGTTTCCATGGATATAGTTCTTCCTGATCGTCAGCTTCGCCGTCCCAGATGTTCCTGCGAATCCGACCCAGTCGGGATACTGTGTGCCGGGGTCTATTTTTTCTGTGGCGATGCCGCCATAGGCGTTGTTAAAAATATCATTGCTGATGATATCCATGGCGGCGGTTTGTTCAGTGGTGACGCCGCCTCTTCCATTGTCATGGATTAAATTGGGGCTGCCGACGCCGGTATAGTCGGTGCCGCATGTTCCTGTGCCCAGACCAGTACAGCATGATACAGGATCACCATTACCATAACAATTTTCGGATGTAGGATAGGTAAAATCTGGTTCTCCGGAAATCGTTATTTTCCGTAATTTTCCTACTCCTTCAGTTCCTTGTTGTCCCCAGACATGAATGCCGGTAAATGGATTCCCGTAAATCTCATTTCCGGTTATGTGGGCACTATGAGTCCCAGGCCCAAAAACGATGCCAGACCTGATATTATTGTTGCGAATTATATTGTCCTGGATCAGGACGTGATTGGCAACGTCAGGGCTCTTTTTAGCGGTATAAGAATCAAAAAAGATTTCCGCATGATATCGGCTCGAGGAGGCGGAGCCAGCGCCAGAGTTGCCGTAAAATTCGTTACGGCGGATGATGAATGCCTCGTCTAGATTGCCCGCCTCCCCCACGATTCGGATACCCGGCCGTTCTTTACCAAAGAACACACTGTCTTCTATAATCGGTGCTCCACCTTCGTGCTTGATGCCGGGTTTTCCTCCACCATTAAAGATTACTCCTCTCACGATAACATTGTTGTTTATACCTGTACCTGTCCCAGGCTTCATGTACATAGATGGTGATTGATTCACAATCTCCACACCTTCGAGTATGGTCGGCGTGCCTTGATTAGTGTTATAATCGCCAGAAAATGTTATAGTGCCGTGGACCTGTGGATACACATTACCGGGTTTTTCCGCTACCAAGTGGACCCCGTCCGGAACAGTAAACCCTTTGGTGTAAGCAGCTGTGCTCGCCTTGATACAAATCACGTCCCCAGGATTAGCCACACCCACGGCTGAATCAATTCCACTAGCAGCGTCAGCCCAGGAGGTGTAAGGTGAAGTGGAGTTTTTATTATCCCCATCCACATATTTATAGTTTGCCCCACCGACATCGCACGCGACGTCAGCTCTCGTGACAAAGGAGAACACCTCTTGAGTTCCCATGGGGTTGCCGGCATCGTCGGTGACATCAGTGGTTACCGTAACACTATAGGTCGTATCGCTGGCCACGGTGTTGTTCGTGGTGAAGACTACCTGGCTGCCCGAACAGGTTGAAAAGGCCCAGCCCGGGATGTCAGAGTAAATATTGGTTGCGTTGACCGTAGCACAGTCAACATCATCGTTGAAGTTGATAGTGTATTTGCTGTCAAGGAAGACTCCGGTGGCACCGTCTGGCGGGTTGGTTGAATACACAGAAAGTGCGAACGTGTCAACCGTGACCGTGTTGCCTGCACTTGGGGTTTCCACGTTGCCCGCTGAATCCGTAGCCCGGCTCTGGATGGTAAAGTTGGTGTCAAGACCAGCAGCAGGCAGGGTCCAGGAATAGCTCCAGCTGGTTGTACCTGTGGCCGTCTGCCAGGCGCCTCTGTTGATAGATACTTGAACCGTTGAAACCGCGACATTATCAGTGGCGGTACCCGTTATGGTGTAGGGAAATGAAGCAATGTTTAACGTGGCGCTGTCTGCCGGAGCGGTAATGGTTGAGGTCGGGGGCTCGGTATCGTCCGGTACCGCCGTGGTGTAGGAAAAGACGTAGTTAGAGGCCATGGGGTTGCCGGCAACGTCGGTGACACTTGTTGATACCGTAACCTGATAGGTCGTTGAGTTGGCCTGGCCGCTGGTGGTGAATACCGCCGTGTCAGTCGGCTCGGTACAGCTGGAAAGGGCCCAGCCGCTACCGTTGTTGATGGTTATATTGGTTGTGTTGACAGTTGCACAGTCAATATTTTCATCCCAGGTAATGGTGACGTTGCTGTCAAGGGTGACTCCGGTGGCACCGTTTGTCGGTACTGTTGAGCTCACCTGGGGCGGCGTTGTGTCACCTGCAGACGTGGTGTAGGAAAAGACGTAAGGAGAGGCCATGGCGTTGCCGGCCAGGTCTTCAACCTCGTTCGGAGAACCTGGCGAAACCGTGACTGTATATACTGTGGAGTCGGCTTGGCCGACTGGCCTAAATACCGCCGTGTCAGTCGGCCCGGTACAGCTGAAACGGGTCCAGCTGGTTGCAGGAGCGGGACTGATGGTAACACTGGATGTGTCGACTGTTGCACAGTTAATATTTTCATCCCAGGTAATGGTGACGTCGCTGTCTTTGGTTACATCGGTGGCACCGTTTGTCGGATCTGTTAAGCTCACAGACGGCCGGGTCCTGTCAACCGTGACCGTAATGCTTGGACCGGGAGCTTCCACGTTGCCGTATGAATCGGTGGCCCGGCTCTGGATGGTATAGGATCCGTCAGCAGGCAGTGTCCAGGGATAGGTCCAGCTGGTTGTACCTGTTGCCGTCTGCCAGCCTCCGCCGGCGATGTTTACCTCAACCAGGGTGACTGTGCCCCCGCCAGTATCCGAGGCTGAGCCTGATATGGTGTAGGGATCTGGTGAAGCAATGTTTAACGTGGCGCCGTCAGTCGGAGCGATAATGCTTGAGCTCGGGTCCGTGGCGTCAACCGTGACGGATATGCCTGCACTTGGGGTTTCAACGTTGCTCGATGAATCGGTGGCCCGGCTCTGGATGGTGTACGAACCGTCAGCAGGAAGAGTCCAGGTGTACTCCCAGTTGGCCGAGGGGGTGCCGGCGCCGCTGGTAATCGTTGTCGTCTGCCAGGCTCCGCCGTTGATGGATACTTGGACCGTTGAAACCGCGACATTATCAGTGGCAGTACCGGTTATGGTGTAGGGAAAGTCGCCACCGCCTAACTCGGCGCCGTTTGTCGGAGCGGTAATGGTTGAGGTCGGCTCCACGGTGTCAACTACAGCCGTGGTGTAGGAAAAGATGTGAGGAGAGCCCATGGGGTTGCCGGCCAGGTCTTCAACCTCGTTCGGAGAACCTGGCGAAACCGTGACTGTATATACTGTGGAGTCGGCTTGGCCGACTGGCCTAAATACCGCCGTGTCAGTCGACTCGGTACAGCTGAAACGGGTCCAGCTGGTTGCAGGAGCGGGACTGATGGTAACACTGGATGTGTCGACTGTTGCACAGGCAATATTTTCATCCCAGGTAATGGTGACGTCGCTGTCAATGGCTACATTGGTTTCAGTGTTAAACGGATCTGTTAAGCTCACAGATGGTGCGGTCCTGTCAACCGTGACCGTGTTGCCTGCACTTGGGGTTTCCACGTTGCCCGCTGAATCCGTAGCCCGGCTCTGGATGGTATAGGATCCGTCAGCAGGAAGGGTCCAGGAATAGGTCCAGCTGGTTGTACCTGTTGCCGTCTGCCAGGCTCCGCCGTTGATGGATACCTCAACCGTTGAAACCGCGGTAGCGTCAGAAGCGGTACCGCTTATGGTATAGGGATCTGGTGAAGCAAGGTTTAATGTGGCGCCGTTTGTCGGGTCGGTAATATTCGAAGTCGGTGGAGTCCTTTCAACCGTGACCGTATTGCCTGCACTTGGGGTTTCCACGTTGCCCGCTGAATCCGTAGCCCGGCTCTGGATGGTATAGGATCCGTCAGCAGGAAGGGTCCAGGAATAGGTCCAGCTGGTTGTACCTGTTGCCGTCTGCCAGGCTCCGCCGTTGATGGATACCTCAACCGTTGAAACCGCGGTAGCGTCAGAAGCGGTACCGCTTATGGTATAGGGATCTGCTGAAGAACTGTTTAATGTGGCGCCGTTTGTCGGGTCGGAAACGGTTGAACTCGGATCGGTCCTGTCAACTGTGACCGTGTTGCCTGCACTTGGAGTTTCCTCATTGGAGGAGTCATCCGTAGCCCGGCTCTGGATGGTATAGGATCCGTCAGCAGGCAGAGTCCAGGAATAGCTCCAGCTGGTTGTACCTGTTGCCGTCTGCCAGGCTCCACCGTTGATGGATACCTCAACCAGGGTGACCGTGCCGCCGCCAGTATCCGAAGCTGTACCGGTTATGGTATAGGGATCTGCCGACGCACTGTTTAGCGTGGCGCCGTTTGTCGGGTCAGTTATAGTAGAGGTCGGTGGCGTGGTATCACCTCCGGCGGTTACGGTCACGGTTACTGGAGTTGTCGTGTAGGAGGTATTGTCATCTTCGATCAGCGTAATTCGTACTTGGTAGCTTCCTGCTGTCCCGTCCGATATCACGGTGATGGTCTGCTCGGTACTTGTCGCAGCTATCAAGCCGGTAGGGTTGGTGTCATTCGTATAAAGCTCGCCTGATCCAGATGCGCCGATGGTCGTCCATGACCCTGTCCCCTGATCCCATTCAAAGAAAAAGTTCCCAGATTCATTAGCACCGTTGGTGGTGGACATGGTACCGCCCATTGTGAAATTGCCGGATACGGCAATAGTGGTGGGATCAACAGTTGTCATCGTAACCCCGGTTATGCTGGTTCCTGCCGAAGCGACGCTGACCATTCCCAGAAAGAACAGGATTGTGAAGCCTAGTAAGGCTATTCGCTTATTTTTCTTTAGTGCCATAGGGACCCCCTGAATGCGAAGGTTATTTTTTGAAACTTTTTAACCACGCCGATCTTCAAACAACTACAACCACAAAGTGGCACTTTATTAATATAATAATATAAGGCATGTTGTTGTATTCACAAATAGACCATAAAGCATACGGCCTTATTAAAATGGTATAGAAAGCCTGCTAAATATTAGTAATTAATGGTTTTAATTCGTCATTGAAAAAGCACCCAAACCTCATCCCATGCGTTAATCACCAAAGTCAGGCGGTCGCAAAACCAATAATTTTTCAGTAATAATAATCATTATCATTAAAAAAATCTAGGACTTTTTTTGTCCTATTAAAAAAAATCAATTTTTCAATTTCGGTCCTCTACCTTGAAATTATTTTTGCAACCTTGGGGCCAAAACATAAAAAATTTACTTTTTCTAAACAATAACAACTGGTTAAAATAGATGATGCTGCAGGGCTACAGCCGGGTCTGGTAAAAAATTGGGAATATTATCAGAGTGGTTAGGATTATCACTAACGTTTCTATTGAAGCGTAAAGTGTATCGCAAATTTAACAACCATCCCTAAGAGATGGCTTAAGGGTTAGCCATAAAGGGTCCTTGTATTGTACACAGTAATAAAATGTTTTGAGACGCCATGTCACGCCGCCGAGAACACTGTCTGTCTTCCTGTCAACCATCAGGTTGTATCGTTACCTGATAATCATTGTCACGTTTGTTGGTTAACGAGACGAACCAACGATTATCAGAATACAAAGATTTCTGATGATTGACAGACACGTCTGACGACAACGAAATGAACATAAAAAAATTATTTTCTTAAATGATACCGGGCGGTTGCTTCAAGAAAATCAAGGAGGATATCGTCTTCTGATTGAATTTTTTCTTCTATGATTTTGAGAGCCGTAGCGTAATCCTTCTCAGCCAGCAGCGAGGTGAGCCCGGCCACGGCAAGATAAGTCCTCTGCAGCGGATCCTGTTCTGTTTGAAGCAGAATCGTTGCCTTATCCTTAATTACCGGAAAATCCCTGTTCATGACAGCCTGGTAGAGATCAACCCAATCGTGAATGATATCGGGAAAAGAGGAATAGCCTTCGGTTGCCCTGATGTCGTCCCAGATAAAATCAAGATCTCCGGGCGCCACGTAAGGCGTTGTTTTTTCGACAAAGGAATGAAGGGTCGGGAGCCAGGCATAAGTGATTTCATCATAATTCTGTAAATGCTTGATGGTTTTCAGGGCTCTGACAAGGCTTATAATGGCACTATTGTAATATTGGTTTGTCCTTTGTTTACCTAAAGTCTGGCGGTAGAATTGTTTGACATCGTCTGCTGCAATAGCCATCTTGGTAAAATAAAACGAGCGGTCCGTTTTGCTCAGAAGGGCATACGAAATTGTTCTATTGTCGAGAATAGCCATTGTCGGTGCCTTGTAATTCCAGAGTGTTTTAAATTCATCAATATTTATTCTTTTAAACCGTGCCTTGATTGCCCGATTTTCGACAACAGGATAATAGTCGGAATTAGCCCTGATGTCTGAAAGTAAAAAGAGCGGATGAATGACATCCTTATTGCCGACGTTGCGAACCTGAATATCCTGGATGTTTTTGAATTGAATTTTTTCCAGTTCAACTGCCGTAGCCGGAATTTTAAAAATCCTGTCAGATGGCTCGGGAACCTTGCCGGTTTTTGTGGCAACAATTAATAGATCACTATTGTTCGGCATATAGAGGGCATAGTCGGCAAATTGCGAAGACAGGGCCTTGATGATGGAGGACAGTATTTCCAGGTCCAGTTCGTAGAGATGAATCCATTGCAGAAAGATTCCGTCCGGTTCCAGGCTTTTGTTGATCCGGTTATAAAATTCTTCGGAAAAAAGGGAGGAGACCCCGCTTACCCAGGGGTTTGACGGTTCGGAGGTGATGATATCGTATTTTCTCCTGTTCCTGACAAAAAAAGTCTTGGCATCTTCGATGTAGATCGTGCTTCTTTTATCAAGGAAGACATTTTTAACCAGGTCACCGAATTTTCTGGCTCCTTCGACCATTTCCTTTTCGATTTCGATCGTATCGACCCGTTCAAGTTCCGGGAAAGCGAGCATGGCATGTGAACTTAAACCCGATCCCATGCCGATAACCGCGGCAGTTTTCGGGTTTTTATGGATGGCCACGGGCAGCAGACCGACGAGAACCATGGTCGTTTCATCGTTAAGATCGGCGTTATCGATGGAAGCGATGGAGGCGTCTGGCTTTCCGTTTGTAGCGATAGTTCTGGAGATTTTTTTCCTGGTTTGAGGAAGGAAACTATCATAAACACTGACTGAGGCAGTTTTGCCGTCTTTGTGGGAAACGACACTTCTTAACTCAGAGATACCGCCATGCCTGAAAACACCGGAAATAATTTTTATTGGATCAAGCTGAAAAAGACTGAAGACGCCCAGGAAAACAACAATGACAGATATGTAACTGAAGAGAATCCGTATGCCGAATGCCTTTTTGTCAGCGAGATAGACAAAAAGAAAAAGTCCTAAAACAAGATCAATGCCGCTGCCCAGCAGGATGGTGTTTTTCAGCCCGAGAAGCGGCAGCAGGTTAATACCGGCAATGACACCGACAATCCCCCCGAAGGTATTTACCGAATAGACATGACCGACGGATTTTTCACCATAGCCGTTTTTGATGAGATACGTGGTGATCAGCGGCAGGGTCATTCCGGCGCATATTGTCGTCGGGACCATGACAAGCAGGGCGATCACGTTACTCGAAACATTGAACAGCCAGTACCCCTGGTCGGATAGAGTCAGCGCGGCCATGAAAAACTTCATGATGTTGAATGAATAATTATAGGATACAACCGAACAAACGGAGAAAAATGCCATGAACACCTGGACCGTAATCAGCATCTTGATGATGCTGCCGTAGTGATCCGCTCGTCTTCGTATCCAGTAACTTCCCAGGGCAAGACCAAGCAGAAAGGCACTGAGCATGAGTTCGAACGAGTGGGTCGAACTGCCCAGCACCAGGCTGAGCATTCGGATCCAGCCGACTTCGTAGATGAAAGAGGCGGTCCCGGTCAAGGTGGAGCATAACAGGAAGGAAAGATAAATGTATTTACCATTGGTTGAAACAGCCACATCAGGTTTTGTTTCAGGCAGGGTATCTTTAATGGCTGTCAACCGTGTGCTGATGACAATGACGAACACGGCGATAACAATATTGAGAATTCCTGCTGCAACAATGGTGCCGGGAAGACCGGTCCGGGGGATGAGGTAAAAGCCGCTGACAAGCACCCCGATTGATGCTCCCAGGCTGTTGATGAAATAGAGAAAGGCGATGGAGTTTCCCTTATGCGATGGGAATTTTCTGATAATACCCGTTGTCAGCAGGGGGAAGGTTGCCCCAAGAAGCAGCGATTGGGGGAATATCAGAAGAATTCCTGAAAGCCATTTGTAGATGTCGATAAGCAATGGCGTACTGATGTTTGCTATGACGGTATCATAGGAAACATCCAGAAATACCGTGAAGACACCATGAAAACCCAGGGCAAAAATTCCTATAATCCCCTCAATGACGGCATACCAGAGGATTAATTTTTTAATTTTTGCGCCATATTTGCCGGCAAGCCAGGCACCGACCCCCATGCCGCCCATGAAAACAGCCAGGACCAGCACCTGCGCATAGGCTGCATGGCCTAAAAACAGCTTCAAATAGCGGGTCCATATTGATTCATAGATCAGGCCGGAAAAGCCTGACAAACCGAAAAAAACAAATAAGAGTCTTCTGTAGTTATTCATGGAGAGTTTTGAGAGTTGTGACGAAATGGGGTCAGGCTTGACATCCGAAATGGGGTCAGGCTTGACATCTGAGTATTTCATGTGCGCCTTTTTCTGATGCTTCCTACTCTTATCTCTCATTACTTTGTCCTTTGCTGCCCGTTTTCTGAGCCTGTTGGCTGCTGATCATGAGAGGTCTCCGGAAACTTCGAAACACTCAACTGAGGTGAAAGAAAGCTTCCGGTAAAAGGTTAATCCCGTACGCCGCCCTTTTCTATCAGCACCTGCCAGGTCCCGTTTTCAAGCTGTTTCCTATCTAAAATCTTGTGCCCTTCCCTGATGATCGAGCCGGGCACATTTTTTATCGGCGGCCCGTCGTCCAAAATAAGTTTCAGTACCTGGCCCGGCTGCAGTTTGGACAGCTCTACCTTTGCATAGACCATGTTCATGGGGCAGCTAATCCCCTGACAGTTTCTGAAACCATTCGCTTTTATTTCTTCTGTCATGGTGTCTTCCGTTATCTCCGGTCGTTTTATGCCTGTTCCAGGATCTCAATGGGCTCAAGAGTTACTTCGCCTCTGCGGATGGAAAATGCACTGACGGATGGTTTGGTTTCAGCCAGAGAAACAATGACATAAATGATGTCCGGGTCATGGGCCAGTCTGATGTCTTCGGCGGAAGGGTGGGTCGGACCCGCAGGATGGCTGTGATAGACGCCACTGAGTTTCAGGCCCTGGTCGCGCATATCTTTTACTGCGGCAAACTGTTCTCTCGGGTCCATGCTGAAATGCACTTCGGACTGGTCCATATTGTTCAGTTCATAGTGTTTGCAGACCAGGTTGTCCTTTCCGGCCAGGTAACCGCATGCTTCATATGGCAGCTCTCTTGTTGCGTGGCCAAAAAGCGCGGTCATGACTTTTTTTTTGATTCTGAGCATAGCGCAACCATTTTACAGGCTGCAGACCGACTGTTCAGCGTCGGTCAATTCGGTAATGGTCGGGCTTTCCCCGCAAACAGGGCAATTTTTCTGCTTTTGCAGCTTCACCTTGCGGAAATGCATGGTTCTGGCGTCAAAGGAGAGCAGGGTGCCGCCGAGGAGTTCACCGACCCCGGTGATGAACTTCAAGGTCTCGGTCGCCTGGATGGTGCCGAGCATGCCGGCGACCGCCCCCAACACCCCCGCCTGAGAACAGGAGGGAACAGTATCAGGTGGCGGCGGTTGGCGGAAAAAGCAGCGGTAACAGGCGGTCCGCCCCGGAAGCACGGTCATGGTCTGGCCGGTGAAACGCAGGATACCGCCATGGGAAAAGGGGGTATTTTCCATGATACAGGCATCATTCACCAGAAATTTGGTCGGGAAGTTGTCCGTGCCTTCAACAATGAAATCGTAGCCGCGGATGATATCCCGGACATTGTCGGCGCACAGCAGTTCCTGATAGGTCCTGACCGTGAGGTTGGGATTGATGGCGAGCATTTTTTCCTTGGCCGACATGACCTTGGAAACATTGATGTCCTTGGTAAAATGAACTACCTGCCGCTGGAGATTTGATATCTCCACCCGGTCGTGGTCAAGAATGCCGAGCGTACCGACCCCGGCTGCGGCAAGATAGAGGGCAACCGGGGCCCCGAGGCCGCCGGCGCCGATGATTAAGACCTTTGCTTCGCAAAGCTTGATCTGGCCTTCCACCCCGACATCCTGCAGAAGGATATGACGGCTGTAACGTTCCAGTTGTTCGTTAGTAAAATCAATCATAGTAAATAAATCCCTTCATCAGCCGGCCCCGCCCCCCATAAAATACAGGAATTCAACTGTATCGTTGTCCGAGATTTTGATGGCTTCATAATGGGTCCGATCAACAATCTCATCGTTAAGCGATACCGATACCAAGTCCGGGGATTCGACTTTTTTTATTTCCAACAGCCGGGTAATGGTGAGATTGGTTTCAGCAATCTTCTCAATTTCGCCGTTTATCTTAATCTGCATGCGCGCCTCTTGGTAGTTCGTATTCTTTTAAATTTTGGTTAATCTGGTCAAATTGGTCATAATTGAGTTGTGCAATATTTGTCAACGGAGTGTCAATAAAATATTCACTAAATGGTAAATACACTAATGTAAATGTAAACTATGTAAATGTAAATGGGGTCAGGCTTGACATTTATCAGCATAAGAAGGTGCTGATGATTATCAAGTAAGGCAGACAGAGTATTTTATGTGAGCATTTTTCTGATGCTTCCTATCTTATCTCTTATTAATTTGTCCTTTGTGGCCCGTTTTCGGAGCTGTGCCCATTGAGATAATTTAATATTGCTATAAAGAATCAAACAATATATAAATATTTGATCAGAATCTGGTCAAATATTTATATCCTGTACCTGAATGAAAGCCTAAAAATTTTGCCCTGGAGGTCGCATGAATACAGGTCGAACACTCAATACAATTCCTTCATTTTTTTCTGTCGTTATTGTAGCCTTCCTCTTCTTTTTTGTCTTCGGCTGCATGAGTACCATGAGTAATGATGCTGCAGCTGTGGAAAAACAATCCTGTGTCACCTCGAAATGCCACGCCAATATGGGCAAGGAAAAATACGTTCATGGTCCTGCATCAGTCGGCCAGTGTACCATATGCCATGTCCCGACTGCAAAACACGCGTTCAAGCCCATAGAGAATGTAGGCAAACTCTGTAATCTATGCCATGAAAAGGAGTTTACCGGTAAGGTTACCCATCCTCCGGTACTGAAAGGACAATGCACCGGTTGTCATGACGCGCATCAATCCCCTTATGAGTTTATGTTGCGCGGCGGAGGCGAGAATTTATGTTTTATCTGCCACGACAAAAAAATTATAGCCGGAGAATTTATTCATGGCCCGGTGGCCGTGGGCGGCTGCAGCGTTTGTCACCAACCCCATGCAAGTGACTATCCGAAGCTCCTTTTGGACGTTGGGAATGCTGCTTGTTACTCCTGCCATTTCACCAAGGAGGAGTCTTTTAAGGAAAAAAAACATATGCACTCACCTGTAGAGGAAGCATGTATTCTTTGTCACAGTCCCCATAGCGGAAATTATAAATTCAATTTTGCCGCTGACGGGAGAAAAGACCTCTGTCTTGGCTGTCATGATAATATTCAGGGAATTGTTGAGAGCTCTAAGAATAAGCACGGCGGACTCGATACTGAGAGAAAATGTCTTGGATGCCATGATCCCCATGTCTCTGATTATCCCAAGCAGCTGCTTAAAGAGCCTGCAAACCTCTGTATTAGCTGTCATGACAGGGAATATGGCAGCGGAAAAACACGTGTGGCTAATATGAAGCCTATACTGAATGAGAACAAGGACCATCACGGTCCCATCAGGCAAAATGACTGTTCAGCCTGTCATTCTCCCCATGGTTCCGATAACTTCAGAATACTGAAGGAAAACTTCCCGCCGGTTTTCTATGCCCCATACGATGTAAGTAATTATAAGCTCTGTTTTATGTGTCATGAGCAGACCATTGCCGAGGAGAAGTTTACCACAACTTTGACCGGTTTTCGGAACGGTAAACAGAATCTTCATTACGTCCATGTCAATCTGGAGGTAAAGGGTCGGACCTGCAGGGCATGTCATGATGCCCATGCCACGAACAACCCCAAACATGTCCGCGACGGTGTGCCCTTTGGAGCCTGGAACCTGCCGATTAATTTTGAAAAAACCGCTTCCGGCGGCCAGTGTCTGCCGGGATGTCACCAGCTTTTCAAGTATGATAGAGATAAAGAGGTGTTTAACAGATAGTGAATGGATGAAGAAACAAGCAAATAAGAAGGGGATATATGGGTAAGGTCGTCCGGATAATGATTGTCGTTTTTTGTTTGCTCTCTGCCTCGATCCTATCGTTTGCGGAAGAAAAGCAGCAATTGGTGGGACAGACTTCCATTAATGAAAAGTCGGACAGCTCTGCGGTTGAGAACCCTGGAAATTCCATTGACCAGGCCATAGACTCGGCCAGACAAAAAATTAAGGAGGATCCCTCTTCCTTAAAGGCCAAGACCGGGCTTGGTTATCTTCTTTTGAAAAAAGGCTCCCTTGAAGAGGCGGGGAAGGTGTTCGATGAAGTTCTGGAAGTCAACGGCAACTATCATGAGGCCCTGACCGGCAAAGGGATTGTCCTGTCAAGAATGGGTAAGGCTCAGGAGGCTGAGGAAGTCCTGCAGAATGCCCTGCAATTGAATCCCAACCCGGTGCGGACATATTACGAGCTGGGCCTTCTATATGAAAAAAGAGGAGATTTTGCCCAGGCCAACACAGAGTATAAGAAAGGCATTGAAAAATTTAAGCAGGGAAGAAAGTAATGAATATCAGACAATATTCAGCAAAATTTCCTGAGAAACGGGATCCTGGACAATATTGTCATCTGTTGGGCAAACGTTTCACCCTGATACTGTGCTGTGTTCTCTATAGTCTCTTTTTACAAATTCCAGCGGCAGCAACCCTGGAGGGATTGTATGTCGGTGCCGAAGCACCTGACTTTACCCTTGAGGACATTAAAGGTCAGAATCGGGCTTTTAACGTTATCAAAGGTGAAAAACTCACCATGATCATTTTCTGGTCCACCTGGAGCAGAAATTCAGAAAAAGTCCTGGCAGACGCGCAGAAACTCTACGCCGCTTATAAGGATAAAGGGCTGTCGGTTGTGGCTGTCAATGCAAACGGCCTGCAGATATCTCCTGACGAAATAAAAAAGATAAATGATATAACTGCAGACCTTAATCTTGAATATCCCGTCCTTCTGGACCGGGGTCTTGCTGTCTTTCACAATTACGGGGTTATTGCTCTCCCGTCGACGGTGATTTTGGATCCCGAAAGAATTATTCGTTATGAACTGTCCGGATATCCTGTTGTCGGCTCTGATGAAATGCTTGATTTTACCAGAGCTCACATAGAAGGACGAGAACCGAAGGCGGCGGCCGTACAAAAAAAGGGGTATCAACCTGATAAGAAAGCTATGCGTTTTTATAACATGGGTAAAAATGCCCTGAATTCGAAACGCATGGCTGCAACAGCGGAAATGTGGTTTAAAAAAGCAGCCGAGGCAGACCCCAGGTTTGTGCAACCACACATCAGCCTGGGCAGATTTTACGTGGCCCAGAATAAACTTGAACAGGCCAGAGAACAGCTTGATTCCGCCTTGCAGAAAGAGCCTGAAAATGTTGTGGCCCTTTGTGAGCTTGGCATGCTTCTGGTAGGGGAAGAAAAGTTTGAAGACGGCAGGAATCTGATGCAAAAAGCCATAGAAGTCGAAGAATACTATACGCCTTGTTTTTATTATTTAGGGTATACTTTTAGTAAAGAAGGAAAGCTGGAAGAAGCATCAAATATGTTTGCCCGAGCCCTTGAGATCAACCCCATGGATATGAATATCTATATTTATCAAGGGCGGATGTACGAAGAGAGCGGCAATCCAGCAGAGGCAGCCAAGGCATACCGTAAGGCTCTTGAGATAATTTTAGCCCATGAGAGCGAAGTATGAATCTCCGGCTGGTCACCCAGTTGCTGTTTTTCGCAATCTTTGCTGTTGTCATCAACCCGGTAATGGCCGCCGATAATCTTGAGATACTTTCACCACCGGACATGGCCTCGGTCGGCGGCAGAATTATCAATATAGTCTGTAAGATAAATCAGGACTCTCTTGATACCATAAGGGTGACAAGTAATTATGAATATGCCGAGCCGCAACCGGAGAAACCGGTAGCTGTCCAAAATACCCTGCGGCAAAGTCTTTTATTAAAAGAAGGGGAAAACAAGATAAGAATACAGGGATTGAAAGCAGGTAAGGTTGTTGAAGAAAAGGTTCTTTCCGTATTTCGCAGATTCAGTTTTTCAATGGATAATGTGTCCCTGCCTCCCGGCTTTAAAGAGTATTTTTTTCATACGAAGCAGAACGAAAAGTACTGCCGCTTATGTCATGAAAATGAATTGAGGAAAGGCGCGAAGAGTATGCAGGATGAACATCTGCCGGCCTGCTTTACCTGTCATAAGAGGGTAATGGATGTCAAGAAAGCCCATGGCCCTGCAGCTGTGTGGGCTTGTGAACAATGCCACATGGCGAGTTCCGAACAAAGGACGTATGGGGTTCCGGCCCCTGCAGTAAACGTGTGCAGTATATGTCACACAGAGGCTCCCGGCAAGTGGAAGTCGGAGCCATCCGGTCACGCCCCGACAATCGCAGGCAAATGCACCCTTTGCCATGATCCGCATGGTTCGGATGAAACTTTCTTTCTCAAGAAGGAAGCAACCGACCTCTGCGGCACCTGCCATGAGGATAAATTGAAGTACCCGCATGTAATTACGAAGAAACCTGGAGTGGGCCATCCGGTGAAATTGGGCCCGGATCGTTTTTTCGGAAAACCTTTTTCCTGTGCGTCCTGTCACAATCCTCATGCAGAGAACAATCCATATTTATTGATGAATTACAATGGATCCAAGTTGGAGTTTTGCAAAAACTGCCACCGCTAAAGCCCCCCTTTTTTCCCGCATTTTCTGATTTTTTTTAAGGCTTGCAGCAAGGCATTCCTAACCAATTGTTTTAGAGTGATATGTTTTTTTGATATGGAAAAATAGGTATTAATACTTGCCATTTACCTTATTTTACTGGTAATGTTTCAAGAAATACATTTTGACATAGTATGGATTTTCCATTGTTACCTGGGAGGAATGGTATGAAAAAGGCGATTTTTACTACCGCACTGTTGTTTTCCATTATAGGTATTGCTTTTGCCCAGACCGGGGTGAAAAAAAGACGGCCGCTCCCCTATGAGTTTGGCAGAGTTGTTATCAATAATTATTCAGAAGCGTCCCACATCGCCCCGGTTGTGTTTGACCATTGGCTACACCGGGCTAAATTCACTTGCAGGCTCTGTCATGTTGATATCGGTTTTGCCATGAAGGTCGGAGCCACGGACATAAAGGCCAGGGACAATATAAATGGCTATTATTGCGGCACATGTCATGATGGTACAAGGGTATTTGAGGGTACGCTGATGTTCTCGTCATGCAAAGAAGGATTCGCCCAGAAGGATGAAACATGCGACCGCTGTCATTCCAGTGGCAAGAATGTTAAGAAAAAGTATGATTTTAGAGAGTTTGTTAAGGGGTGGCCAAGGGAACGGTTTGGTAATGGCGTCGATTGGGAGAAGGCTGAAGAACGGGAACTGATTATACCTTATGATTACATGGAAGGTGTTTCTATAAGGAGGGAAAAGCTGGTTATGCAGCAGGATTTCAAGATTGCTCCCAAGGTCGAGGGTATGCCTAATATTATTTTTTCCCATTTGAAGCATACTGTCTGGAACGGCTGCGAGTTGTGTCACCCGGAAATATTTATGGGTATCAAGAAAGGATTAACGAAGTATTCAATGGTGGATCTTTATGAGGGCAAATATTGCGGCGTCTGTCATATTAATGTGGCATTCCCACTCCTTGATTGTCAAAGATGCCATACCGAGAAGGTTCAATAAATGCCATGAAAAATTTCAGCCGATTTACCCTCCTGAGTTTACTGTTCCTGTATCTTTTCTGGGGGAATTGTATTGTCGGCAGCTTCAGCAGTGTCTATGCGCAGGATGACTGGAAGCAGGAATTTTCATCTGTCTGTGCCAAGACGCAAAATGCCATGATCCTCACTCCCGAAGAACTGAAAAGTTATATCGACCGGTGTAACAAGCTGCTGGCTCTTATTAATGAGCTGGAGGGGGAGCAGGCGGCAACTGAGAAAAAAGTTTATACAAAAAGGGTGAAAATGTGCAGAGACCTGTATCAGTTCGCCCTGGAATATAAGGAACACAAATAATAATTCTGATGGCACCAATACAAAAGTTATTATCCGCCTTCATCATTGCCCTCACCGTAACGGTTTCAGCCTCAGCGGCGGACTACTCTCATTATCTGCGTCATATTCCTCCGGCCGAAAATTTTGGCCAGGTAGTACTGGACAACTATTCTCAAAAGGCGGGTGTTTTACCCGTGACCTTTGATCACTGGCTTCATCGAGCTAAGTTCACCTGCAGGCTCTGTCACATTGACATCGGTTTCGCCATGAAGGCTGAAATGACTGAAATCAGTGCCGCAGATAATATGAGCGGCTACTATTGTGGCGCCTGTCATGACGGCGAAAGGGTCTTTGATGGCAGAAATATCTTTGGTTCCTGTGCCGAAAACTACACCGAAGATGAAGGAAAAAGGTGTGCCAGGTGTCATTCCAGTGCTGAGGCTGAAGAAAGAAAATATGATTACAAGTCATTCAGTGAAAAACTGCCGAAACTGTCCGGCAACTTAATTGACTGGGAAAAAGCGGAAAGTGAAGGACAAGTCAAACTGACAGACTTTCTTGAAGGTGTTTCTTATAAGAGGGAGCCCCTGAAGGCCCAGGATGATTTTACCATCAAAATAAGATCCTGGGACGTTATCTTTTCCCACAGGAAACATACAGTCTGGAACGGCTGCGAACTTTGTCATCCCATGATATTCCCCAGTACGAAAAAAGGCACGACTAAATACTCGATGTTTCAGATAATGATGAAGAAGGAATACTGCGGGGTCTGTCATACATCGGTGGCATTTTCCGTATGGCTGTGCGCTAAGTGCCATAAAACTCTGGTCGAGTAATCGCTTTTTTCGCCCGTGTGTTGAAGAAAGGACTGAGGTCTGAGGACTGAGGTTTGAGGACTGAGGACTGAGGACTGAGGTTTGAGGACTGAGGACTGAGGTTTGAGGTCTGAGGACTGAGGACTGAGGACTGAGGTTTGAGGTCTGAGGACTGAGGTTTGAGGTCTGAGGACTGAGGACTGAGGTCTGAGGACTGAGGTTTGAGGTTTGAGGTCTGAGGACTGAGGTTTGATATAACAGTAGTGAAAGCTGAGTGCTGATCGCTGACAACTGAAAGCTTTAATCCTGGATCTGTAAAAAGAGTTCCAGGATTTTTTTATAGTCGCCGGCGGCATCTTTAACCATATTGTTTGACTCGTAAATATCAGCACGCAGTTCGTAGATCGTCGGTTCAAAAGGGTTAAGCTCTACTGCCTGTTGAAAGGCGGTAAGAGATTTTTCCAACCGGCCGTCTCGGCCAAGTGCATAGGCAAAGTAATAATAGGCAGGAGTGTAGGATTCTGATTGTACTGCTCTGCCAAGAAGATCAATGGCCTCTTCTGTCTTGTCGTTTTTTGTCAGGAGGAATCCCAATTCACTTATTATGATCATGTTCTCCGGTTCTAAATCAAGTGCCTCTCTCAGGATTGCCTCTGCCTCCTTTGGCTTGGTGTCCGCATCATACAGCTTTGCAAGTTCTATATATGGGAGCAGGTAGCGGGGGTCCTTATGGATCGCCTTCTTATAGAGTGGATATGCCATTTGAACCATTTTCTTTTTTACCATTTTACCGGCAAGATTCGTTGTAGCAACGGCGTCTGACTTCGGAATGTATCCCGTTTTAACCTTTCTGGCGGGGGGCGGTTCTCCGGCCAGAGTTTGAAGATGGTCGAACATTTCTTCGGTTCCAATCAACGGGAATGCCGGTAATGCATATGTTATTTTATTTTCTGAAATTACTATTGTTGTTGGCAGGGCAACAACTCCATATGAATGAAAGGTTTCGAGTTCATTATCCAAGGCGATGGGGTATAAAATTCCCAATTCATCTATAAGGTTTTTTATCTGCTCGGCATCTTTATCGGATATATGCTGGCTTTCTGCATTTATCCCTATTACCTGAATCCCCTTGTCCCTGTACTTCTGATAGAAACTGTTGAATCGAGTGAGAGCATCTTTTGATTTTCTGCTCCAAGTTGACCAGAAAAGAAGAACAACGGCTTGTTTATCGGAATAATCTGAGAGAGTAATTATTTCCCCGTTTAAATTTTTAAGGGAAAAATCAGACGGTTTTTGCCCGACAAGATGCAGCACCTGGGTTGCCGCCGGCCCGGTATAACAGGAGAATAGTACCAGAAACAGGGCAAAGAATATAACGTTGAAGGTTGTGCTATTTTTCAATGGGATGATAAGTAATAACTGAACTGTTTGAAGGCTATGCCACAATCTATGGTTTTGTCATACACTTTCTGACTTAACATATCCACAGGACATCATAAATTTCAAATAAAAAACCCCGCCATCTCCGGCAGGGTTACTATGTCCAATGGAAACTCGGGTACTTTAGCCTGGATAATTCACAGGTTTAGATTGATAGACTTATTTATATCCGCAAAAGCCTTGTTTATATCATTAATAGCCTCGTCGTAGCAACCTCTTCTACCCAAGTATACACATCCGTGTAAAGTGCAAAAGTCTGCGTCTCTCTTAACCAGAACCTTGTTTATATCCGCAAAAGCCTTGTTTAAATCATCAACAGCCCTGTCGTAGAGGTCTTTATCTAAGTATACAAGCTCGTGTAAATTGTAAAAGTCTGCATCCGGCTTAACCTCAATAGACTTGTTTATATCATCAATAGCCGTGTGTATGTCCGCAATACACATGTCGTAGCGGCATTTACCCATGTATAAAAGCCCTCGTAAAGAGCAAAAGTCTGCATCCGGCTTAACCATAACCGTGTTTATATCCGCAAAAGCCTTATGTATGTCCTCAGTTTTTTCCTCATAAACCTTGATCCATTCTGGATAGTAGGAATGGGAATTTCCACTTGTGGGATTTGTATTCCCACCCAATACAGGATTGGTAAGCAGCAACAACAGGGATAATGTTAAAAATACTTCCCGCATAAAAAATATCCTCGTTTGAAACTTGAACCCCTAACCCGGTTTTCTCACAAGTTGAGACGCCGGATAGACAAAGTGCAAGGGGGTTGAGCTATACTTTAGTATGCTAACCACCTTATACTGCAGGCTATACGGATGTATCGGCTTGCCTTGTGCGAACAGTTCAGCATATTTTTTCATCTACACCATTCGTAACACTCTGTTCCTGTTAATATCCTGTATACTTTCTTCTATGCCCTCATACTATCACCATTCACTATTGAATGCTGAAATGTCGTGAGAAATGCGGGCTAAATAGGGTATAAATGAATATAATATATTCGGTAGGAATTTATCAAGTGCCAAAGGTGTTAGGAGGGCAATCTAAATAAAGACTGCCGGCGAAACCCCGAACCTTTCACTTAAAGCTTTTATCTGCCTGGAGTTTAGCGAACGCTTACCAGACAAAACTTCAGATACTACTCCCTGGCTTCCAATTTCTTTCATATCTGCTTGTTTCAGCCCGTGTTCCTCCATTAATGATTTTAGCGTGTGAATTGGATCACCCGAGAGTTCCGGGACATGCTGGGATTCATAGGATTCAATAAGGCTCCCCAATGTTTCCATAAGGGAAGCGAGAGGGTGATTTTCATCTTCTCCGACTTCATCTATGACACTGTCAAGAAGTGAGACTAATTTCTTGTATTGTTTGTTGTTGTGGGGAACGGCAAACACATCTCGTACCACTGGCCACACTTTGGCAATTTCCTTGATTTCAGTATTCATGATGTTACTCCTTCCACTTGCTTTGATCATATTCGGCATGGGTCAGAACATGGCGAATATAGCCCGGTTTTCTCACAATTCGACACGCCGGATAGACAAAGTGCAAGGGGGTTGAGCTATACTTTAGTATGCTAACCACCTTATACTGCAGGCTATACGGATGTATCGGCTTGCCTTGTGCGAACAGTTCAGCATATTTTTTCATCTACACCATTCGTAACACTCTGTTCCTGTTAATATCCTGTATACTTTCTTCTATGCCCTCATACTTTCACCATTCACTATTGAATGCTGAAATGTTCGTGAGAAATGCGGGATAGACACGTTGAGTATTGTAGTGGATCGCTGCAATTAATCTTGCTTTGTTCCCGCCTATATTGAAAACCGTAAACTTTCCGACTTGATCTGCACTGGGAAAAGCCTTACGTAATTCTGCAAACTTATTAAAATTGCTATGCTTAATAATTCTATACCAGGTTTCAAGGCCTCTTTTACAATCTGGATGTTTCTGTGCAAAATCCAATAATCTTTTCCGGGTGATTATGTGCATGTGTTCAAATATATCTCTTTTTGAGATTTAATCAAGAGAAAAAATCTCACTTTGAGATTTTAAGGCGATTCGTATTTCCACTTTGGAATTGAGGGACCGACAGCGCGTGAATGGTGGTCCCTCTCCAGTGGCATGTTAAATGATTAATTGTAAGGAATAGGTGTCAGGCTGGTTTACCACAGTCAACCACGTTGTGACCTGTGAGGAATAACAGGCAATGATGCAATCTTATTCTTTTGATGCGTCAGCAGAGCATTTTATTATATTATTTTGACATGGTAACATCATGCATGGTAACTTTTTTTTAAGTATCATTATATAATAGGTTGAACACCGGATGAATATCATACAGATAAAAAGCGTTTCACAATATCGACTGTATCTCAGGCAGTCCACTGCCGAAAATGATAATTACAGCCGGACATATACGAACAGAAGGAGGAATTACAATGCCGATTAAAATAAGTAAGACCGTAATCTGCAAAGGGGCTTTATTCCTGTTGCTTTTTGTCAGTGCCATCTGGGTATTACACATTACAGTAAGACCTTCTTCAGCCGGTCCTCCGTATCAGGACAGCAAGAAGGAAATAAAACGTGAGATGCAGAACACTAAGTATCAGAGCCGCAGGGATGAAATGAGACGTGAGATGCAGGACAGGGCCGGTGGCTTACCGCCGGAGATCCTTGCGCAGCAGAGCAACGAGAAGGTAGAAGTGCCCACAATCGATGAAGCTGTCAAGATTGCGCTTGCGGCTGCTGAGGAGGCGGCCCTACCGTTGATTGACACGAAATTCCATAATAATGGAAAAACCATCACGGTTCCGGACGATTACAAGAGCATTCAGGCGGCCATCAATGCCGCAGGTTCCGGAGATGTCGTCCTGGTCAAACCGGGCACCTACTATGAGCTGCTGGTGATGAAGGACGGCGTCAAGGTCGTTTCCGATTCGGCTGATGGAGGAGATGAACTGGTGCCGGTGGAAGGGGCGATGCTCAAGCTCCCCCGCCGTGCGCTTCGCACCATCATCGACGGTTCCAAGTCGAAAACCAGCCACAACGGCATGTTTGATTTTAATCCGGGCGTTGGACGAAATAGCATCATCGACGGCTTCACGATCGAGAATCTGCCCGGCCAGAATCACCATATCCCCGGGCACGCCCATGGCCTGAACGTCCGGGGCGCCAGCCCTGTTATTACCAACTGCCTGATTCGTAACAACGGCAGTACCGGCATCGGCAACCATGTTGTCTATCACGACCAGGATAGCCCCATGCCGAATCGCGATTTCAGATGGGCCAATATTAAACACAGGGCATCTGCGGTTATCTTTCACAACATTATCTATGGCAATCTCGGCCTGGGGATCGGCTGTAATCACTTCTCCGACCCATATATTCTGGGCAACGAAGTGTTTAACAACTCCGATGCTGAACTGGGCGATGATCCTTCACCGGGTATGGGCAATAAACATGGTTCAGCGGCAACAATTATCGGCAATATCAATCATGACAACCCCGGCGGCGGCATCCTTTGCAAAGTTGGTGCCCCCCAGGGAAAATATCACATAGACCGCCCCACCCATCCGACAATTATGAAAAACGTGATTTATGACAGCGGATCTATCCGGCCGGGGATTTCATGCGATGGCAGTGGGTCGGAGACGATGCCGGTCAAGATTATCGGCAACTATGTCTATAATTCGGGATTGGTCGGAATTGGTCTGCAAAAGGGCGCTGTCGGCATCATTGAGGACAACATGGTCGCAGGGAGCAAACGGCCCGGCATCGCCGTGAACGGCAGTACAGTGTTACGGCTCAATCGTAACAAGGTTACCGACACAAAGGAGGCACCCGGGTTTGTAATTGTCGATGGCGCGAAAGTTCGCGAGATGATTGGTAACGCATCCGATTCAAACCAGGGTCCCCGGTTTGTGCTAGGAAGCGGAACATACCTCGGTGAAACAGGCGCTCCAAGCTTGTAGGAAACTTTCGGCAACATTCAGCTTCGCGGGGCTTAAAAAAGTTGATAAGTAATTGCTTTTTCGCCCGCGCAAAAATAGGGGGCGGTTCTTTGAATTAGGCATCCCCCATAAACCGCTTCACCTAACTATTACAGGCTTTTCTCCTCGTATCAATAGATTCCAGCCGAATCTGTTTAGTCCAATAATAACAATAAGTTCAACCAGCGTAAGCCAATATCAAATAATTTTACACCAAGAGTCATTGTCGGCTTTTTAAAATAAAAAACCATTCGGGGCACACCACACACAACTAAACTGGAAAGCGTGTCTCTTAAGGTGGCTGGAAAGTGTCATTACGTTCAATCCTAAAACTGTTTTACCTGTTTAGCAGAGTGTAATGTATAGTAAATACGGTATATTAAACGTTACATGGTACCATACCGTAAAGTGTAACAGCATCCACCTCAACACAGATATTTAATTACAGAAAAAAGCCGTTTATTAGCATAAAAAAGCATCTTAACTACAGTCTATATTAGACGGTACAGACGGTAGAACGATGGTTTACAAATCCTCCGGACACCTGAACATTGTGAGAATCATTCATGGGTCAGACATTTCAGCAGGAAGTTTTAGTTAAGTAACATGAAAGGCAGAGTCACTTCGAACTCTGCCTTTCATTTTCAAACTAACAATACTATCAATTACAGTGTCCCTTGTAATGTTCAAAAGCCAGAATCTAACTCAGCAACTGGTACAATGATTGGGGGCAGGGCATAACTCTTGATACACATTAAAAGCAGTTTCTTTCATTTCATCAGGTAGGCTTGGAAACTCTTTTCTTTTTATTGAAGCAGAAAAGTAGGATTCCTGCTTGTTGGGGATACCTACGATGCTACAAATATGATCCCAATATGATGGTTCACTACATAATCTTTCATAGCATATAGGGATCACATTTTGGGGTTGTTTTTTTAGATACCCTAAAAGATACTTGTATGCATCAATCCAGCGTTCCAGCCAATATTCGATGGTGTCTGTTTGATAATTGCTATAGATTTCTTTATTAAAGCAAAAAGGTTTGTGTGTTGCACCAAATTCATGATGTACCAACCATCCAATATACTGTCGGACAAACGGTTCACTGTCGAGAAATCTTAGATGTTGGTTTAAGAGTGAATAGGCTTGTTTAATGGGATTCCTGAATGGGACTAAAATGATTGGTTTGCTTCGTGATTGTGCAAGGCTTCTGATGCGGAGAATATGGTTATTGTTTTTGGAGAGGTAGCGTTGTTTGTTATATCTTTTGCAGACCAAGGCTTGATATGCAGCGAAAAGCTCATCACTCTCTTTGGTAATGGAATGTACCTTTAATGTGTTTTTTTCAATATACTCATTACCATGATATGTTCTCCAAAACACCTCTTCAAGTGCTTCCGGTGAATCAAAGTCTACTTCCACACCATCGCCATGGGCCCGTTCGGCTTTCACGCGCGTCTTTTTATGCTTACTGGCAATTTTCTGCCAAAGGTTGGGGGCCATCACAAAGGGCATGTCATCATAGGTCAGTGAAGCAAATTGACCTGACTCGTACAATGCCCGCATCAATACAGTCGTGCCTGCCCTGGCAAGTCCGGTAATAAATACAGATTGTCCTAAATTTGTTGTATCTGCTTTGTCTAAAAACAGTTTCTTTTCAATACCAAACAGCAATTCATCAATAGCAGGAAAGCCTAAAACAATCTTGTGGAAAAGTTGATCAATTGGTGAATAGTCTTGCATTGAGCCACTTTATGCGCAGTATAATATATCCTATGGAAAACACAGTAATCAGCATTAGCTTAGGAAGCGTGCAGATTACTTCCATTGCTGAAGCAAATGAGTTAGTAAAGAATCTTGTGCCTAAAAGGATGGGAATGATAATAATAACAAGCTGTAAAGCTAGTGCTATACTGCTGATAAAAAGACGTATCGCATACACTGGCAACAGCTTCTCTTTTTTTTCATCAGATATGCGCTTATAAAGCAAAAGCTTCTTTGATCCATGCATCATCCTGTTCATAGTACTAAGTGTTTTTGCAAGCGGTAGCCATAGAATAAACTCACTACTGATGAGTGTGAAGAGGATCAAATACACTTTGCTAAAATTATTGCTCACTTATCTCTTCTTATTCCTCTTCTCCTATCGGTGTGCTGCTTTTGTGTTTTTTTATTAGCCGCTTGATGGGATAATAAATAACAGCGACAATAGCTAAAAATAGCGAAGTGATTACACCAAAGACAGTGGCCAATGCACCGGCTCCCATACCTGGTCCAATATAGGCATTAGCAGATACTGGCAGAAGTACTATAAGTAGTATAAGTAGAATAACTGTTTTAATGTTCGTCACATTTCACCTCTTTGATTTTTTGGCGTACCTTGTCGCCTAGTCCGCGGGAAATCAAACGGCTCCAATTTACATAATAAACTTTTCCATCTGAAGCCCGGTTGATATACTGCCAGAAAATGCTACCATTTTTATCAAACTGTAATAGCCTTCCAGACAGAGTTTCTTCAACGAATATTTCATTATCATTAACCAAGTCAAATAGTCCTTCCACTGGAGTATGTATTTCTAGTGTACCAAAAGCAGTCTCAAACGGCTTCGTGATTCTTTTAGATTGAAAATCATACATAATAATTTGATTTGTGCCTTTCATGCCCAATATTGTTTGATTATTGTTAAAAAGTGCGATGGTATGATTATCTACTATGTCAACATCGTGCTGATGCAGCCAGGGGCCCTGCTGATACCAAAGCAATTTATTAGTTGATGGGCGATAGAGCATCAGCATTGATTGGTTGCGCAAACTTATAAATACATCTCCTTTTTTCCAATACGGACTGTCTTTTAATACGGGTTGAATATCATTAAGATGCGTCGGGTCATCTGTTTCTGGTCCACCATAGGCCATAGCTTCCATGCCATTATCTTTAAAAATCTGTCCGATTGATTTTTCAAATAAAATGGTGCCATCTGGGTTCAAAAGAGTAATCGCATCATCCATAAATTTTCCATTTGATTCTAATTTAACGTTTTTTGGCTCAATAAATTTGGAGATCCAAAAATTGCCGTCAGCATCCATTTCAATGGCATGATGATATAAATCATCGTCTTTGAAAATCGTCAAATGAGAACACAAATCACTTTTCAATACTGGAACGTTATGGCTCGTTAAAAGATTGCCTGTTTCTAATAAATATGAATGTATATTTCTATAGCGTTTAGTGTTTCTATCTCTTTTTAAGTCAAAAAGGTTACTTTCAACATTACTGATATCCCATAATGGATTCACGTCAAAACGCCATTGATGTATCTGTTCTTGCGTATTCAAATCAACCAATTCTGAAACAGACATTTTTAAATCATTATCATAGCGGTTTAGCAGTAGATACCCAAGGTCAGGACGTGTTCCAGCAGCATAATTAAAAGTAAATCCCTTTTCACCTTCAAAACGTTGATTCGGAACTACCAAGCCATATTTAGTTATTAGTTTTTTGATATTAGACGGGACGGATGCAATGTCTACCATAACAATTCCAAAATTTCCAAGCATTCGATTTCCCATCACATAATAATGACGAACGCTTGCACCAAATAAAATAGCAATTATTATGCCTAAAATTGCTAATAGCAATACAATCCAAACCGAAATTTTTTTAAATAAAATTTTTTCCACTGCCACCCTAAAATGTTTTTTTTTAAAAAAATAATTTCAAAGATAACCAATTTTTGAAATTAGTCTAAGTCAAAAAGAGAGTCAATCTTTCTAGCCACAATATTGATTTCCAAAAACCTACAGCACAATTACTATAAGCAAAGGACATTCTAGCCTACCAAAAAGACATTCCCAAAACAATTTAACAATAAGATAATGGTTGTAATTTTATTTTTCTAATCGAGCGTGTATCTGGCTCCTATAACTTAAATTAAAGAGTTTTATCTATACGCAATTTTTATAGCCCCCCGTCAAGAGGTTGTCTTTTTTTACACCTTCTCTACCTCTTTCCCGCCTACCCTTTTCTCGGCACCGACTCACGCAGTGCAAACTAACCGTTATTTGGTGCTTTCCTGATAACGTTTGTTCGTTGTAAAACGCTCACGCATAATCGTGCTTAACGTCCAATCGTTCAAAACCGATTAGACGTATACCTCACCGATTATGCGACGTAATCAGGAAAAACAGCACCTCATCCTTTAACTCATAGTCTTCGAGAGCCTCTGTGCCTGTTTATTGAGCGGTATAGGGGCTTTTGTTATTCAACCTTAACTTATGGAGGTGCAACTATGTGGAACGACCAACAGCAGAACAATTGGACAGAATCCCCAGGCTTTATCAGACGGAGCATTTTCATTGAGGGATAAAATCATTTGGCTCCATTTCTTTATCGGAGGTTGTGATTGGTATGTCGCTGAATATGATGGACAGGACTTGTTTTTCGGCTTCGCTATCCTGAACGGTGATTATCAGAAAGCAGAGTAGGGATACATCTCATTCAGTGAGTTGAAAAGTATTAAAGTGGCTGGCTTGAGTGTGATTTTGATTTGTACTGGGAACCCAAACCTGCTTCAGCAATTGATAAAATCAGACGTGCCCACAGATGGGCAGAACAAGGAGGTGAGTGCTATGTGTGATAATGGAGACTTTTGGGGCTGAGAAGACAACGCTATGGCAGGATTCCTGGCAGAGGAGATGACAGAAGCAGAAACCGCCCCCGGCTTATCGCTATAAGTTTACCAATAATGGATGTCCGGATACCCTGTCAAAAAAATCCGACCAATCAAATACATAACCGACTCAGATAAGCGAGTTTATGAAACTTCGGCCGTGGTCTATGGCACGTAATTCTTTTCGGAAATTAAAACGGGTGGGCATATTCAACGGGTATCTTGTCTTTCCATAACCCAAGATGCTCAAGGATTTCGAAGTCTCGCAGGCTCGTTTATCTGCGGATGACATCAGTCTTATTGATAAAGCTGATGATGTTGGTATCCCCAATTCCAATGGTTATACCGTATGTAAGGAAATGATTTATTATATTCGCTCATTTTTGGAATTCGCTGTGCATGCATATCTCGCTGCCGCATTTGAGATAATTCTGAACGACTTCCGGGATTATCGACCGGAGGTAACCGAATTCGCGCACATATGAATCATCATACTGCAGCAGGAATTCGTTGAAGTTTTTCTGCAGGATAGACCTCAAAGGTGAGACCAGTTTGCCTTGGTAAGCTAAAGCTGTCGCCTTTATGCAAAACGGCGCTATGAAATATTTACAGCTCCGGAGAGGACCCACTTTTCTCGGACCCGGTGAAGAACGTCGGTTAAAATTTCTGAAAGCCTGGCCCGATATCTCTGTATCGGCAACTCACGTATGTGAATGATAACCTTATAACTCTTTTTGTTGTCTCTTGCGTTTTACGTATAAGGTTGAAAATCTTGTGTGAGATTGATAAGCCAGTATAAAATTGATAACCTTGTATGGCACCAACTTTTTTACAATGATTTTCCATGGAGGGAAAAAAATATTTTTAATTTGTTCTCTTCTTCGGAGAACTTCTTTAGCGCTGAAGTCAGGCGTGGTTATTGATACAACGTTTGTGGTACTCATCAGATTCTTTTTTATCAAAAAGTTGCCTAAATTTTTATCAATTATGCCTTCGGCTTGACATCGCTTTATCAATTTTGTACCTGGATATGGCTGGGTGATATTGACCCAGACAGAGATGTTTCCGTTGAGTTTTTTTATTTTTTTTAAGTAGTTAAGGCAATTGTTGAAGCGAGTTCGGGTCTCGCCGGGGTATCCGACGATGACGAAAAGTCCTATTTGAGGTATTTCATGTTTAACCAAAAGCTTTATAACATTGTACGCAACATCCAGATCGAGTTTTTTATTCATTATCTTAAGCATTTCCGGATCTCCATGCTCCAAAGCCAATACTATTTCTGAGCAATTTGACCTTTTAATCAGCTTAATAATATCTTCATCCAACGTATCAATCCGCACGCCGTTTGGAGTTCTCCAGGTGAGACCGGCCCCTTTTTCATTCAAGCGAATGATACCTTCGAGAATTTCAACTGTCCTTTCTTTTTGCAATGTAAAATTATCGTCCTCAATATCAAGATATTTGATACCGTAAGAGTCAACTAGGAATTCTATTTCTTCAAGTACTTTTTCTGCTGATCTTGGTCTATATTTTCGGCCGCTTATTGGGCTTATCGAACAAAATTCACATGAGAACGGACACCCCCTGGAGGTAACCAAAGAAGCAGTTCTGCCTGTCTTGCCTCTTTGCGACATAATGAAGTACTTATCCATCGAGGGGATTGAATAATCCGGGAAAGGCAGTATGTCCAGATCGTTGATCACCGGAGCGGGAGGGAACTGTTCGCTCGTCATAGATTCACGTGAGTAAATGCCGGCAATGTCAAACGGGGAATGTCCATTTACTATTTTTCTTAATGCTTCTTCTCCTTCACCGACAACAATAAAGTCCGCTTTTGAGGTCAGGGCCAGTTGAGGTTGGGCGGATGGATAAACCCCGCCCATAACAATGATAGCGTTTGGAAATCGTTTTTTGCCGCGATCAACAATTTCGTGAACTACAGAGGCAAGTTGGCTGAACGGAGCGGAGACTCCGATTAGTTCAATATCTTTTGGGATTTCTTTTAATATATTATCTATTTCAAGACCGACTATGTAACCGTTTGCATACGGTTTGACATTAGAAAAACCCAACATCAGTGCATCAATAATACGGACATCTGGGGTTCCATTTGCTTTCAAATAGGCCGACAAGCTACGCAATCCCAAGCATTGAGAAAATGTGATTTCTTTTTTTGACGGGAAGAGAAAGGGAGGATTGATCAATGCTGTTTTCATTGGCTCACATATCGGTATAAAATTATGTTTGAGGGATATTTCAAATGTTAAAAAATAAGCATACTTACTTATAGTTTTGTCAAATTATAAACAGGTGTCAAACTTTCAGCTACGTACCTAACTTTTTATTGTATTATGCGTTCGCCTGCCTTTACCCCAAGTGTAGAGTTGAGTCACGGCGTAATTCCAAACAGCACCAACCAACACACCAGCTAACGCAGCATTGATCCACTGAGTGTGGCTCTCAAATAAATAGGTGGCAATGCCTACATTGGCTATGGCACCTATACTGCAAGCGATCATAAAGCTAATGAGACCCCTAATCCATGACCATCCTTTCAACCGATGGTCGCGATAAGTCAAAATATTATTCAGCGCAAAGTTGAATATCATTGTTGTACCAGTACCAACAGACTGGCCTATCGTGAAGCTTAATCCCATACCCTTTAATGCCAGAGTTAATATAGCCATATGAACTAAAACACCCAGGCTGCCAATAATTGCGAAAGACAAGAAACGCACCGGTACAAAGCGACCAACAGTCTTATCGGCTAGGAGCATACCGTATTCCCAGATAACCATCTCGTCAAGTTTGCTTTCGCCGGCGAAGCGATCACGGAAACAATAAGGAACTTCAGCAATACGCAACGGTGTTTTTGCACTTGCTAAGATGTCAAGCAATATTTTGAAACCTAAACCAGAAAGGTTGTAAACAGTCGAATCCAGGATTTTTCTTTTTATCATGAAAAAACCGCTCATCGGATCGGAGACATGATGTTTAATAATTAAACGGCTCGCTAACGTTGCAAGTCGGCTCATCGTCTTCCTACTCTCGTTCCATTCACCAGTACCTCCACCAACACTATAACGGGTAGCAACTACAACATCCGCCCTACCATGTTCTATTTTTGAAATCATCTTCGTCAAAATAGTTTCATCGTGCTGCAAATCCGCGTCCATGACTGCAATAATATCTGCTGAAGAGGTCAACATCCCGTCAATGACCGCTGAAGATAATCCTCGCCTATCAATCCGCTGCAGGCATCGCACACGGGAGTCGACCCGTGCGATGTCACGCACAACTGATGCTGTCTTATCAGGTGAATCATCATCAACGAATATGACCTCCCATCCCGTGGCGCCAAGTGTCTTTTCAAGGCGGTGCAGAAGCTCCTGTACATTCTGCGACTCGTTAAATGTCGGCACTACAATTGATAATTGAATTGGAGGCAAGCTAATCATTTATTTTTCAATATGGAAATAAGAGGATTAAAGATTCGATAGCTCTTTGCTTTCAACTGAGAGTTAATAATTTCTGTACTTCACCAAATTACAGTAACTGGTTTCTTTTTAACAGCCCTTGAATAGATTACCGTTCAAACTTATAGACATTGAAGGCATTATAATTTGTTTTTTTAGCTGGGGGATGTGCGGAGATAAAAGTGGACCATCCATTCATTCTATCATAAAGATCGTTTTTGGATAGCACTAGAATATATGATTCAATCGAACCGATACGTTCACTGATTTTTTTAATTGACCAATTCGCTGCATAATATACTTTTCTGACTGTCTTTATTTTAAATGGCCACTTGAAATCAGTATCATAAAATTCAAGGCCATAGTAGGCCCCGGTATAAGGATCAGCAGCCCAAAAAATAGGGTCGTCATTGTCTCCCAACAAAAGTGCTCCTGAAACTGCTGCCCGATAGTCATCTTTAAAATATTTTGGGCTAAATCTGAGCTGCAGCCCAGAAACAAGTAAGATTAACAATAGGGAGGCGATCAGCACATATCTTAGCATTAACAGGTATTTCTTTTCCCAAATCTCATTGACCATATAGGTAATGGCAAAGATAAAAAAAGGATATAGGAAGATTACATGCCTGCCGTAAAACGTGAAATTTTTGGCTAATGCAAAAATAAAAAACGACAAGAAGCCAGCTAAAAAACCACATAAATATGAATTTTTTAATAGCCTGCTGCTCATGTCATTTTTTTTGTATGAGATAATAATATAAAACAAAATAAAAGACATGAGTGCAGCAGCAGTGCAAAGCAATGGCATATAACTTGTGAATGTTGAAAAAGAGGGATATTCTCTTATAAAAATCCTAGGGGGCCCAAGGCCGGCAAAACCCAAAAACTCATAAAAACAGAAGACAACATGCTTAAATATTGGTCCCCCTGTGCCTTCTTGCAGCCTTCCCCCCGAACCTGCTGCTACAGTCATATAAAAATAGCTGCCGAGAACTACAAAAAAGGGGATTGAAAATATAATGGGGATTTTCCAATCAATCAGATAATATTCTCTCTTATTTTTTGTTTCTCTATATATAAAGAAAGCGGTTGGAATGAGGGCAAATACAACAAAACCGAGTGAAATGTTAAAAAATGAACCGATAAGCAAACTTAATAGAGTAAGATACGGTCCGATTTTCTGTAGCTTTGATTCACCATAAAAATAAAACAACAGTCCAACAATACTTGTAGTACTAAAGGAAAAAAGCGAAATATAAGATCTAGCTTCATTCATATAAAACCATAAAAACGGACTAAAGACAGTTAACAAAATAAGAGTATTTTTGAAGACCCGATTTAAGGGAATTTTAGTAAAAAGAAACAATACGGTTATAATGAACGGAAGGTTGGATAATCGTAAGCTGTACTCGGAAATACCAAACGCTTTGACCCATACCCACATGTAGATCACATAGCCTGGCATCAAGGATTCTGCCATAGAAGTAGTTTTAAGAGCATCCAGTAGATCTTTAAAGGTCCCTTGAGAGGCAAACCATGCAGTAACACCTTCGTCTATCCATAAACTGTCACTCGATATCGGCAAAATCATAAGCAATATTGCAGCAAATAAAAAAAACAGCATACCTCTGTTCTTGCCCATATTTTCAGCCATAGAATACATTATTTACCTTTGCCAAATTCGTGTTTTGCTGCGTATGGGTTCTGCTTCAACCGGTTGCCTATTTGATTATTATAAGTTCCATACCACTGCTACCCGTTTTATGAACTTACTGGAAGCAAAATTCAATCTTAGAACTAATCTGCTCTATTCATAGTTTGTCGTTTCCAGATAGACTAGCAGAGACAAGTTTACATAGTTAACGAGATGTGTATGAATTATCTTCTGATTCTTATTGGTGATAAGTATTTGCTTTTTCGCCCGCGCAAAAATTCGGGGAGGTTCTTTAAAACCATCCCCGCTCGTCGCAATAAATCAACCAATAATGGGTAATAGGAGATCTTGTCAATAATAAATCCAACAAATCAAATACATAACCGACTCAGATAAGAGAGTTCACGAGACTTCGAACCACTCAAAAATTCCCGGAAAAACCGCGCATCAATGCTGATAAATTCGTAAAAAGTCTCAAAGTAGTCAACAGGGCCTCATAACATCAATATGTTACCGGCGCAATACCTGTCGGCGGAGTGCTTTTCACCCTTGCGGGCATAAATACGAGGCTGACAATCTTCGGGCGATAGTAACTGACGGTTCCCACGAGTCGGACTCTGCGTCATGAACAATATGGAAGTCATGAGGTGGTTTGTTCTTTCACGAAAGACCTAAAGTGTCTGTTATCCTTAAGAGACTGGCGAAGATCTTCCCTTTTCCACAGACACAAATGCCTGACAGGGGAACCAGCTATCCAGTCATCAATGTACTTTTCCGGCCTGCAAAAATTGAACGGGGGCCTTTCCAAGTTTAGCCACCTGAATGACCCTGTTGGAATATCGATGTTACGCTCATTATTGGTATATGACGTCGTTAATAAATACGAAATGTTGCTGCCCAGGAAATTACGTATCGTCAGGAAAATATCGCGGTTGGAAAAATGGATAAGCGCGTCCCTGCATAGCCACAGGTCGGCATCAGGCAGCCTGTCCGTCAGTATATCCAGCACTGAAAAGGCCGTATTCTGGTCGCCAAAGGAAGACTGATTCTTGGCAACTAGATTCTGCACGATATCCATACCAAGATAACGGACAGATGGTCCACGCTCGACATGACTGAACCAGTTATAGTCACCACAGGGAGCATCCAGTATGGTGCTTACCCCAAACTCCCTGAACAATAGTGGAAGCTGCTTCCTGATGTTTTTAGTATACTCAAGCGTGGAACCCGGACCAGATACACTTTCATCGCTTTCCCATAAATTGGACTTATATATATGTGTAAAGAAATTTTTCGGGCTGCCCGCTAATCGCACTCGCAGATTAAGCTTAAACTGAACATACCAACTCAGAAGTCTTTCGCCAGAAGGCAGTTTCTTTATCAACTTAACTAGCAGGCGTTTCATTAGGTGTCAGTGAGGTGATAAGAAGTTGATAAGAAATCGCTTTTTTCGTCCGTGCTAAAATTCACCAATAATGGATATCCGGACACCCTGTCAACAAAAAATCAGGCCGATCAACTACATAATCGCCACAAAACGAGGCAATGGTAACTTAAATAAAAAACCGATGAAGCAGTATATAATTAATATCGACTAACTGCCACTTAGGTAAGAATATTGATTAAGTTTAATATTTATCATTAAGCATCTCTCGTTTATATATTAATGATGCTGTTTCCCTGGCAGCAATATCCTGTCCTAGGTCATTCCAATGATTATTCCCTCCCCTAAAATATAATTGTTCAGGACTACTGTTTTTAAACACCTCGAACAAATTGATATATTTGATGTTATGAGAGGCGCATATTTTTTCAACAGCATTCGTAAGGTTGGTTCTTTGATAATTAGGATATTTTTGAAAGTATATGTAATTAAGAAAAAAATTTTCTTTTGTTAAATCCATTACCGAAGGCTGAATTAAGACTAAAAATTCTATGTTCTTACTTCGAGCAAAATAATTAGCTTTTTTTAACACTTCTTCCATTAATTTTATTTTCATTTTTGAGGATTCTTGCTCAGGATTCAATGCAATGTCTATGTCATAATGATCTCCAAATTCCATTCCAGGCCTTGATTCTTTATCTTTATATGTTGAATATTCTTTCTCTGTCTGTTTTTGTAATATATCTATGATATGTTCTTCCTCATTTTTAGATTGGAATAGTTTTTTTATAGCTCTTAACGTTAATAGATTAGATAAATAAAATGATTTAAATGTTTTGCTCCTTCGTGAATTAAATTCATCAATTGTAAACTTATAATCCGACCTTATTAACTCCCCATTCTCATCTAAGCGAAAGAGTCTGTTTCTTAAAATATCTCCGAAATCATTATCTGCAAAAATATGAAATATAACTAAGTTTGGGTGGTAGAGATTTGCTTCATTTTTGAATCTTATAAGGTTTTGATCAGGGCCAAAGCCAAAAATTCCAGCATTAACAACTTCGATGTCTGTTAAGTCATCTGAGGAAAGATATTTTTCAAGCTTCCTAGCAAATGTGTTTTCAAGATTGGAAAACTCTGCTTGAATATTTGAATCCCCATACACAATTATTCTTTTTTTAGGGTTCTTCCTTAATTCGGCTCCACGAAATGAGTTTTTATTTGTATGCCATATAATGATATTCCCACCATTTTCTTTCATTCGTCGGAAAGAAATTTTAATGTTAGGCTTTAAAATGTATCCGTAGTCTTCATTAAAATCACAGATAGGAGTAAGATTATCCGAAAAAGCAACTTTTTCTGGAAAAATAATGCGAAGAATTATTTCAGGAAGAACAATTAATATAAGAGATATGATAAGAATAATTATGGTGTCTTTTGCTAACTTACGTATACGCATTTTGTTATTTAATGAGATCAGTCACTAACGCTTTATAAGTTCAAATTTCTTGCCACAATCTTAAGTCTGTGAAGATTTTTTAACATCATATATGTTTACTGGCAATGTTAAATAAAAAACCTCGCCCGATTGGGGCAGGGTTTAATATATCAAAGAGCTGTCTTGATATTTTAGGAATTATTCACGAGTGTAAAAAGATAGCAGAAACCATCAATCGCTAATGCCTTGCATAAGAAATGAAAAAAACCTCCATAAACCAGGGGCAAAGGATAGGTCTTTTTATACTTAACACTGCCATATATACATCTGTAATCATAACCTTTAACCAACAAGTTTCAAACAGCTATTAAGGTTAAAAGAAAATGATAAGTGTAGTTGCTAATTAGCAGGCTTTTTAAAAATAGAATGAGCCAGGTTCATCTTCAAGCGATAAGAATGGGGCAACGGCTCTAAATTTTTCCTAATAATTATGGTGCAGAAAGTTGAGAGTACCAATAATTTCCCAGCTACTATTGTGCGAAAGATAAACCTCTAGAAATATTGTTCATTTCAGGATCTGGCATCTTCCTTTAACCACTCCGCTGGATAATTCTTGGGTGAAAAAATATCACAAATATGAACAATTGCCCTTTTTTAAAAGTCGGCAATATTTCGAGATATTCAAAAAGGACATCGCCTTGAGGACGAATAATGTGTGACGAATAGCATCGGTCTGCCCCTTGTCTTTTTTTGACCACCATCTCAATTCAATTCCCTGGCAACTGGGCTTGAATTTTTTGTTGTTTATTTGATCTTCCCATTTCTTTATTACTTCAACAGTTCGATCGCGAGAGCCGCCGTCAGCAATAATATAATCGATAAAAAACTCCCCGGCTTGATTAATTACACTCTGGATCGTTTCCTCAATATAATCTCCCTGATTCAAACTTGGAGTAACAATGCTAATGGTGTTGTTAAGGTTTTTTTTCATAAGCTCTCATGGAATTATCAGCCTGTCAAATATACCGGACATGAAAAATGAAAGGACAATTTCACCCACGCCATATTTAATGGCTCTTTTCTTTATAGGCCAAGGCACAAGGCCCTACTTGACTCTTTTATTTATTAACATGTATTAGCTTTTTCCCGCATTTCCTTAAAATGCGAAAGCCCTTTCTGGTTGCACGATATAGTAGAGACCTGGGAATGAACTGAACCTTCATTGTTAAGGAGTCAATATCAGAAAGGACATCTATCTTCTCAGGATGAGTCAATGGAAAAGTGAGCGGCTTTGAAGGCTGCTGATCGGGCCAGTTAACGGTATGGGTCGCATCATCGCCGGTTCCTATGTTTTCAACCAGATTTTTTTGGGGAGTGCAGGCCATGCCATTATTATTTAAAATAGCAAAAGTCCACTGATAGTCCCAACACATGTTAAACATGCCCTCAAAAGTTTTTGAGAAGATATAAAGCCAGTACTGCTGTTCTTCATGTTTTTTAAAAAATTGTGCTATTTTATTTTTCTTTTTAAACTCAGGAAAAGACTTTATATCTGCATCATACAACCGCCAAGCCCGCCGCCAGCTGGCCCATCCCCAGCAGTGTGGGATACGGGAAAAGTAGTAGCTATGGTTACCAATCTTCCTTGAGCTATGATAAACATTTCCGGAAATACACATAACCCTTGGCTCATTGCGGTATCTTTCCAACAATTCACTGCAATATTTAAAAAAGCTTGGTCCGGGAACACAATCATCCTCCAGGATAATCCCCTCTTCCTCATTCTCAAAAAACCATTCTATTGCAGAAACGGGTGCATTTCTACAGCCCAGATTTTTTTTCCGGAACAGGGTTCTAACTTCACAATCCCAATCAATGTTATCCAGGATATACTTTCGAACCGCATCAACCTTTGCCTGCTCTCCCTCCCTCTCCGGTCGGGCTCCGTCAGCACCTATATATAACCTTTCAGGGCGAGCCTGGCGGATGGCCTCAAAGCTCTTCCTGGTCGGGTCCGGCCGGTTAAAAACCAGAAATAAAATAGCTGTTTTCAAACTTTTTTCCTGCACAACAGGGCCTTATACTTTGGTTCGTAAGTTCGGTGACAATGGAGAAGTTATACATGTTTGGTTCAGGATTCAAGAAGTTCTTTTCCCTTTTCTAAAAAAAAGGTACTGTCAAATAATCTATGAAAAACTTTAGCCAAGTTTAGCTAATCCTTACAAGCACGGTTCCCGGAAAAGCCCGAAAAATTATGAAATATGAATTTAAAGACCCGCGGTTGGCAAAAAAATTGGACTTGGAGCATATTTACCTGGCCATTATTTCCAGTCAAAATAACCGCTTGTAAGAATTGTGTGAAATCTGCATATTGGAAAACGAATATGAAGAGATTGCCAGGTTGCTCGCTAATGACAAAGGCAAACCACGCGGTCGTTTTCCGCAAGGAGCCTGAGTCAGGTTTTGACTGGGGGAAAATGCGTTATTTCGAAAAATGTTCAAAAGCTCTCCATGCACCCCTTTGTCCTATATTTGAAATTGCTCGTTATAATCTCCGAATTGTAAGAAAGGTATTTTCATGAAAGTCTTGATCGTCAACGCAACTGACATCGTCGGGGGGGCTGCGCGCGCAGCCTTCCGCCTACACCAGGGTCTTCGGTCCAAAGGGGTGGACTCAAGAATGCTGGTAGGAATAATGAAGGGGAATGATCCGTTTGTCATTGGACCACAAAACGACTTTCAAAAACTCCTTGCCTTTGCGCGGCCAAGAATATGCCAGGTTCCAGTGCTACAATACTTTAAGCGAAGTGGTGATCGGTTTACGCCAGCTTGGCTTCCCGATAGGCTGGCAGGTCGGATCAACAATATCAATCCCGATATTGTTCATCTACAGTGGATAGATTGTTTTTTTCGAATAGAGAATATCTCCAAACTAATAAAACCTATCGTATGGACATTGCATGATATGTGGGCGTTTACCGGTGGATGTCACATTGATGGCGGCTGTGGGCGTTACCAAGAATCATGCGGTTGTTGCCCACAACTTGGGAGTAAGCGCAGACACGACCTTTCATACAAGGTTTTGCGTCGAAAGAAAAAGAGCTGGCGCAATACGAACATGGTAATTGTGTGTGTCAGCAATTGGTTGGCCGATTGCGCTCGCCGTAGTAAAGTGCTTGGGAAATATCAAGTGAGAGTTATACCGAATGGCTTAGACACCAAACGCTTTCAGCCTGTGGATAAAAGGGCTGCACGGCAGTTGCTCAACCTGCCACAGAAAAAAAAGATCGTACTTTTCGGCGCTTTGTACGCAAGAAGTGACTCGAACAAGGGCTTCTACCACCTGAAAAGTACCATGCGGCGGCTGGCTGCATGGGGGTATTCAGAGTCTGTGGAACTTGTTATTTTTGGAGTATCCTCTCCCAGTAAAGATGATGAAGGGGAGGATTTTGGATTTCCGGTCCATTACCTGGGTGTTCTTCAAGACGAAATCAGTTTGGCAGTTGTCTATTCCGCGGCAGATGTAATGGTAGTGCCATCCGAACAAGAGGCGTTTGGACAGACAGCATCGGAAAGCCTCTCATGCGGTGTTCCTGTTGTTGCTTTTGCCACAAGCGGCCTTTTGGATGTTGTGGGACATGAGAGGGAAGGGTATCTTGCAAAGCCGTTTGATAGCGAAGAACTTGCCAGAGGGATAGAATGGGTTTTAAAGAATCAGCAGCGATTGTATGCTCTCTCTGAAAATTCCCGCAAAAAAGCAATGGATGAATTCGACATACAGCGTATTAGTTCCAAGTATGTTGAGCTATACCAGGAAGTTACAGAACAGCATAACCACAAATAAGCAATTTGTCGGCAAACATGCCAAGCAGAAACTGCTTATACAGCCAATCCCACTGTCGGGCCCTGGATACATATCCGTGGTGGCTGGTCCAGGCAAATTCCTCAACCGCTTTGCATATTGCGGCTCGAACGGGATTTCCATGAATATTGCGCAATAGTTCAAGAAGATAGATGTCTTTCTCAACCAGGATACTTTTTATAGCGACCCTTGAACAGCTGGCCGTCTACTTTATGGCAACGGTTATAGCTACAACAGGTAGCGGCCCCACTCAAGCCTAGATTATCAAACCCCGGAGGCGTTTGAGAGGGGCTGCTTAAATTAGGTGTTCACTTTTTCGAGACAAGATCATAGGCTAAGAAAACTGAATGATATGCTTTCTGGTTTCGCTGTTTCCCTTACTGAAGACCCACTATCAAATAGGGATAATAATTAGAGCTTAACTTGTGTGTACCTCTTCGAATTATTAATGATTTTTGTTTTTTAATTGATAAACCTTAAAGTCATGATTTTCAAAAATTAAACCGACATCATCCTTTGTTATGAGACTTTCTAATTGATCCTGAGATACTTGGCCCCCTTTGGTTTTTAAATAAAATGACAGGTAATCCCCTCGAATAAGCTGATCAACAACATATATCGCAATAGATTGTCTGTCTGTTATAAGCCTCATTAAACGTGGCTTGAAGAAGATAATAGTATCGGTAGACTTAGTGTTATTTGATATGAAGGTAAACATCTCTTGTGCGGTGGGCCCAAACGGTCCATTTGTTATCTTATCATTATTTCTTTCCTTCAAGTATGTATTATTCAGCACCCAGAATCCGAAAAATAAGATTACTAGGGCAACAGGAAAATAGCAAAGAGGTCTTCGGATTTGTCCCCATACCATTCTATTATAAAATGCATCCAGACCAAAAAGCACAAAAGATATGTAGAACGGTAAAATTGGGAACAGGAAACGGAGACCTTGTCGATGTGGCCAAATGCTAATGAGAATAAAGGTCAATATGAGATATATAATGGCTGGGTAATCAAATTTATATCGCCTTGCAGCACCTGCGATAACAAGTGGAATAGTAATTATATAAAGCACTTTATAGTAAGGAATTCCCATAAAGAATCTGGCAGGTAACTTCAAGTAATAAACAAAATTGCTCACCAGTGTATGAATGGAAAAGTCTTTAAGTTGATCTATATAAGAAGCTCCTCCATCAGGAAAAATCCTTCCCCATAAAGTGATTGAACAGAAAAATACAACATACGGGGTCAAATGTAATAATAGAGACTTTATTGAGATCCGCTTGTAGAAAGGGAAAGCTATTAAGGAAAGTGTAGGTCTATCATATTTTAAGATTGCTTCTCCGCTCTGTAATTGCTTTTGGAGATAAGAAACGACCTGTGATATTCCAAGCGTAATAAGGAGCAGGATACCATTTGTACGAATTAGAAAAGCAGATGTAATTCCGAATCCGATCAAAAAATAGCTCCAAAAATTCGAAACTATATGCTTGTTCTCAACTACAATTGTTTGGATCAGTAATATGCAAAGAGTTGATAGCAGAAGAAAGGGCAGGTCAGATAATATATCTTCTGAGAAAGAAATTAAGTATGGGTTTAAGGTGAAGAGACACATCAGACAAAGAAACCATGGAGTAAGGTGAACTTTGCGAAATCCAAACCAAAGGACAACTAATAAAAGTAGGTAAGAGATTTTACTCACAGCTTTCAAAGCTACTAGGTTTAGGCCCCAAAGGGCATAAAAGGGTGCTAACATTAAGGGGAATCCCCAAGGATAGGCGTTCGGAATTAGGTAAGAGGATTGCTCCGTGGTGAAACGATTGGCTTCAACAAAAGCTTGAGGCGAGCCATCAACGATGCTTTTGGCCTGCATAATGTATGCAGCAAAGTCATCCCCCCAATTATGATCATGTGTGGGTTTGCTAAACAACGCCAATCCAGCAATAAAGATAAGGAGGGAAAATAGGCCGAATGTTACCACTTGTTTCATTGTATACTTATGATAATTTATTGTTTATTAAACTAAGGGCCGAGATTTCCCATATCAGCTAACACTAACCAAAATTATTCTTGCTAAATTGTCTCGTATTGCTCTTATATTATAATCTAATACTTGAAGCAATAGCCCATATTGCCTGCCAAAATAGAAAATATTTTAAAACGGAGTTTCAAATATTGTTCATCTATCAATCGCATCAGTTCAATATCTTCTGGTTTGGTCGGCCTTGACTTGTAGTAAAATGACGATTGACTGACCCCAACCAGTTGACACTGACGCAATAAACTAAGTTTGTTATTTTTTGGTTCAAGCATCTCCTTGCGTTTTTTTATTTGATGCTAAATTCAAACAAGATTTTGAGTGGATTATGAAAAACAATCCTACCCACCGCTGGGATGGAACAAGTCACTTCGGTGCCAGCTTAACGTTTTTTGAAAACTTAGAAAAGAGCACTCATTGATTGGATGTAATTTCTCAGGGGCTAATGCTTTTTTTTGTAAGAAATGACTTGGTTGAGGATAATTTCTGTAAATCTTTTAAGTCAGAAAATCAGTGTTAGCCCGCCCGCTATTTTTTAATTAGAGATACCGGACATCCAAGAAGGATTGATAATTTTGAAACATAAAAAGGAATATTAATTATGATTAAAAAATTAAAAAAAATATTTCGATTAATAATTAGAAAATTAGTTAGCAATGAATTTATTTGGAAAATTTTTCAGGCCACAATTATACGCGTATCTAACCTCATGGTCAGCGAACGAAATGTTATTATTAATAGTTTTACTAGTGATGAAGGAAAAAGATTATTTAAAAAAATGCTGGATGAATTGGTGGTTAAAAATGGTCCTTTTAAAGGAATGAAATATGCCGGGGGATATTCCTTTACATCTATGATTTTACCTAAATTGATTGGAAGTTATGAGAATGAAATACTGCCTGTGATAGAACAAATATGCAACACTCCTTATTCTGAGATTATTAATATTGGGTGTGCGGAAGGATACTATGCAGTTGGCTTTGCCAGAAAAAATAAAAATACCAAAGTTTATGCTTTTGATATAAATGAGACAGCAAGAAAAAATTGTAATGAAATGGCAATATTAAATGGTGTTAAAGAAAGAATTATTATTGAAGGGTTTTGCTCAAAAGAGACATTAATGAATTTTAATTTCACTGAAAAAGGATTAATTTTTTGCGATTGTGAGGGTTATGAAAAGGAATTGTTTGATGCTGAAGTTGCTAAAAAATTAAAAAATTGTGATTTCTTAATAGAATTACATGATTCTTACGATATTTATATTTCTGGTTACATAAAAGACATTTTTAACGAAACACATGATATTAGTATCTTTCAAAGTACAGATGATATTAAAAAACCTTATATTTATTCTTTTAAGGAAACCGATATATTAAGTTTAAAAGAAAGAAAGATAATGTTTACTGAATTTAGGTCAACGACAATGGAGTGGGTATTTTTAACTTCTAAACAAAACGTGTAGAATAATATTGCCTCTTTCATAAGAGCCTCTTGGTTCTATTCTGCCAGAAAACTCTACTTTTGATATGTCTATGTTTAGGGAAGCTTACGCATTGTTTTTAACGATGGCGGCAACACCGCCACTTTCCAGCATGCCTGAGACCTTGACGTGGACGGCTATCTGACCATTATCGATGGTGTATTCGACACTTCGGTTTCTGGGTGATAAGGTGATAAATATTTGCTTTTTACGCGTGCACCAAAATACGGGCCGGTTCTTTGAAATATCCTTTTCGTCAAAATATTTTGAAGATGCCTCTTCAATAAATTTCACGAGAAGCGTTACTTATGGATTTGGAGTCTTGAAAACGGTTGTATACAGGTTACAAAAATTGGGTCTATTGAAGAGCCGAATATTCAATTCTAACGGTTCTAAGCTCGCATATTGATGTTCACCCCAAAGGTTACTGCATAAAAGCTATTAGAAAGTGGCGCCCAGTTTAAACTTTCAGTATGTTGGATACAGTGCGACAAAATGGGTTTGCACCCGTTTGTTAGAGTTCGGCAGCGAGGATAGCCGTCCGCCGTAACGACTTGTTGGGTATCTTGTCTGCAAAGTAATCAATCTCTTCCTTGTAAAATTGAAATACATCTTCATCCTTCATAATAAGGATATCGAAGCCGTATAAAGTAGTTGTCAGTTGAAAAAAAAGCAGATTTTTAAATGCCGATAAATCAGATAATGAATATCTGCCCATTAAATTGCCAAAATTGTTGTAGAGTAAGAAATAATTGTAGCCTATTTCGTTAAAATATTTCAGGGTACTCAGGCAATCTTCAACATAATTGTTATTTTCAAAGGGTTGACATTCAAAGAGAACCACTGGAAGGTTTTGCGACAACAGTCTTTTGGCGCCTGTGATTACTTCAAAATCATGGCCGTCTGTATCAATTTTGAGGACATTTGCATTCGCCATAGAAGGGTGCTCATTCACTATATCGTCCAACGACCTTCTGCTCATTCTGGTGCCGTTTTTTGTTTGAGATACTGAGGCCGTGCCGTTTTTATTCTGAATTGCAAATGTATCTTCACTGCTGTCAGACGGCCATGATTTTGAAGTAATCACAGGCGCCAAAAGACTGTCTGCAAAGTAATCAATCTCTTCCTTGTAAAAT
>JBHPCH010000005.1:0-45814 GCA_042576125.1 Thermodesulfobacteriota bacterium
ATTCCTGATTGATCTTATATAATCCTCGAAAAAACCGCTTTGGTGCTCCCCCTGATAGGATCTGACAAAATCAGCCACCAGGTCACCGCAATTATAAGAAGGAATCATTCCAGGTTTTGGTCCTGCCCTAACAACTTCTTTAGGCACCATGGAAAACTGCTGGTGAATCTGCTGGTGGGAGGCATGCAGACGATAGCCGCTTGCCGCAAAATCAAAACCATAATTCCAGCCCCAAATGGTGGAATCAAACTTTAAAGAGGATGTTCCCCTTTCAGCAAGTTCCTTAATAATAGTCAGTCTGAGTTCCTCCAACTCTGCAGGTTTAAAACATTTATTCCTGATTTTAATTTTTATTCCCAACTGCTCAGCCAACCTGATATAGGTTCTCTGGTAATACAGATGCCGGAGTCCCTCAAAATCATTATCGGAAATATCTGAAACGGAATAGCGCACCAGGTCATTTGCCATGTTAGAGGCGTAATGTCCCCAGGGAATATAGCTGTTGCGCCGCATGTATTCAAATACGTGACTGTCGCTCCCTGTGGGCCATTCACCGACAATCTCACTATCTCCCTGGGCACCGGGCCGCAACACCATTATTTCCTTATAAATATCGGGTAATGCAGCATTATTCACCAGTGCTTCAAAGAGGTCAGGGTGTATAATTTTCGGACTGTGCCTGCCTTTTGTATCCACCTCATAACGCAACCCTGTCGGCACTTTTCCTTCCTGGTCATAGACAAACTCACAAGACAATTCAGCAAGACGGATTAAATCATCGGGATCAGTTGAAGTTGATGCAAGAGCAAGAAGGACGGTCTCCGGCAGGCCGGCAAAGGATTCATTCAGACAATCCCCGGATTTGCCTTTGCTGTTCAAAATCCAACTCAAATAACGTGTCATGGATGTAGGGACTGGTTTGGGAAGTTTTATAGCTCTGGGATCTTCCGCCTTGAAATCTGCCCAGCTCTTTCCTATATAAGTAGCACCCCGAAAGGGAAATGGGTTGAGAATCTCATATATCCATTCACCATGCAGTTCCTCTACTTCTCCAGCAGGAAAATTAGCAGTATTATTTATTGGATTGCCATTATCATCAAGGCCCAATGATTGCAGATGAACTTCTTCCCGCATGTTATGAACCTTAAACGAAGGTTTATGAATGCCGTATATAAAATTGCCATCAGGCGTTACACAGGTGCGCATTTTTTTATCCTCTCATAACCGGAAAATCATGCCAATAAAACAACTTGAAAAGTCTGCATACTATGAATATCGTTATATCTTTACAAGAATAACAATTATTGCCATCAAAATGCATCATTTTAATCCATTGAGCAGACTAAAAAAAATGAGTACACCATGAAAAATCCTTTTATTTTTTTCGTAATTCTCATTTTTATTTCAGCATGCGGCGGTAGCATTTTCTTCCTGTTGAGAAGCCTTAAAAAGGACAGGAAGCTTATTGCACTTGTCGGTTTATTCTGCCTGTCAATGGGACTTTTTCTACTTATCCTTGACCTTATTCTCATCACTTTTGTCCATGGGGCGCAACATATCCCTGATTATCTTCTGTTCAACAGATTGGTTTCGGACACCGGATTCGCCGGGCGGTGGGTTCTTACCGTCTATCTATTTATCTGCATCGGCTACGCCAGCAGTATTTATCTGCTTGCGGGGAACCTGATTAAGAAGTTTAATAGAGGAAAGACAAAAAATATTTAAAACTGGAGCAAGAGCTGCCGGAATGAATATCTTACGTTTTTTTGACTTTTTCTATGCTCAATTTGTTTCCATCCGCCACTTATTAAATGTCCCTGTTAAATTCACACACCTGATCCTTCATCATTATCCCCAAAATTAAATGGTGCCAAGCAAATGAAAATTCTAAAAAATCTTTTAGACAACAACAGGAAATGGGCTGAAAAAATAAAAGAAACCGACCCGGACTTCTTTACAAAACTATCGCAGCAGCAGACACCGGAATATCTCTGGATAGGCTGCTCCGACAGTCGCGTCCCTTCAAACCAGATTGTCGATATGCTGCCGGGTGAGATATTTGTACACAGGAATATCGCCAACGTGGTGATCCATACTGACTTAAACTGTTTGTCCGTTATCCAGTTTGCGGTTGAAGTTCTCAAGGTCAAACACATCATTGTTTGCGGACATTATGGCTGCGGAGGTGTTAAGGCGGCGCTGGGGAGAAATTCCTATGGCCTTATTGACACCTGGCTGCGTCATATCAAGGATGTCTACCGCTACCATCAGGATAAACTGGAGACCATTGAGGATGAAGAAGAAAAACTCAATCTCCTCTGCGAGTTGAACGTCATAGAGCAGGTGGCCAATGTCTGTCATACATCAATAGTGCAGAAAGCCTGGAAAGCAGGGCAGGAACTGTCGGTGCACGGATGGATTTACTCCATAGAGGACGGCATATTAAAGGACCTGGATGTCTGTGTTAACGGGGCAGATGAAATTTCCAAGACCTACAGGGTTAAATTGCCGTAAAAAAATTTAATATCATTTGAGGCTGCCATGAAAAAACTCACCTTCAGTCTGCTGGCTCTTATCTGCACCCTGACTTTTACCTTAAGCGCCTGCTCAGCACCGAAAACTTCGATCAATGTCACTGCTGACGGGATAGCCATTAAGGGTTATGACCCTGTGGCCTATTTCACAATGAGCCGCCCGGTTAAGGGTAACAAAGAGAATATGTATGAATGGAATAATGCCAGGTGGTTCTTTGCAAACAAGGAACATCTGGCAATGTTCCGGGAAAGTCCTGATAAATTCGCACCGCAGTACGGAGGCTACTGAGCGTATGCCGTAAGCCGTGGGTCCACGGCTGACATAGATCCCCAAGCCTGGTCGATTGTTGACGGTAAACTGTACCTGAATCTCAACAGGAAAGTTCAGAGCATATGGAACAAGGACAGGCCTGGTTATATTAAAAAGGCTGACAGGAACTGGCCCCGGGTACTCGGCAAATAAATAGAATCAAACAGGAGAAACAGATGGCACGTATAGGAATTCTTACCTGCTCAAACTGCATCCAGGAAACCAACTGCGCATCTGTCGTCTGTCTGGGTGACATGCGAAAACGCAGAGGTTTCTTTGAACGCTATAAAAATGACGAAAAACTTGACCTGATCGGCATCATAAACTGTGCCGGCTGCCCCACCCTGGCAGCACCTGAAAAAATTCTAAAAAGAGTAAAAGCCCTGGCTGATTACAGGCTCGATGCCCTGCATTTTGCCTACTGCATGACAGCCCTCTGCCCTTTCCTGAAAAAATACCAGGCTGTTATTGCCAAAACATATCCTGATCTTGAGATTGTACTGGGGACCCATGTTGCCAAGGACAAAGAACTGTTCCGGCAGGATGTAAAAGAACTGCTCTGCCCGACAGTATTTGGAACACAGGACATGAATGATCTGATCAAAGGAACTTTTAAAAGTAAATCTGATTAAAGGAACTGCAATGCATCATAAAGTAACCTCCAAACAGCCCAACTCCAGGATGTGCCTGGTCTGCGGCCTGAAAAACCCCTTTGGCCTGCACACCTCTTTTTTCGAGCTTGACAACAAGGAAATACTGGCTGTCTTTAAACCCAGGGAAGAACACCAGAGTTACCCCGGACGGCTGCATGGAGGAATCATTTCCACAATTCTGGATGAAGCGATCGGCCGGGCCATCATGATGCATGCCGATAAAGAGGTCTGGGGGGTGACTGTTGATCTGCAGATCCGCTTTAAAAAACCGGTGCCGCTGGATGAGGAGTTGCGTGTATTGGGACGCATCACCAAGGACAGCAGCCGGTTTTTTGAAGGCACCGGAGAATTATTGCTGCAGGACGGCACAGTGGCTGCTGAAGGGCACGGCAAATACCTGAAGGTTCCCTTGGAGAAAATTGCTGATTTTGATGTTGATCATCAGGAGTGGAGGGTGGTGGAATTACCGGATGATCCGAAAGAAGTTAATTTGTAGATCAAATTCGGGGTTAATTTCAATTCATCCAATTGATCTCTAAGTTGCTAGATGTTCATTTTCTTTGTTTGCCTTTATGCCCTTTAGGGTGCAAAGAAAACGAACCAGCAGCGAAGCGGCGAAAGAAAAAGCAGCCGTTCACTTGGTTCGACTAAGTCGAACTGCCCTGCGCTGCTCAAAATAACCGGGCGCTTGCGGAACTCGCGAAGTTTATGCCCCGCAGGGGTGCTCAAACAGTTTAAGCTCCTGTTTCGGTCGTTTCTGTGGTGCTCGGCCGCGTGAAATGGCACCTTAAAACAGTTCTTTGCTTTTAAAAACCCTTTCTTTTACGCTGAGCATCGCAGCAGTTGGAGGTTATAGACGTAAAAACTGTCTGAGACACCCCTCAAGGGGGTATAAACTTCACCGAGTTTTTTTACGTCCCTCCGACAGCGAGAAGCGTAAGGTATCTGCCGCAGGCGGGCGTGAAAGACGGGTGCCCTTTTCTTGCTCCTTCTTTTGGGCAAACAAAAGAAGGAGGTTATGCAAAAAAAGAGTATTGACTTATTTGTTCATTTCTTTGTTTGCCCAAAGAAACGAACCAAAGAAAAGGCAGCCGTTCACTTGGTCTGCTTTTGCAGACTTCCCTGTGCTGCTCATAAAGAACGGACGCTTCGGAAAGTCGCATTCGCTCCGCCGAATCGTTTATCCGTCCTTTACTGCGCTGCTCGGCTGCGTGAAATAGCATCACAAAACATTAAAAAAACCAAAACCTGATTTAGAAACTAACTTATTTACTATGCCCGATCATCACGTCTGCCCCTGGTGGCTGGCCTACACATTCGACAATCCCCTGCGGAAGCTTTTCCATAACCCGAAAGCTTTGCTCGGTGAATACGTGCATGAAGGCATGACCGTCATGGATATAGGCTGCGGCATGGGTTATTTCACCCTTGGGCTGGCAGAACTTGTGGGGGATACCGGAAAGGTTATTGCCATAGACCTGCAGCAGGAAATGCTCGACATCATGCTCAAGCGGGCCACAAGGAAGGGCCTGGCCAAGCGCATTATTCCCCACCGTGCCAAACCCGATTCAATAAATATCTCTACCCCTGTCGATTTTGTCCTGGCCTTCTGGATGGTGCATGAAACACCTGACCCGGAAAGCTTTTTTAACGAAGTTGCAGCAATCCTCAAACCCTCGGCAAAACTGCTCTACACCGAACCGGCCTTCCATGTTCCTGAAAAAAGATTTAATGAAATTCTTGCTGCCGCAGATAATAACGGCCTGAAAAAAGTGCAAGACCTGAACATACGTTTCAGCCGCACCGCACTGTTAGAAAAAATAAAATAAATCCGTCCAGATTTAAGATAGACATATTGACTTATGGTAAAGGAATGCCAGAATGTCAAGCTTGACCCTATTCCCGATCACCGATCCACCACACTCCACTTGCGCTTGAGCGTCGTCCCCCTCACCTTGTATACCTTGTTGGGAGGCCCATCAAGCTTCAGCTTGTAGATGGTGCCCCACGGATCCCAGACCAGGCCGGTCATGGCCTGCGCAGTGATTTTGATCTCACGGGCATTGCCCTTCAGCTGGATAACATCCGAGTAACCCGCGGTCTTCTTGCCCGATTTCCACGACTTCTGCTGATCACCCTCCTTCCAGTTCATGTAGAACTTTGCAATGTAGGCACCGGAGTGCTTAAAGCCAATCCAGCCGTGCGGATAGCGCTCGGAGACCAACTCGGTGTAATCCGTGGAGTAACCGATCCTGGCGAGACGGCTGTCCTTCAGGAAGCGGACCGTGTAAGCGATCGGCTGGCCCGGGTTGTTCTTCGAGTACAGTGCGTTCTTGCCCTTGATTATCTTATGGAGGTCCTTAATGCGGCTCGCGTCCACGGCTCGGGTGTTCACCTCGGCATTGCCTCCGATCGTGATCAGGGTAACCTTGCTCTTCTCGAGAGTCTTTCGATGGGCGGCAGAGGCCTTCACCTGACCGCCCAAATATTTCAGCGCTCCTTCGATCTCAGAGTGCTTCGTGTCGGCACTGGTCTCGATCCGCAACATGAGGATGCGGCCATAGTCCACGCTACTCACATAGGCGGGAGGAATTTCGCTGCTCATCTGGTTCCGGACATCATTGAGCGTGACGTTGGGGTGGAAGACAGCGCCGGCATGCGAAGGAGGATCAAATGAGACAGTATAAAAAACCTGCTTGAAAAGGACCATCGCCACTGTGCGCTCCCGCGAAGTTGCCGTCTGGAATTGCGTGGACAGGCTGCCCTTGAGGGACAGGTAGTTCACACCGAGAGAGGCGGCGAGCTGCTCGGCGCTGTAGACAAACGTTGAGGTGTACTTCGAGCGCGACTTGCTGACGTAGCCTTCACGGTACTGGTTGTCGTTCCAGTAATCGAGCACCCTGTCAATGGCGGCCTGCACCGTGCCAAAGCTCGGATCATGGACCGCGAATACACCATTCCCGCCGATTCCCGGAAGATCGACGCTGAGCCACATGGGAGCACGACGGGACTGAATCGGAGTCGGAGTTCCCCGCACGAGATCCTGGTCGGCCTTGATGAGGGCCCCGGGCCAGACCACCGAGTGGGTGGGGCTGAGGATAAGGCTATCGTCGAGATTACCGCTGAGATGATGCTTCACCTGCTTGACAATGACGATGGCGTTGCCGTCGTCGTGCTTCTCGTCGGGAAGCGGTCTGGCGGGGAGCACCGAATCACCAACCTGCTCGGCAAGGATCTGCCGGGGATCGTAGTCCAGGCTGGCCAGATAGGCATTAATCCCTGAATTCGAGACCGCTTCGGGCCGGGCCGGTGCTGGAGTGGGAGCCGTCCCGGGACCAGAGTCCGGTCTTGGGACATGTATGGTTATGCAGGCCGCGAGAGTGATGGAGATGACGATAAGGATGGCGATGAGTGCAGTTTTTTTGACCATGGATTGCCTCCATTATATGGATAAGAACTGGCTTATGAGTAAGTTAAATATATAAGAAAGAAGAGAATCTAATGAGTCTTTCTGTTGGAAGTTAAGCATAACACATGAAGCGACTTGTCAGCAGTCCTATTTTTCAATATTTATCATATCTTTAAGATGATTATTTTCATCGAAATAAAATGAAATAACATATTGGACCGGAACCGCTTGTATTTGTCCTTTATCGTCTGTTATTTGATGCTCAGTGCACTTTATAATACATTTATTGCCTTTGGTTTCGATTGATTTAACTTCATAAATATTTATTCCGGTTTCCCATGTATAGCAGTTACCATCCGCATAATCCCATTCACAAATATTGAGTATTAATTTGTTCCCGTTCATTGCAGGGTCGCCCCCGCCGGTTTCAAACACTTTTACAGTTAGGGCTTTTTTCTGTAATTTAATTAAAGTCAGGTTCTGTATAGAGGAATACAGTTCTTCGCATCCTGCCGTTTTATTTGCTTTAATTTCCTGAGAAAACGCACCTGGAGTTGCAATTAAAGATATTGCAATGATAACCATGCTGAATCTTAATATGTTTTTCATTTTACTCCTCTTCTAACGTTTGAACTAACTTGGCGGGCCGGAAGCCTTTCCGTCAGCCACGCCTATTTCTTCCCGTCATGTTCTCATTGTTATGCCATCTACCTATCTGTCATTGCAAGCTTTACTCCAAGCACCGCGAAAGTTGCAGCAAAAGATCGTTGCAACCAGAGTATTAGCCTTGGCGAATTAACGACGTAACGACGAACACCATTTGCTGAAATTCCATAGAGAACAAAAATTACCAATGTCATAGCCATGAAAATAATACTGAGAATGATCATCTGAAAAGTTGGCGATGAACAGCTTGGTGAAACAAAAAGCGGCAAAAATGCCAAGAAGAATATAGATAATTTGGGATTAAGAATATTGATCAGGAATCCTCGTTGCACAATAGGCCATAAACCCGTTTCATGGGAAGGAGAGTTGAATTTAAACGAACCAGTTTCACGCCACATCGCCCATGCAAGGTAGAGCAAATATCCAGCACCTGCATATTTAACAGTTTGGAAAGCGAGAGCACTCATGTGAAGTATTGCAGACAGCCCAAGGATGCTTGCTGACAAATGAGGGATAATTCCTGCTGTACAGCCAAAAGCGGCGGCAATGCTTGCCCGCCAACCGAGAAAAAGACCATTTGATACCGTATAGATTACTCCCGTTCCCGGAATCAGGACAACAACCAATGACGTTAATAAAAATTCTGTGCTCAAAATATTTATCCTTTATTGATGTTCATACATTTGTCTGATTGGCGGTATAACGTTTGAGCTAACTTGACGGGCCAGAAGCGTTTCCGTCAGCCACCCCTGTTTCTTCCTGTCAAGTTCAGTGATTTGTTCGGCTTGCCGTTATTTATTGCAGTTAACAATTATGCAGTTGCAAGATTATGCGCTTCGGTTTGAGAAAAATGAGTTTTTACTTCTTTTTCTATTTTTTCCCCTACTTGACTTCGGGCTATTTTCATATTGTACCGCACCTGCAAATTAAGCCAGAATTCAGGCTCAATCCCGAAATATTTTCCGAGTCGCAGCGCTGTGTCTGCAGTGATTTCTCTTTTGCCATGAATAATTTGACTAACACGGTTTGCCGGCACATTAATGTCTTTCGCCAATTGATTTTGTGTAATTTCCATCGGCTTAAGAAATTCTTCTAGCAGCACATCGCCTGGTGTGATCGGAGATAATTTTTTTGCCATATCTTTACCCCTTGTGATAGTCAACAATCTCTACTTCAATGGCATTCTCTTCCTTCCATATAAAACATATGCGCCATTGTTCGTTAATTCTGATGCTGTGTTGACCTTTTCTGTTGCCTTTTAATTGTTCAAGTCTGTTCCCTGGTGGTACCCGCAAACTATTTAAAGAGACGGCAGCATTTAAAACCTCAAGTCTTATTCTTGCAGTCCTGGAAATGCTTCTGAGCCTTTTGACATCCAAGTCGTTGAAGAGCTTTTCCGTATCTTTGCATTTGAAGGATTTTATCATGCCTATACTGTATGACGCGTTACGTCAACCGTCAATAAAAAAATAATAAATAGGGATACTGGCCCTATTCTTTTTTTAGAAGCCGAACAATTTATTATGCAGCGATTTTGCAGTTATATCCCTCATAGAGGGTAAAAGCTGCAAGAAAGCAGCTTTTGTCGCGTGTCGCATTATCCGGTATATCCGTACAGAGCTGCAAGATTGCCGTTATTCACACTTCCAACATAAGCTTACCTGTTACATAAAACCTATGTGTTTCCAAATAACAGTATTTGCTATACCCACTTAATCACTTGATTCCAAATATTTTTTTAACAGTCCCCGTATGTTGCACAAATGAATATGTAGGTAAAAAGCTTTAGAGCGGTTCAGACTAAATGAATTTGCTGGAAAGGATTTTCTCAGATACAAACAAATCATTCTTACCCCCTCCTTCTTTTACTTGCCTAAAAGAAGGAGCAAGAAAATGGCACCCGTCTTTCACGTCCGCCTGCGGCGGAGACCTGAAGTTTATACCCCCTTGAGGGGTGCCTCAAACAGTTTTTACGTCTATTACCTCCAACAGCTGTGATGTTCAACGCAAAAGAATGGGTTACAAAAACACAAAGAATAACCCGTTGTTAAAAGGCCATTTCACACAGCCGAGCAGCACAGAAAAAACAGGAATAGCGCGAGGACTGTCTGAGCTGCTGCAAGCGGCGAGTTCCGCAAGCGCCCGGTTATTTAGAGCAGCACAGGGTAGCCGTATACCAAGTGGACGGCTGCACTTTTTGGTTCGTTTTTGTGCAAGCAAAAATGAACAGAAGAAAAATAAATAATAAAACTGGAATAAAGGAATATATTTCCCAATCTGATATATTGCTTTAATGAACAGCATCATTTTATATGCAGAGAACACCAAATACAGCTAAACCGAATACTAGGAGTGATTGGCAATGAGCAAAGAAACAAACTTCACCTGCAGTAAATGCAGCGCTGCCTGGCGCAAGAGCGGCTCCACCAACTGCTGGAGTTCTGATCCGAAAAACCCTCCAGCAAAACCGGGTAACTGCCCGACCAGGGACCATGAAGACATCATAAAGGAAGCCTTTGAACTTTATAAAGGAGATGCTGAAGATGCCAGGATGGCAAGTGTTGCCGCCAAGGTGGAGGGCCTCTGCTACCAACCCATACCCGGTAGCGATGCAATCAATGCGCGTTGGACGAGGGTGGAAGATACTATCGCCTTTGCCAAGCTCATGGGATATGAAAAGATCGGCATGGCCACCTGTATAGGACTGCTGGACGAGACAAACAGGCTTGCTGCCATTCTGCAGGCCCAGGGATTCAAGCCTGTAAGTGTATGCTGCAAATCAGGAAGTATTGACAAGCTTGAACTGGGGCTTGCCGAAGAAGAGAAAGTTCGCCCGGACACCTTTGAACCTGCATGTAATCCTGTGGCGCAGGCCAGACTGCTCAACCGTGCTGAAACAGATCTGAATATCATTGTCGGACTCTGTGTCGGGCATGATATCCTGTTTACCAAGTACTCCAATGCTCCGGTTACCACCCTTGTGGTTAAGGACCGTGTAGCCGGTCATAACCCGGTGTCTGTTTTATACGGCCAGAATTTTTATTACAAGCGCCTGCAGAAACAGCCTGTCCTCCCTGATCAGCAAGATTCAAACGAATAAACGTATTAGGGGGCGATCCCATGGCTGAAAAGCAGAACACCTTATCCATCGAGGCGCTTCGCATTAAGGCGGAACTGGATCAGCACTTTATCCATTCTGCAATCGAATGCCCATACGGCATGCCATATATGGCTGTCTATAACCAGGCTCTCTTTGATACAATGCCTGACTTTCTGATGGGAACATATCTTGCCTCGGGTTATCGTCGAAACGGCAATATCCTCTATGATATGCACTGTAAGGAATGTCAGGCATGCGTGCCGATCCGTATTGACCCGCAGGAATTCAAGGCCAACAGAAACCAGAAAAGAACCTGGAATAAAAACCGAGATATTACTGTTGAGATAACCCCACTTACCTGCAGTCAGGAAAATCTTAGTCTACTGGAAAAATTCCTTGCTGCCAGATATCCGGAACATGACAATTCCGCCCTTGATTATTATAACGGTTTTTTCCTGAATCACATAAACAATACGGTTGAAATCAGCTACAGAATCGGCTCCAGATTGGTTGGTGTAGCTATCGTTGATTTAAGCACCACCTGGCTTAATATTGTATTTTTTTATTTTGATCCGGCAGAAGGGAAAAGAAGCCCGGGAACCTTTAACATATTGTATCTTATTGACTTTTGCAGACAGAAAACTATACAGTTTGCATATCTTGGATACTGGATAAAAAATGTCAGGCAGATGAGTTACAAGGCAAACTTCAAGCCCCATCAGATACTACAGGGTGACATCTGGAGTTCAGTGAACTGCTGAGTCTTGAAGAACCCATCCGAGATCAACGAGCCCATTGTAGCCCCGCCAACCGTCCGAATGGATAACACTCTCGAGGTCAACACGACCCCGGATAACCGCTTGCAGTGTGGCTCTTCGGCAGTCAGGGACGATCTCAGTGAAGACACTCCCATTGCGCCTACCCTATTGTTGTCATTATCAACTCCGGAAGCGCAAGTGGTTCGGAAGTCATCGCCTCATCACAAAGAAGCCATCAACGTGCCGTGCTCGCAGGTGAGAAGAGCTTCGGCAAGGGTTACATGCAGGCTATCTTCCCTATACAGACAGGAGAAGCAATCCGCTTGATTACTTCCAAACTCCTGACCCCTGAGGGGGATGAAATTCAGAATGTCGGTATTGCCCCTGATATCAAAATACCGCCTGAATTACTCAATTATGAAAAATCTTCAGCCAATGATACGGCCCGCATTCCAACCATGGAGTCAGGTGCAACCAAAGATGATCCGGCAATAAAGATCAGTCTCGATATCCTGAAACGGTCTCTGCTCATGCAGGGCGTTCCGGAAGACGGGGTTGAAGGTCTTTCACCTGAACAGGAGGTAGTTGCAAAACGTTACTACGGTATGAAAAAAGCACTTGAAGAGGTTGCCAGGCAAAAAGAATTGTAAAACAATTGGGGGACAATTCCTCTGACTGTCTCACCTTTCTTGTCTACTTATCCGTCACTGAACCTCCGGGAATAAAAGATCTCACCCACCTGCGAAAATCAGCCAGCGCAGCCTTGCTTTCATCAATGGAAACATAAAGAACAGGCACAACCACCAATGTCAGGAAGGTAGCTACCATTAAGCCGAAAATGACTACAATGGCCATGGAACTCCACCATTGGCTTGATTCACTCACCCACGAAATAGCCAACTTGTGAAAATCGTATGAGACACCTGTCACCATTGGCAGTAAACCAAGAATGGTTGTTACGGCTGTCAGGATAACCGGTCGCAACCTGGTTGCCCCGGCAGCCACTACTGCTTCGCGCAATTCAAAACCACGCTTCCGGAGCTTATTTATATAGTCAACCAGAACAATACCGTTGTTGACCACAACTCCTGCAAGAGAAATGACCCCCACACCTGTCATAATGATACCAAATGGAGAGCTTATAACGGTTAATCCCAGAAAGGCGCCGCCCAGGGAAAGAATAACCGCCGTCATGATGATAAAGGGCTGCGCCACAGAGTTGAACTGGGTGACCAGGACCAGAAATATCAGAAAAAGAGCTATGGCAAAGGCCTTTGTAAGAAACTCCTCAGACTCTTTCTGGAATTCAAACTCACCTGTAAAGGTAACACGATATCCGGGAGGCATGTGGAAACTCTTCAAGAGCTTTTCGGCTTGGGCCCTGGCAACAGGACCGGGAATTTTATTCTCATCAACATTGGCCTTTACAGTCACAACACGTTCATGATTAATGCGGACAATATCCCCAAGTCCTCCTGCAAACTCAATATGAGCCAGGGTCGTCAAAGGTACCAGTTTCCCCGATGGAGTCAGCAGCATCAGTTCCCGAAGAACATCTGTTACTTTGCGGCTTGTCTCTGAAAGCTGAACAGTGATATCATAATCCTCATCCCCTTCCCGGTAAGTCGAGACCTCAAGGCCGTTATAGGCGGTTTTGAGCGCTGTACCGATATTAGATGTAGTAAGGCCGAAAAGAGCTGCTTTCTGACGGTCAAGCTTTACCCGAACCGTAGGTGTGCCTTCCACATAGTCATCCCTGATATCAACAACAAAAGGAATGTTTGCGATCAACTCCCGGATGGTTTTGGCAATGCTTCCTAAAATCTGAAAATCATCGCCTGCAATTTCAATATTGATCGGTGCCCCGGTTGGCGGCCCCTCTTCCTGTTCAGCAACCGTGATCTTGGCACCTGGGATATTTTTCACCCGCTCACGTATCCTTTCCATGGATTCGGAACTGGCCCTGACCCTGTCTTCAAGGTCAATAAACTGAATACCGACATGATTCGGGGCATTGGGATCAAACATCATGCCGGGCCCTGATGTTACTACCGACTTGGCATAGATATATTCAATATTAGCAATATCGCTCGGGCCGAAAAACTTTTTACCGTCTTTTTTCTCATGTTCCTTCGGTTCATATGAGGCCATATATTGATCTACTGTCGATCCAGCATCCTGTGGAGCATCATACCCGTTCACGGTACTTTCGACCTGACGCACAACAGAATCCACGTAATCCAGATCTGCCCCTTCCGGGGTATCCAGATTTACATACATTGCCTTTGGTTCAATATTGGGAAAAAACTCCACAGGCTTCTCCAGGCCGACACTGAGAAGCCATATCTGAATAAGAAGCACGAGAAAACAGAAAGCAATTAAGATGACAACTATTTTATGGTTGAAAGCCTGCTGCAGTGACCTTGTATACAAGGTGAGTATGGGACCGCTTATTGCAACAGGACTTTCTCCAGCCTTGGCAATTTCTTCTGCACTTTTTGTTTGATGATTACCTGCTTCTGATATTTTTCCATTTGCCGGTCTGACCTTCATAAAAATCGCCGCCAGGGCCGGATTGATTACCATTGCAACAAACAGGCTGGAAGAAAGGGTGACAATCAGGGTTAAAGGAAGATAACTCATGAATTCACCCATGATCCCCGGCCAGAAAAGCATGGGGGAAAATGCAGCAAGTGTTGTCAGGGTGGAGCCGATTACAGCATACGCCACTTCGGATGTAGCCTTTTGGGCTGCCTCCAGGCGCGGTACACCCTGCTCAAGATAACGATAGATGTTTTCAACGATAACAATGGCATTGTCCACCAGCATACCGAGTGCCAGGGTAAGGCTGAACAGAACAACCATGTTCAGCGTAATATCCATTACATACAGAACGGTAAATGAAAGAAGCATGGAAAAAGGAATGGCTAGACTCACAAGGATTGCATTCCTGATACCCATGGCAAAAAGAATGACAAAGACGACAAGGACCAGGCCCGAGAGAATGTTATTCTCAAGATCTGCCACCATGTTACGGATATCCTTGGCCTTGTCCATGAGTTTGGTAATCTCAGTACCCCTGGGCCAGGTTGGCTGAACACGCTCCAGTAATTCATCGACACTATCAGTGATGGCAATGATGTTCTCGCCGGCACGCTTTTTGACCATGATGTTGATAGCTTCCCTGCCGTTCAACCTGGATCGGCTGGTTTCATCCTTGAAACCGTCTATTACGCGGGCCACATCCTTCAGATAAATGGGCTGTCCCAGATGGGTTCCGACAATCAGGTGGTAGATTTCATCCGGACTCTCAAATTCTCCGGGCACCCTCAACTGGAACCGTCCCTCTCCCAGGCGGATTACACCACCGGATGTATTTCTGTTCTCCTGGGTAACGGCATCCTGCAGGGCAAATATCGGGATATTGTAATAGGCAAGTTTTTCAGGAAAAACCTCAACCCTGATCTCCCGTTCAATCCCTCCTGTTACTTCTGCTTCAAGAACGCCCTGGATGGCCTCGATATCATCCTTGAGATCATCGGCAATATCCTTCAGACAAACGATGCCGCAGGTACCGGAGAGGGAGAAAACAACAATGGGGAGTTCGGAAAAGTTTACCTCGAAGACGGAGGGGTCCTCCTCAAGATCGGCAGGCAGTTCATTTTTTGCCTCATCCACCCGATCCCGTACCTTTTGCAGGACATCATCAATGTCTGTACCGGTAACAAATTCGATATTAATGGAAGAAAGCCCCTCGGAACTTACTGAGTGAATTTTTTTAACCCCTTCAAGCCCCTTGAGCTTTTTTTCAATCTCAATGGTAATAGAGGTTTCGATATCTTTGGAGGCTACACCCTTATAGCTGGTGGAGACAAAAACATTGGGTATGGTTATGTCCGGTTCGCTTTCCCGTGGAAGAATTCTATAACAGTAGGTACCAATTATCAGAATTATGGCAGCAAGCACCAGGACACTTACCCGCTGCCGTACTGCAGTATCAGAAACTATCACTGGGTTATCTCCGCCGGGTCGGTAACTGTTTTCACCACATTGAGTCTCTGGCCTTCATCGACGCTGCGCTGCCCGACAACAATGACTTTACCCCCCGGTTTAAGCCCTTCGGTGATCTGGATCCGCCAGCCGTCGAGAATACCGAGCTTTACTTCCTGGAGTTTCGCGAAATTGTTTTCTTCCACATAAACATAATGTTTATCGTTGCGGGAGATGACTGCGTACAAAGGGATGGCGAGTGAATCGGGGAATTCCTCTTTGACTATTTCAACCCTGGCAAACATGCCGGGCAGAATCTCTTCCGATTTATTTTCCACTTCCAATTCAAGTCTGTAAATCTGGGCCATTGATTCGGGAGCAACCGCCAGAAAATATTTCGTGCCGGTTATTTCTTTATTGCCTAAGGCCTCAATCGTTATTTCAAACCTGTCAATCTTTCGCACTGCATCAACATCTGATTCCGGGATCCCCACAGTGACCTTGAGTTTTTCTATGTCAAGTACCGTGGCCACAGGATCCCCGACGGCAAGATAAAGGCCCTTCTTGGCAGGAAGTTCATTCACAATCCCTGCAATGGATGATGTAATAAAACACCTTTTCAACTGCAACTCCGCAGTAGCAAGGTCAGCCTCAAGTGAATCCACCTCCGCCTTGGCAGAATCATATCTCGACTGGGCGATAATCTCCTGTTCATGCAGGCCGGATAATCGCCTTAAATTTGTCAGGGCCAGGTTATATGCCGCCTTGATGGAATTTCTTCTATTCTCGTAATCACCCGTGTCAAGCCTGGCAATTAAATCACCCTGTTTTACGTGACTGCCCTCTTCGACCAGAATCTCTTCGACCTGCCCCCGCACTTCAGCAAGTATGGCCAGGTTTTCCCACGGTTCAACTATTCCCGGCAGATTCATCCTGTCCCGCATTACACCTGGAATCAGTTCCTGCTCAACCACATTGACCGGCGGTCTTTCCTGGATAACAGCATTACTTTTTTCTTCCAGAAGCCGGCTCTTTTCATTTTTTACCCTGGCACCCAGGCCCACAGCGATCAATATTAAAACCAGAAGCACAAGCAGCGGTATAAATCTGCTTAAAGTTTTTTTGCCTTTCTGCTGAATATCTTTTTCTTGCATTTCTTATTCCGCCTAAAAAAATAACGATTGCAGTTTGAATAGAATATGGGTTTCTGTTAAGGCCAGATGACCTTGTGATACAACCAGCCGGTTGTTTTTTTAGAATCACTCACCTTCAGCCAGTCTCCTCTTTTTTCTACAACTGACATTACTGTCCCGTAATCCAGTTTAACGATGATCTCATCAGTTAGACTTGGGCCGCTGCGTAAATTCCCCTTCCAAACTTTAATTATTACGGTTCTACTTTCATTAAGCAAACGGGCGTGCACCCAGCCCTTTCTCTTCCTGAAATCCTCTACCTGGACCCAATCTTCCTGTCGTTCCAGGACAACCAGAGGGTATCCTGGTGGTACAGCACGCAGAACTTCTGACGATAATGATGCCGCGGAGCGGATATTGGCCCCATCAGCAACATTTGCTATGCTGGCATACTCTTCTGCTTTTGAGACTTCTGGAGTTGAAGCATGTATATCCTGAGGCCCCGATGCCTGTCCTCCTTTTGAGGGCATGGCAGCTTCAGATGCCACCTCCTTCGCTTCCTCTACCTTAATTTCGTTGACCGCTTCTCTTTGCGTCTGCTCTTCAACTGTCAGCAGCTTCTTTTTAAACGTCTGAGGGGCAATATATTCAACAGTCTCAATGGGAGGCTCCTTCTGGGGTGGAATTCCCTCTGCAGCAACAGATAACTCTTGTAATGCAACAGCCTTGTGACCGCCGGTTTGCAGGGACTCAGGACTCTGCCAAACCTGTTTTTCCCCAGGCGTGGAAACCATTGACCAGTCTCCTTTTTCCACGACAGTCGAAAATACTGAATCAGGCTGTTTCTTCTCTTGTTGTGCAGGCACATCATTTTGCCACTGTATTTTAATCTGGTTTCCATCAGGCATAATCATCTTACTTCTGCCGTACATTAAACCGTTTTTGAACTCCCCGGAATACTGAATTCCGTCCGGCATTTTCTTTATTCCTTGCCCATTGGGAAGATCATCTGCCCACTGGCCATTATATCTGGTCCCATCCGCGTACGTGACTTCTCCCTGTCCATTGCGCCGGCCATTCACAAACTGGCCGACAAAATCTTCTCTGCCCGGAGATATGAGCCTTCCCTGCCCGTGCGGGACATCTTTTTGCCACTGCCCTACATATATTTTCCCATCATCTGTTTCAAATGACCCTTGACCATGACGAACTCCATTGACGAATTCTCCGACATATCTTCTTCCGTCAGACAGGACAAAAGTTCCCTGGCCATTAGTGCAGTCACCCTGGACGCAGAGTGCACTGGCACCCTGGGGGGACCACAAAAAAATTGCAATAATCACGTTTATAAGCAGTTTCATCTCAGATTTCTCATTTTATAGAATTCATAATAAAATACTGATATGACAAAAGTGTAATTTTATAGCAAATTTTAGAAAGAAAAACAATTTGTTAGATATTATTTTCAGCTGAGGATTGCTGCTTGCCTGTTATGAGACCGACTACTGCTTCAGCATAAAAACAAAACAGCATTCCGGCAACACTGGCACCCGTGGTAAGCCAGAAAAGAACCAGGTGTAAAGTTAATCTCTCGTACAAAAAAAGATCAAGCACGAAAAGGATCAGGCCAAGGTGTATTAATGACGACCCAAGGCGGACCCAGTAGCCTTTTTTGTAAAAATTGAGACTTTTACTTCCGCCCAGAACCATGACAAGGACAATCATTTGTAAGGCCAGGGAGGAGCCAAGTATCAAAAACAAGCTGGCCTTAACTCCTGCTATAAATGCTGTCAAAAGAGCGCAAATGACGAGAAGTACTGTTACCCGGTTCAACCAGACAGTCGGCAACAGGCGCTTGGGGACACAGATGCCGAGCAATAAAATAAGACAAATGACAAAGGGCGCAACAACAGTGTTCATCCGGTTCATGTATGATATTTTTACTGCAGGAGCCACCTGATGGATCTGGGCAAATTTAAAATAGAACATGCCATAGATACTGATCAGGCAAATGGCAAACAACACTATAGTAGTGGCAAGAATCAGGTAAAAATCATATGAACTTTTAAATTTCATCATGTTTTTGTCGCGTTGTTTTTTTATAACTTCCAACACTTACACCTGTCTGTTTTAAATCTCCAGCCTCTATTGAAACGTATGCTCACCGGGAAAATAAAAAGAGGTCAGAAATGTAAATATCATGGCCAGAAAACATATAATTCCCAGAATTGAAGTAAAATACCACATTGCTTTTTTGTTGGCATACAACCTTGTATGCAGGTAGGTGGAAAAAACAGCCCACATCATCAAAGAACTGCAGATCTTAGGGTCCCACCACCAATTGGGTCCCCATGCCTTCAGGGCCCATGGATATCCCAGGAGCATGCCGAGAGTAAGCATAAAAAAACCAAGCTTGGCATACCCGTAGCCGATCTTCTCAATCAGCAGGTCCCTTTTAATGAGCATAAATACAGATGCAATAAAGGTGATGGTTATGGAGCCATATGAAATAAAAAGAAGCGGTGGATGAAACCACATATACTCAGCATTATAATAAAAAATCATTTTGGGATAGAGCCGCATAAAATATCCTGCTTTATGCATAGCTGACTGCCCGGAGACATACCATGGACCAATCTCATTGAAAAACTGCGGCAGCGGTTTACTGAAAGGGTTTGCCAAAAAATAAAGAACAGCGACCTGGGCAAAAAGAAAAAGGTGGAGAACTCCCCGGAACCGATGGCTCTGTGAACGCAGGTGGACAAGCAGAGCCATTATTGCATAACACATGAACCAGAAGTAGTATTTCTCATTCTCTATCCAGAGAGGAATCTTGTAGCGTGGAGGGTTTGCCGGATCATAAAGAGGCATACCATAGGCACTGCTTCTATTCATGCTTTCAAGTTGACGGTTTAACCAGTCCACGAGGTTGGCCGGAACATCAAGAGGCAGATTCAGATATATCTGCCAATGGAACCAGCATATCAACAAAAAACCGCCAATAAACAGAAGCGTAATTGCAACAATCATCCCTGTTGTAAGATTTTGCCAGACAGGCTTGCGGCTATAAATATTTACGACAGCCGAAAGAGCCACCACAAATGATATAACCAGCAAAATTACCAGAAAAATATTTCCGGCCTTTGAGAAAGATGCAACGGGCATTAAAGATTGTATATCGGTTTGCATATAAAACGTCTATCCAACTAATAATTTAAATATATGTTGTCATTTTGAGACTATCCTGCAAGTATCCCATGTAAAAATGGCTGGCCAAACTATATACAGCGTGCAATTAATTTCATACATTTCAATCCATTTGAAAATGTTTATATATATAACAACTGTAATTAATAACTTCCAACAACTGTCCTAAATCTGAATCTCTTTATTGGGGTTACACCATGAAATGCTACAATCATCCGGAAAGAGACGGAGTAGCCATTTGCCAGGCCTGCGGAAAAGTAATCTGCCATGAATGCGCCCAGGAGTCCGAAGAAGGCATTGCCTGCCAGCAAAGCTGCATCGACTCTCTTGCAAGAAAAAAAGAATTGCATACAAAACAGGCTGCTCATCTGAAAAACATGAAACGCATGAGTATCCTGGGCTCTTTTTTTTCAATCGGCATGGGTATTCTGTTTATCTATTTTTCCTCCCAGGGCTTTGGACTTGTTTATGATTTTATTTTACTGCTCGGAGTCGGCTTTACAATCTATGGGGTAGTGGCGCAATTCGTGAATATGCTTATATTTTTTAAAACAAGAAATAAACAAAAACAATAAAAGCTAAATGTTATTCATAATTAATTTTGAATTAGGAGAATAGTATGAAAAAAAACATAGGAGACTCCGACAGAATTTTTCGATTCGCGGCTGGGATTGCTATTATCATTGTAGGACTTGTGGCTCAAAACTGGTGGGGACTCATTGGCATCATCCCCATTATTACTGCTTCAATGGGACACTGCCCAGTTTATCTGCCCTTTGGGATCAATACCTGCAAAATTGATAAAAAATAATTTTTTTGTCTGCTCATCAAAACAGTTTGACTCATAAGACATAGGAGAAAACGCTCAATACTCCTGAAATGAAATATCCATATTGGCAAGAGTATTCTGGATCTCTGCCAGTATGGATTCAAGTTTATGAAAACGGATTAGCACTTTTCCATAAAGCTGCAGAGCTGTCTGTGCCTTCCGGCCCATTGCAGCAGCGGCTTTAAAGTTGCCGTTCTCTGCATGAATTTTCATGCCGGCTGCCCGTATAAGACCCTGCAATGCCTTGCGTTTGTTCCCTTCAGCATTCTTCCAGATATCCTCCAGCAGTTCATGCATTTCAAAATAAAGTTCATACTCCCAAAGAATTTCTGCCTGCTGCAATTCATCATCTATCTGCCCTTGTTCAACCACAGCAAATATTTCATCATATTTTTCTAATCGTGTCCTGATATACACTTGATAGATTTGCTCCAGGTCCTGCTCCAGAAACCCGTCAGCTCTTTTTTTACATAAAGACAGATTTCTTTCTATAAGGGCTTCAAGAAATGATTTTGACAGCCCATTGCGGATATTTCTAGCCAGACGATTATTAAAGGGGTCAAATTTTTTCAAGCGTATCTCGCTTCCCTAGGAACCATCTTCAACTGTTCTCAATATCAGCTCATAGGGAATAATGCCCTCCCTTATCAGCTTCAGTCTACTCCCATCAAGCCCGACAATGGTGGACCCCAAAACTCCGGGTGCTTTTCCACCATCAAAAACCATATCAATCCGGTTGCCGAACTGGACTTTCACCCCATAGGGATCAACTGCTGCATCTTGGCCGGATATATTTGCACTGGTTGCAGTAATAGGTCTTCCGAAAGCACGCAGGAGTTGCCGGGCAAAAGGATGGGACGACTGACGTACTCCAATTGTTGAGGTGCCAGCGGTTAATAAAGCGGGAAGATTTACTTTTGCTTCAAAGATGAGGGTAAGTGGTCCTGGCCAGAATTTTTTCATAAGCCCTGAATATATAGATGGAACTTCGTGTACAAGGGTAGATAACGACTCCCGATCGTCAACCAGGGTCAGGATCGGTTTGGCAATATCCCTCTGTTTCAGAGAGAACAGGAGATTCAGCGCCAGAGGGTTCAGGGGATCAACCGCAAGTCCGTAATAGGTCTCTGTTGGAAAGGCTACTACGCCTCCTTTGTTTAAAACAGCAACAGCCCTGTTCAAGTCTGCCACAGAACAGGGCTGATAACCAACAATATGATTATTGTGTTGGGATTTATCCATGCTCTCTAATGAGTCTGCAGCTTCTTATTTTTTGCTTCTACCTGTCTGGCCATTTCCTTTTTAAAAGCATCCAGCTTCGCAGCTATTTTTTTATCATGAAGAGCCAGTATCCTGGCCGCCAGCACTCCTGCATTCTTTGCTCCGGCTTTACCTATTCCCATTGTAGCCACCGGCACACCCGGCGGCATTTGAACTGTTGACAGCAAGGCATCCAGGCCATTTAAAGATGAAGCATCAATGGGCACACCGATCACGGGGATGTTAGTATGGGCGGCAAGTACTCCAGCCAGATGAGCTGCCATCCCGGCACCTGCAATAATAATCTGCACCCCCCTTGATATTGCTGTCCGGGCATAATCGCTGGCAGCTTCAGGGGTACGGTGTGCTGAAGAAACCTTTATCTCGCAGGATATCCCCATTGAATTGAGAAAATCGGCTGCGGACTGCATCACAGGTAAATCAGAGTCACTGCCCATGACTATACCGACCCGGGCAATACCGGAAACTGCTGTAGTGCTTAATTTTGTATGTCTTGCCGCCTTAGCTCCTATATCCTTCCGGAAAAAACAGCCTGGCCATTTAATCATGGCAACAGTTTCATAGGCATTACCGATGGCCTCATCAAGATCATTACCGATGGCGGTTACTCCTAATACCCTGCCGCCAGCGGTAACTGTCTTGCCCTTCTTCAAGGCGGTACCCGCATGAAACACAAAAACAGATCCCTGTTTAGCCGACTTATTAAGGCCGGAAATAACTTTTCCCTTCTCATACGACCCCGGGTAACCTCCTGATGACATTACAACACACACAGTAGGTCTTGGATCTATGTCCATTTTTATGGTATGCAGCCGGTTATCAATAGCAGCCTCAACAATATCAACAAGGTCGGTCTTCAAACGCATAAGAAGTGGTTGGGCCTCCGGATCACCAAAACGGCAATTAAATTCTACGACCTTGGCCTTGCCGTCCTTTATCATCAGACCTGCATATAAGACACCCTTATAGGGACGCCCCTCTTTTGCCATCCCCTTAACAGTCGGAAGCATTATCTTTTGCATAACCTGCTTTTCCAATGCAGGAGTAACTACCGGCGCCGGAGAATATGCCCCCATTCCGCCTGTATTTGGCCCCTTATCATTATCAAATATTGGTTTATGGTCCTGGGAAGTCGGCAGGGGCAGGACTGTTTTGCCGTCGGTAAATGCCAGAAATGAAGCCTCTTCTCCTGTCATAAATTCCTCAACGACTACCCGATTACCGGCCTCACCGAACACCTTATCCTTCATAATCACATCAATTGCATCAATGGCCTCCTGAACTGTTTGTGCCACAATCACACCTTTGCCGGCGGCCAGACCATCAGCTTTAATGACTACCGGGGCTCCGATACGTTCGACATATTCAATTGCTCTTTCACGCTTACGAAAAACCGAAAAACCGGCAGTCGGGATGTTGTAATCCCTCATGAATTTTTTGGTAAAAACTTTACTGCCTTCAAGTATTGCCCCTTTTTTTGACGGCCCGAATATACGTAATCCTTTTTTTTCAAAAGCATCGACAACCCCCAGGGTTAACGTGACTTCAGGGCCTACGATGGTAAGGTCGATTTTTTGTTTCAGAGCAAAACTTCGCAGCCCTTTTATGTCTTCTGCACTAACCGGAACGCATTCAGCTATATTGCTGATCCCTGCATTTCCAGGGGCACAGTAAATTTTTGACACACGTGCACTCTGGTTCAATTTCCAAACTAAAGAATGTTCCCTGCCACCGGAACCAATAACCAATACTTTCATAGGGCTAATCTCCTTTCAAGTTCTTTGATTTCAGTCAATGTTTGCAAATACTTCCTATATTTAAATATTTCTTAATTGATATTTACTGGTCCATCTCCCCAAAAGAAAAAAAGAGTACCACAATGTGGTATAATAGGTTTTTTCTGAAGCAGAAAATAGTTCATATTGCCTTATACTCAGTTGCATTTATGCACCAAACTACCTTTATGCTTCAAATTTTGTCAAGATATTGTGAATGGTCAGTCAGTTATAAAATATAAAAAATGCAATTTTTGCCTTGACATCCATTAGTTATATTTCTATCATATGCGCCTTTAATGAATAACCATTCATATAATAAAATGTTTATTTTTTATAAAAAATAATCTGCTTTATGCTGTAATCATTCATGAAAAATTCAGACAAACATGAAAAAATAATTCGCGCCGCGGTCAAGGTTTTTGCCAAAAAAGGCTTTTTCAGTGCCAGAATTTCTGATATTGCCAAAGCCGCTAAAGTGGCGGACGGAACAATTTATCTTTATTTCAATAACAAGTTTGACATCCTCATCTCTGTTTTTGATGAGGAAATTGGAAAGTTTATTACTCAAACCAAAAAACTTGTTGACCAGGAAGAAAACCCACAAAAGAAAATAGAGGTTTTCGCCCTTAAGCACCTTTCAATGGCTAAAGAAAATAAAAGTCTGGCTGAAATCATTCAGATGGAACTACGGCAAAGTCACAAGTTAATAAAGGAATACCGTAAAACCATCTTCAGCGAATATGTTGATATTATCTCGGACATCATCCGCCAGGGCCAGAAAAAAGGGGTTTTCAGAAAAGACGTAAAACCAGGGATAGCCAAAAGAGCTTTTTTCGGTGCTCTTGATGAAATGACAAGACTCTGGGTTCTGTCTCCCAAACCTCCCTATGATATCGAAGATACAGCTAAACAGATCAGCAATATGTTTCTCATCGGCATTAATGCCTGACAAACTTACTTCTTTCCTCAACAATCTCAGCTTACCACCGCTTCACCAGCCGTAATCTCAATACACATAAAATTCACTGCCGGAGAAAACTGTATCTGCTGAAAAACATTATTAGTAATCAGTCATTTTCAGGTGCTGCTATATTCATTATTTCAAATTCACGAATTCCCCCAGGTGTAACAACCTTCGCTTCATCACCTATCTCTTTACCGAGAATAGCTCTTCCGAGCGGCGATTGAATTGAAATAACCCCTTTTTCCACATCAGACTCTTCAGGGCCTAGCAACTGGTAAGAAACTTCAACGTCTTCATCCAGATCGAGCATGGTAACAATCGTGCCAAATACGGCTTTTGAACAATTAACTTCAGAGCAATCGATAATCTCAGCTCGACTCAGTTTATCCTTCAATTCAAGTATCCTGCCCTCAATATGCCCCTGGCGCTCTTTGGCTGCATGATATTCAGCGTTTTCTTTTAAATCTCCATGTTCACGCGCTACCTCAATAGCCCTGATCACATCATGGCGCTCCCGGCGCTCCAGATTATCCAACTCTTTTCTCAATCTATCAAAACCCATTCTTGATATGGGCATTCTCTCAATCATATTGTAATCCTTTTTTAAAAGCTTACTCTCAAATTCAGGCTTCTTACCATCTATACATTATAGTCAAATAAGTCTCGTGGTGTTGAAAAACATCCATATCAACATATCCATACGAGGCACCCAGAATATATTTTTTTGCTATCTCAATATTAAAACTACCCTTTAACTCATGAAGATCATTATCATAAGAATCATATCCCAAAGAATATTCTATTGTATAATAACTGGGAATTCCTCTTGCAAGGGCATCATTTGATAACTGGTGTTTAAAATTAAAAGAAAACCTTGTAATCCAGTAAGCCTGAGGCGACCAGTAGGGATGATCATTCAGAGCAAACCCATCAGCTGCAGGAGCTTGGGCTTGATTTTGACCGTCTCTGGAGTCATAAAAATCATAATTATAACTGATTTCTAACAATGTCGGTTCCGGAAGAAAAATATAAGATGCCCGGAAATTAGTATTTTTCGTCCAGTTGGAATCTGAATAGTCTATAAAATCATGATAGCCGCCGAGAACTATTCTTGGAAAAAGATTAAACACAAGTTCAAATTTATAGTCCCTTTTCTTAATATTTCTCGTGAGACTGGCCAGAGTATCAGGAGTTACGTCCTGTTTTACAGATAAGACAGCTCTTATCTCATCGGCTATTTCCCCTTTAATGAGACCGTAAAAGAGAGGTGTGGTACCCTGGCCGTTTCCCAGATCTTCTATACCGCCACCAAGGGACAGGGTTACTGCCTGAAATATTTTTGCATCATATTTCAGTAGACTGCGCCAGGCCCTCACTCCCTGTTCATCATTCGTTGATTCATAATTTATCCTGGCAATATCCAGACTCCATTTACGGCTGGTGTCAGGAAAGTACCACCCTCCGACATTCATAACCTCCTGTTTGACAGCCTTATAGCCAGCCCAGCCATCATCCTCCTCCACAGTATAGGTTAAAAATGTCTGCGGCCGGCGTTTTAAATTATTTCTCTGAACAGCATCCGCCAGTCCGGGAAAATTTGTACGCTGTGCTTCGAGTTGCTGGTACAGAAGGGCCTCGTCCCCCAGCCTGTCCTGCCTGCTGTACAGACCCGCAAGATCATAAAGTAAAAATTCGTCACTGCCATACTCCTTAATTACATCTTCAAGCATACTTGCAGCGTGATGGTATTCCCAGCGCATGACCGAGCGTCTGACTGACAACTCCTTATTAAACCTTTGTTGCCAACGATACAAAGCATAATATGGCGCTGCCATTGAATTTACGGCCTGACTGTTTTCTGAGAAGTCAACAACATGTAGTGGTGACATGATAACATCAGAGATACTGAGCGGAACCTCCTTTGAAAAAGTCATGACTTCCCACCATGAACTTGTCGGCTGGTCTTCCACCGAGGTTAAAATCATCCCCTCTGTTTCCCTTGCAAGAATGTCTTCAACCGGAGGATGCACAACTGACTCATAAAGCGCAATTGAATCCTTCCAGCGCTTTAACTCCCATAAGATACGGGCTTTCAACAGTATTATATCCCGGCGTGCAGGATTTTCCGAAAGTATCACGTCGCTTATAGTAAGTGCATCCTGGAAATTGCCAATCCTGGCCAGAAGTTCGACCTGACGAGACAAAAACCATGAATTGTCTGGATAACTTCTTTGCAGCTGACCAAGTGTATTACCTGCTGCCGCATACTCTGCATTCAATATTCTTGCTTCTATAACCTGACGCTGTGCTGCCAGAGAGTTGGATTGTCTTTGTCCAGCAGCCACAGAGAATTCAAGAAATTTAGGCAGGTTGTTATATTTCCTGTAGAGTTTTGCCAGGGCTAGCTGCCTGCCAAAGTCTTCTTTGGTAAAAAAATCAGTCTCGAGAGCAATCTTGTCAGCTTGGGAATATTTCCCCCAATTTTGATATATCTGCCCAAGCAAGACATAGGGTTCCGCCTCCATCCCATAGTTGTCACGCAGATCAAGTGTTATTTTTTCTGCTTCTGTATATTGACCGGCATACATAAGATTTGCAGCCATATTTATACGTACTATGAATTCAGGTGTTTTATATTTAAAAAAATCTTTAAAGCTGGTATCTCCATTCCCATATTTATCCAGATAAGTTTGCGCTTTTCTGCTCTCCTCAACTGCCTGTCCGTAATCACCCACAACATTAAACATTTCTGCCCTGAGGATATGTATCTTCCATACATAATCATTTTGTGGAATAACATCAGGCCTCAAACTATTAAGTTCATGAATGATTGCCTGCAGCCAGATCTCAGCGAGGACCACATCACCCCTGGCAAGGGAAAGCTCAAACAACGCTTCTAAAATAGGGCTGCGATACTCTGCTGCAGCAAGAGCCATCCGTAGAGTTTGTTCAGCCTCATAAAAGAGGCCTGACTCCTTATACGATTCTGCAATACCCAACCAGGAACGGATACGAAAATGTTCGGCCTCCACATCTTTTTTCAACGACAATTTTTCAACAATATTCCGGTATCTTTTTCTTGCACTCATGAAATAACCGGATTCTCTGTACGCATCTGCCAGAGAAATTTTCAACTCAGGGGTTTCTCCTATTGATGGCATATTTCTCAGATAACCGGCATGATACACTGCTGTGTCGAGTAACCCCATACGTGCAGCTAAATCTATCACTCTAAGCCGAACCAGATAACGATCAGGATATTTTTCAAGTAATGCCTCATGGTCTCGCAGTTCATGTTCAGGCAGGTTGATTTTTTCTGAAAGTAATGCTCTAGCCTGTAAACACTGAATGTTCTTGCAGTCATTTTCAGAAAGTTTTGTAAAATAATCCTGACTCATAGAAAGGTTATTTTTACCCAAATATAAAATGGCCAATTCCTGAATTGCAGCACTGTCTTCTGGGGCAATCTCATGGATTTTGTGAAGAATTTCAATCAGTTCTTCATTCCGTTTTAATTTCCTTAGCAGTTCTGCCATGGAACGATAAACGGCAAGATTTTCAGGAGCAATATTCGAGAGATATCTGGTCATTGCACTTTTGCCTTTATCTTCGCCTACTGCCAATAAAACGTCGGCAAGAGTTGCCAGAATCTCCGGATCGTTGGGAGAAAGCTCTAACAATTGTCTGTATAAAGGTATAGCCTCCTGGTAGCGTCCTTCTGCCTTGTACTGCATTATGACTTTTCTGAGGCTTGCAGATTTTGTTTCACTGTCGGTATCAAAATAGTGATCAAGTGAAGCCTGGTGTTTCTTCTTACTACTACTGGCTGTAATTATGCTCTCCAAGCGTCGCTTCACAGAACGATCTTCAGGAAACTGATCTAAATATTTCTCGTAATAAAACAGAGCTTTTTCATGATCGCCTGTCTTTTCATATGTCTCACCCAAATGTGCGAATGACGCCGCATCACCTTGTTTATAATCAACCAAAGCTTTTAAATGAGAAAGAGCCCTGTCAAGCTGTCCTGCCTTTTCATAATATCCGGCAAGAAAAGTGTGTGCTTCAAGATTCTCAGACTCACGTGCCAAAAGGCGCTCCCAGTAAACAGTTGCCTCCTGCTCCAAACCTAAATGCCCATAAGTTTTGGCCGTTTTATACAGGACCTCGGGTTCAGCCTCTTCATTCCTGGCCAGTATTGTTAAATGTGGTCTCGCTTTCTCAAAATTTTCCTGATCAAAAAAAAGGTTAGCGAGATAACTGCGCACACCCCTGTTCGTTGGTTCCTGTCTGCTGAGCTGCTCTAAATATGGGATCGCTTCATTTTTTCTATCCAGTTTGGTCAAGCCCTCTACCAGTCCCGCCAGGGCTATCTGGTCAGTGGGGTTGCTTAAATATATTTTCTTAAAGAGATCGACCGCCCTTTCATACTGTTCCATCTCCCACATTACCTTACCAAGAGAACTGAGATACAAAGTACTCTCCGGTTCTGAACCAATAAGAAGTTCAAGAAGTTCTGCTGCCTCATCCCAGCGCTTAAGGTGCATTAAAAGCCTTGCCATCTCCCAGCGTGCCTCTTCAAGATTACTTTTCAAAAGCAAAAGTGCTCTATAGAAGCGGAGTGCATCTTCAAAATTTCCCTGCAAGGCATTTTTTCTTGCTTCATCCCAGACAGTTTTCCACTGTGGTAAATCTTCTCCTATCACTTCAATTTTCTGTTCAGGAAGAAGGTCATGTGGCGTGACGGGAATATCACCGGCAAAACCCTCATACCCTGACACACTAATGACGCATGCAAGTATTATTGAGAGATGAAATTTTCCTGGGATATTCACTGGTCTGTTAGGCTTTTATAAATTAATTTGTTTTTACAGGATGGGAACGACACTATTGAGTTCTACTATTTTTAGTGCTACGTCAGTAGAATCTTTTAATAGGATTTAATCTGTATATTCCAGCCTTACTCCGATTCTTCTGTACCAAAAAAATTCCTTAAGTCAGGCACTTCGTTTTCAAGATATTTTTTCATTTTCTTAAGCAGATTCACCTCAATCTGTCGTACCCGCTCTCGTGAAATGCCAAAAATATCTGCTATATCCTGAAGTGTCCTGGGCTCATCACTCAGTAAACGGGTCTGAAGTATCATCTGTTCTTTTTCATTCAGACTCTTCTGCAACTCATTGAGGATATCAGACATCCGTTCCTTAATCTCCCGACCGGCCACGAGTTCTTCTACACTTGGCCCGGCATGTGGAATAAAGTCCTTCTGTTCATCATCTGAATCCTCCCGGACAGGGCTTTCCATGGACACATCCCAGTTATCCATCCTCTGGCTCATCTCAATAACTTCAGTTTCCTTCACATTCAAACGTTGAGCCAGCAGCTTGGTATCCGGCTGGAATCCTTGCGACTCTAAAAGTTTTCTCTCTTTATTCAAGCTGAAAAAAAGTTTTCGTTGCGCCTGTGTGGTTCCAATTTTGACCATTCTCCAGTTATCCATAATGAACTTCAAAATGTAGGCCCGAATCCAATAAGCGGCATAGTATGAAAACTTGACTTCCCGAAAAGGATCAAATTTCTTTGCTGCCTGAACCAGGCCGACATTCCCCTCTTGAATAAGATCAAGAAAATTCTGCATCCAGTACTTCTGAAAGTCCATGGCAACCTTAACCACGAGTCGCAGGTTTGAAGAAACCAGCTTATATGCCGCATCAGCATCACCTGTTTCATTATAGCGAACCGCCAACTCTTCAGTTTCTTCCCTGGTAAGCAAGGGAAACTGGCTTATTTCCTGAAGGTAACGCTGCAAACCAGTGTGACTTGCTACCGGGAGATTCTTGTCATCCGGCATACTCACCAGTTGTTTGGTTTGCACAGGTTTCATTTTCTTTTCAGGCTTGTCTTTCATGCTGGCACATTCTAATAAAAGCGCCTGAAAGGTCAATCCCTTTCATTGTTGATCTTTATTATTAATTTTAATCAACTATACGTAATTTCATGCTATTCTCTAATTTGCCTGCCCATGTGCCCATATTTACTGTTTTCATCTTCAAACATTTATGCTAAAAATGATATTTTGCTGCGTCCTGCATACAGGGTGTTTCAGCGTTTGAAGTGTTTCTTTTTTTTATAATAACTGATAAACCGTCAAGTCATATTTCCCAGTTAACAACATTCCAGGAGAACTGCATTGATTTGCAGTAACAGACCATTAGTACTTGGCAGGATACACTTAAATAATTATTACTAATCAAATGAAAAACATTAGAAACTTTTGCATTATTGCCCACATTGACCATGGAAAATCCACCCTTGCAGACAGATTTATCCAGACCTGCAAAATGGTAAGTGACAGGGATTTCCGTGATCAGTTGCTCGATGATATGGACATTGAACGGGAAAGGGGCATTACCATAAAAAGCCAGACCATTTGTTTGCCATATCAGGCTAAAAACGGGGAAAAATACATTCTTAACCTTGTCGATACACCCGGGCATGTAGACTTCAGTTATGAGGTTTCAAGGGCCTTGGCATCCTGCGAAGGAGCTCTGCTGCTTATTGATGCTGCCCAGGGAGTTGAGGCCCAGACACTGGCCAATCTTTACCTTGCCATGGAAACAGACCTGGTTATCATTCCTGTTATCAATAAAATTGACTTGCCTGCAGCAGATCCTGAAGCAGTTGCAGAACAGATTGAAGCAGATCTGGGACTTGATCCTGAGCATATCCGTCTCTGCTCAGCGAAATCCGGGGAAGGGGTGGAAGAAATCCTTGAAGCTGTAGTCAATCTGCTTCCCCCTCCAGAGGGAGATGTAAAAAAACCTCTTGAAGCCTTAATTTTTGATGCCCGCTACGACCCTTTCAGAGGTACAATTATTTCCACCAGAATCTTTCAGGGCACTGTCAAGCCCGGTGATATTATCCGTTTCATGTCCAATAACGCAGTCCATAAGGTAGAGGAAGTCGGACTCTTTCGACTCACGAAAGAACCCCAAAAAATGCTCAGTGCTGGCCAGGTTGGTTATATTGTTGCCGGTGTGAAAAACATCAGTGATACGAGAAACGGCGACACCATCACCCTTAAAGATAATCCCTGCCCCAAACCTCTTCCAGGTTTCAAGGAAGTCAAGCCTGTGGTTTTTTCCTCGATCTACCCTATCTCAACTGATGATTACGAAGACCTGGTCGTAGCTCTGGAAAAGCTTAAACTTAACGATGCTTCCCTGACCTATCAAAAGGATTCTTCAACAGCGCTGGGTTTTGGTTTCCGCTGCGGGTTTCTCGGTCTACTGCATCTGGAAGTCGTACAGGAAAGACTGGAACGTGAATTTGATATTTCTCTCATTATGACAGTCCCGACCGTACTGTATCATTTCTATCTCCAGGACGGCACTAAACTTGAGATCGACAATCCTGCATATTTCCCTGATCCATCAACAATTGACAGGACAGATGAACCGTACATAAAGGCAGTGATTCTTTTCCCAGAACGGTACATGGGAGCTATCATGAATCTCTGCATGGAACGCCGGGGAGTAAATAATCATTACCATTACCCTACACCTGGAAGAATTGAATTTAACTGCGAAATACCTTTGGCAGAAGTAATCTACGATTTTTATGACACGTTGAAATCCATTACCCAGGGATATGGTTCCTTTGATTATGATCTGGGTGACTACCGCGAGAGTGATCTGGTAAAGCTCGACATTCTTGTTAATAGTGAAAAAGTCGATGCCCTTTCACAACTGGTTCATCGCTCAAAGGCCAGGGAGAGAGCCTTGCATGCCTGCGAGCGACTCAAGGAGGAGATTCCGCGTCAAATGTTTAAAATAGCCATTCAGGGAGCAATCGGTTCCACAATTGTGGCCAGGACAAATATCGCTGCTCTGAGAAAAGATGTGACATCAAAATGCTATGGTGGTGATATAAGCAGAAAGCGGAAACTCCTTGAAAAACAGAAGGCAGGGAAAAAACGAATGAAGACTGTAGGTAATGTTGATATTCCCCAGCAGGCCTTTCTGGCAGTACTCAAATCTGAACAGAAATAATCGAGCGTCATTATCATTGCTTGCTTCATTATAACCTCAAATATGTCGATACTCAAAATAGCAGGACTCTCATATTTTGATAATTCCATTTCACGATGCTGAGCAGCACAGTAAAGAGCGATAAAAACGATTCGGCGGAGCGCCAGCGACTTTCCGAAACGTTCGCTTTTTACGAGCAGCACCCTTCAAGGGGCATAAACGCAAGGTAGTCCGCATATAGCGGACCAGCAGCAAAGCGGCGAGTGGACGGATGCTCTTTCTTTTGATTCGTTTTCTTTGCACCCTAAAGGGCATAAAGGCAAGCAAAGAAAATGAATAATCATAAAGAATCCAGATATGTTAAGCACCTTACTTGGACCATCAGCAAAACCAATTTTTTATAGAACTAATTAAACAACTCAAACCGCCCAGACAAAATGCATGACATAATTGAGATTGAGGTCTTTAATAAACTCTTCAGTTCCATTGCGGAAGAGATGGGTATAATTCTAGCCCGCTCCTCTTTCTCCTCTAATATAAAAGAACGAAGAGATTTTTCCTGTGCCATCTTTGATGCCAGTGGAGATCTTGTTGCCCAGGCTGCTCACATTCCCGTGCATCTCGGCGCTATGCCCATGACGCTCTCCGCGGTTCTCTCAGAAATGAAATTACAGCCCGGTGATGTGGTAATTACCAATGACCCGTATAAGGGCGGCAGCCATTTACCTGATATCACTTTAATCGAACCTGTATTCACAGAAGCCATAAACCTTTCCTGCCGACAACCTCTCTTTTACGTTGTCAACCGTGCCCATCACGCTGATGTAGGCGGGAAAAACCCTGGTTCCATGGGCCTTGCCAACTGTCTTGCAGATGAGGGATACGTAATTACTCCAACCCTTCTCTATGCAGGTGGAGCTTATAATGAAGTATTCATCCGGGACTTTCTCGACAATGTCCGAAATCCAGAAGAGCGTTTGGGTGACATAAGAGCCCAAATTGCCTCGCTTGCCCGTGGAAAATTAAGACTCAACGATATTCTTAAAAGATATACCTGCGATCATATATTTTCGATTCTGGACCAGCTCAAGGATTATTCAGAAAGACTCATGGTAAATATCATCAAACAATTACCTGATGGTCTGTATTCATACACAGATTATCTCGATGATGACGGGAATGGATCCTCCCCCATACCGATATCTGTAGACCTCAACATTGAGGATTCACATATTATAGCCGATTTCCGCCGCAGCGGAGACCAGGTAGGCACACCTCTCAACACTGTCATGTCAGTCGTCATGTCTGCGACAGCTTATGTGTTTCAGTGCCTGGTAGGTGAAGGGCATCCCATTAATCAGGGATCATACCGTCCCTTGCATATTAAAACCCGTTCTGGATCAATTGTTGATGCAAAATATCCTGCTCCGGTAGCTGCCGGAAACGTTGAAACTTCCCAGAGGATTGTTGATGTATTGCTTGGAGCCCTGGCTGAAGCTGTTCCTGAATTAATACCTGCTGCCAGCAGCGGCAGTATGAATAACATCGCCATTGGCAGTGATAAAAGTTTAACATCAAGTGAATTTTCTTATTATGAAACCATTGGTGGAGGCATGGGCGGACGTCCCACAATGGCAGGCCTCAGCGGTATTCACACACACATGACAAATACCATGAATACTCCAATTGAAGCATTGGAGCACGCCTATCCTCTTCGTGTGGAGCAATATGCCCTACGACAAGGATCAGGCGGTGATGGGATACATAAAGGCGGAGACGGGATCATCAGATCATATCGTTTCCTGGAAAAAGTTAAGGTTTCTCTTCTCTCCGAGAGGCGCAGACTGAGGCCATACGGCCTGGCTGGTGGAGAAAAAGGAACCTTGGGAGAAAACATTCTCATACACAAAAAGAAAAGAAAAAAACTGAGTGGCAAAATTGTGATTGAAACTGAGGCGGAAGATCAGTTGTTTATCAAGACTCCTGGTGGTGGAGGATGGGGACGGAATACCTGATAGAATGGTCCGCCCCTTGCTTAAGACTTAATTTTATTGACACCGGCCATCTTTTAGGCGAGAGCACATTCGCTTTTGTGCTTTATGATGGTCTGCATTTCCCGTTCGCTAAGAACAGTATTTTTACTTTTGAGGAGGTAGACGACACAGTCCTTGCAAATATTGAAGGCTTTCCTGTAATCATCTATCTCACGGGCAATTTCCCAACAATTTTCGGCAGGACGTTTTCTTGCCGGACAATTTTCAGTTCCCTGACATTGCATGATTTCCCAACAGGGTAAGTCACTACTTGGTATCATTTGCAATCCCCCTTGCTAAAATTTTTTAAAAAATCGGCGAGAGAGCAACTAAACATTAAACGAGAAAACTGTCAAGTACTTGCAAAATACCCTCCCGTCCCAACCCTGTTTTCGCTGAAAACATCAGTCTTTCAGAAGTTGACACACCGAAGCCGGCATCAAGGATTGCACAATTTTTATTGCGTTGGTTAGCGGAAAGTTTATCGGCTTTTGTATAAACAAGCATGAAAGGAACTCCATTATTTCTAAGCCAATCCACCAGCTGCAGATCTGCAATCTTCATGGCATGACGCAGATCAACAATCACGACAACGCATTTTAAGTTTTCTCTTGTTTTTAGATATTCTGTTATCAGGGCTTGCCAGGAAGCCTGCATTTTTTTCGAAACTTTAGCATACCCATACCCGGGAAGATCTACCAGGTACATACTTTTATCCAGCAGAAAAAAATTGAGACTTTGAGTCTTACCCGGCCTGGCACTTGTCTTTACCAGATTTTTACGGTTAATGAGCCTGTTTATCAGACTTGATTTGCCGACATTGGAACGTCCGGCAAATGCTATTTCAGGCATGTCAGGGTCTGGAAGCTGCTTAAGATTAAACACACTTATCAGAAAACTGACATCCGTAAAATTCTGCTTTTTCAGAATTGACACAGGAATAACTTCCGATTGTAAATGATTTCAAATCCCGCTAACCGGGATTCTTTAAATGACCTTATTCAAAGCATATTCGATGATACCTTCAGCTCCAGTTCTAATCAGCTTAGGTATCAACTCTCGAACCTGATGCTCTGAAATAACCGTCTCAAGTGAATACCAGTCCGTATTATAAAGATTGGCAATGGTCGGAGCATTCATACTTGGCAATATGGAGATAACATCATCCAACTTGTCCGCCGATACATTCATTTTCAGGCCGACAATTTTATCAGCCCTGAGAGCTCCCTGCAGAAGCAGAACAATATTTTCAATCTTCTCCCTTTTCCATGGATCTTCCCAGGCATTCTTATTGGCTATAAACTGGGTATTTGAAGTCATCATCTCGTAGATGATACGCAATCCGTGTGCCCGGATAGTGCTCTCTGTTTCAGTCACCTCAACAATGGCATCAGCAAGGCCGGAAACCACCTTTGCCTCAGTTGCTCCCCAGGAAAACTCAATCTCGACATTGATGTTTTTTTCGGCAAAAAACTTTCGGGTATACTCAACAAGTTCTGTGGCTATCTTTTTGCCTTCAAGATCTTCCAGATTTTTAATATCTGAATCGCCAGGAACAGCAATCACCCAGCGGGTAGGCCTTTTGCTTACCTTGGAATAGACCAGATTATCCACAACTACAACGTCTGATTCATTCTCCAGGATCCAGTCCTTGCCGGTAATACCGGCATCAATTACTCCCTGTTCGACATAACGTGACATTTCCTGGGCCCGGCATATTGAACAGGCCAGCTCATCATCATCGATTTCAGGGAAATAGCTCCGACTGGCAAGTTTTATCCGCCAACCGGATTTCTCAAACAATTCAATAGTTGCTTTTTCAAGACTTCCTTTTGGAATACCCAATTTCAAGACATTCATTTCTTATATACCTCCCGGGGGTCAAATACCGGTTCATCTGTTGTTTCTAATTTATTCTCTGATACTTTCCTGAAAAAACAGCTCCTGTGTCCTGTATGGCAGGCAGCTCCGCCCAATTGTTCAACCTGGTAAACAATTGTATCTTCATCACAATCCACAAGAATTTTTTTGATAAGCTGAACATGACCTGAAGTCTCACCTTTTAACCACAGCTTATTTCTTGAGCGACTCCAATAATGTGCCTTGCCTGTTTCCAGTGTTTTCTTCCAGGCCAGATCATTTACATAGGCCAGCATTAGAATTTCTTTCGTCTCATGATCCTGAACTATTGCCGGCAACAGACCGCCTCCCTTATCAAACTGTAGCGCTACCATATCTTCCTCTTCATTTTGAGCCACCCCCGAATTACTGTTGCCGTTCTCCCCGCGCATAAAATGAATTATGCATGCTGTACGGAACTTACAATATTCCTTAGGGCGCTTGCAGAAAGCCGTTTCAGCAGGAACCGCCTCTTTATATTTTTCACAAAAAAGATCCATAACTTTTAAACTATTTTATAAATTCAACGCAATCCAACATTTATCAATCACGAAAAAAAACTCTCCCCGCCTGGTTTTTCTGCCGGCAAGCTCAATATTTATGGGGCTCATTTTCCTTCTGAAAACTTTCGCAGTCGAAGTTTATATCCCTCAGGTAAACATGAAATTCCGAGTGAGTACTAAAAAAAGCTGTGAAAGAATATTTGTCCAGCAATGTCTCAATATTTGTCTTTACAATTCTCTCAGTCATGCAGCGGGCGACACGGTAGCATATTTCCAACAAAAACTCTAGACGCATTATCCACGACTCTTAAAGTAACCATTTCAAAGATATTTACAAGCTGCAGGCAGATTATACTCAACGTCTGCCATAACAGGAAATTCACTGCTATAGGAATTACTTCTTGACACAATCCGGTTTTCTAAATTTTACTATCAATCTTGACTTGTTTTTTGTTAAGAAGTCAATAATCTGCTTTTACTGCATCAGCATAAATTCAAATAAAAATTATTAATACACGAGGATATTTCCATGAAAAAAGTTGAACAGGGTGACCATGTAATTGTTGAATATAAAGGTATGCTTGAAAACGGTGAGACTGTAGAAAGTTCGGCCGACAAAGGCCCTTTTGAATTAGAAGTTGGCGGCGGGGCCATGCCTCCAAGCTTTGAAAATGCACTGGTTGGCATGCAAGAAGGTGAAGAAAAAACAATTATTCTACAGCCGAATGAGGCTTTTGGGCATCATGACAAAAAACTGCTCCATACGGTAAACAGAAGTGTATTTGGAGAAAACAATTTCCCGAAACCAGGAATGGTCCTGGGAATGACTGTGGACAAAGACGGTCAGAAACAAAAAATTCCCGCCCTTGTTACTGCGATTAATGGTGAGGAAGTAACAATAGATTTCAACCATCCCCTGGCCGGTAAAGCCATTACCTATAAATTTAAAGTAAAGACGGTCAAATAGTCATTTCAGTATTATCTAATCAAACTGAAATCCTTTCACAGAAAACAGCTGTAAGCAGATATTCACCGCTTGAGAGTCATAAAGATTGCCGCTTTCCTCCTGTATATGTTCAAGAGCAATATCTACACCCCTGGCAGGGCGGTAGGGCCGGTGGGAGGCCATGGCTTCAACCACATCGGCCACGCAGATAATTTTTGCCTCAATGAGTATCTGTTCGGAAGAAAGCCCCTGGGGATAACCGGAACCGTTCAGTCTTTCGTGGTGCTGATATACGATCTGGGCTATTGGCCAGGGGAAATCAATGGTTTTCAGCAGATCATACCCAACCTGGGAATGCGTTCTTATCAGATTAAATTCGATATCATTCAAACCACTCGGTTTTGAAAGGATTTCAGCAGGCACATAAATTTTCCCAAGGTCATGAACAACCCCTGCCATGTAAATCCCTTCTATCTGGTGAGCAGGGAGGGCCATTTCCTCGGCAATTGCCTGCGCCAATGTTGCCACCCTCCGCTGATGTCCTGCAGTATAGGGGTCCCGAACTTCAACGGTCGATGCTACAACATTGATAGTTCCGGATAACGCCTTCTGCAGTTTATCAACATGAAGTTCTATCTCTTTTCCTGCCTCGATTCTTTCAATCCGGGTGCGCAGGGCACAGATACCATAGGTCAGATCATTGGCCAGCCCCATGAGACGGTCTATTTCACTTTTGTCAAATGCTTCTGTTTTTTCAGCATATATAGTCAAAACCCCTAGAACATCTTCCTCATAAATCAACGGCAACGCAACAGAAGAATTAAAGCCTCTTTTAAGGAGTTCTTCCCGCCAGATGGTAATATTAGGATTCTCGCAGGTATTTTCATTGACCACTGGTTCCGCTGTCCGAATTGCTGTTCCGGTTGGCCCACGTCCATGATCACAGTCATCCCATGAAATTTTCACTGTTTCCAGAAAACCGTTATTATTTCCCATCCAGGCGACCGGCCTGACACTTTTTTCTATATCCTGTTCGGCAAAACCTACCCAGGCCATTTCATAGCCACCCACCTCGACAATAATCCTACAAACCTCCTGGATAAGACTCTGTTCAGCCGTGGCCCTTACTACCGCATGAATGCAATCGCTGAGCATGGTCAGCTCAAGGTTTATTTTATGCAACAGCTTTTCTGCTTCATTTCGCACCTCAACTTCTGCCTGCAGATCATTATATGCCTTCTCCAGCTCCAGCCGCCTCTCCTCAACTTCAGCTGTTCTTATTTTGACTTCTTCCTCAAGATGCTCCCGGTATTTTTTGCGCTGCTCTATGAATTCAGACCTCTCCAGCGCCTTATTCACTGCATGTTCCAGCACCCCCATATCATGAATCGGTTTGGCAATATAATCCCAGGCTCCCAACTTCAAAGCCTTGATGGCATCGCCAATAGTTCCCATACCAGAAACCAGAATGACCGGAGTATCCGGAGACTCCTTGGTTATATGCCCTAAAACCTCCAGACCATCCATTTCCGGCATCCTGAGATCAAGCATAACCAGATCCGGCCTCTCACGGCGAAATGTCTCTAAACCCAGACGGCCATTTTCAGCCTGTAAAACTTCATAGCCGCTGTCTTCAAGATATGCGGCCAGAATTTCACGCACAAATTCATCATCATCAACTGTCAGGACTTTTCTTAACTTTTCTGTTCCCATATTGAATTCAACTTCCTTTTTCTCGACTTCTTTTTTAACAGGATGATACTATTAAAACTCTTAGCATCCCGGATTTTCTTCATGAATTACTCACATCTGCCCGAGCGTAATATCCCAATAGTCATTTTACACAATACGCTTATTAACTCAATGGTAGCCTGATTGAAAATATTGTTCCTTTTCCAGGCTCAGATTCAACATCCATCAAGCCCTGGTGCGCAACCGTTATAAGAAAATAACTGACAGCAAGTCCCAGCCCGGTGCCTTCCCCCGGCGGTTTTGTTGTAAAGAACGGTTCAAACACCCTGCGTTGCACCGTTTCGTCCATTCCCTGCCCGTTGTCCTCCACCTCAATTACTACCAGATTCATTTGAGCTTCATGCTTGATGCGTAAGGTAATCTTGGGATTTTCAGGTAGATTTTTCCTGTCAGATAGTGCCTGGGCTGCATTACGGATCAGATTACGCATAACCTGTTCAATTTCTGATGAGATGCAGGGGACTTCAGGAAGGCCTGGATCATATTCTTTTACAATTTCAACTGAGTCAAAATGATATTTTTCCCTATACTCCTTGTTGGATATAAGGGTTTCAATAATACTGTCAAAAAGTCTTTCCAGGTTTCTTAATTCCTTAGGCGCCTGATGAACCTGACTGAACTGAAGCATGTAGGAAACTATGTCCGCAGCTCTTTTCCCTGAACTCCTTATTCCTTTAAGAAATTTGGGAATTTGGCGTTCGTCTAAATAGTTCTGGACCTTTTTAAGATCTATCCCCAATTCAGCAGCTGTTTCAATATTTCTGGGAAGTTCAGGAGATAAACGCCTCATTACATTCTGGGCTCCCTGAATAATGCCACCCAGAGGATTATTGATCTCATGCGCCATTCCTTCGACAAGCCCGACCACAGAAGTCATCTTTTCTGACTGGACCAGTCTGTCTTCCATCAACACCCTCTCCGTGACATCATCAATCCGGATAACAGCCCCCTGGTAATCCTCAAGACTTAACGGATAGATTATTATATCCGTATACCGACCTGCTCCTTTTTCGGGCACACAGTATACACTCTCGAACTTGAAGATATTCTGCTGCTCTAATGCCTGGTTGATTTGAACTATCTTATCTGCAAGCATTGGGCATACTTCCTCCACCTGCTTGCCATATGCATTTTCCGGTTCCAAACCGACCATTTTCATTGCTTCATTGTTCAATTGATTAACATGTCCATCTATATCAATACCAATCAGGGCTGATGGCATGGCATTAATAATATTTTGCAGATACATCTGGGCTTTTGCTACATCCGCTTCCGCTTTTTTACGCGCGGAAACATCTGCAAAGGTAATAACTGCTCCCATGATTTCTCCATTTTCAATTACCGGCGTACTTATATAATCTACAGGGAATCGGGTACCGTCCTTTTTAAAATAAATTTCATCGGTGCCACTATGGGTTTGCCCGTCTTTTATCGCGCCTGATATGGGACATTCCTCTTCCGGATACGGTGAGCCGTCAGGCTTGGTGTGATGAATGGTATAATGCTGGCTACGTCCGATCAATTCTTTGGCGTTCCAGCCAAGCATTTTTGCCGCTGCAGGATTAACAAAGGTGGTTATCCCGTTTTTATCCACTCCGTAAATTCCCTCCCCTGCTGCTGTGAGAATCTGTTCCTGCTGCTTTCTTAATTTATTCAGTGCAGCCTCAACCTGCTGCCTTTCAATTATTCTGCTCCTCATTCCATAATAACTTATGGCTATGCCCAAAATACCTAAAAACCACCATAATAAATGTCCCCACTTCAACATTTGAAGTTGCTGCAGGTTGGCTATACCGAACTTGGATAATGGTATCCTGACAGTTATGCCGCCACGCACATCCCCTATTTCATACCCTTCTCCCGCATGACATTTGAGACATGGCTTTTCAATGATATAGGGCTGCATGAGGAAAAAGTTCTGCACCCCATTAATGCTTACAACTTCTCCCACTTCCTTCTCACCTTTCAGCAGGGCATTCAGGGCTGCGGTTTCCCATTCATCAGCTTTGCGGATGTTGCTGCTTGACTCAAGACTTCTAAGCTCCCCTCTTGCGATATAATCCTGCCCTACGAGTTCATATATTTCATCCATCATTAAGGCATGGGAAGTTAGAACCAGATGTTTTCCCGACGGTGTGATAATTTCCTGCTCCGGTACGTCAACAGGCAATTTATGACTATATTTTTCTTTTGCCGGTATATAGATACCGCCCTGTAAAGCATTCCATCTGCGATAGCTGTTATCACTCTGAATGTAGGCACGGGCCACATTACGAGCCACCTCCGTGGTTTCCTGGTTCTGTAAATGAAGGTTCCATACCAGGGAAACGATTACTGTACATGTCCAGCATACGCCCAGAACAATACTGTAGGAACCTACCCTGGCTGACTGATGATCCTTTTTAGAATCTGCGTTTGGCACCTGTAATCCTTACAATGTTCTTTAATGACTCGGTTTACAAAGTGAAAAAGTGGCTGGAATAAAACATGAAAAATCCAAGGGGATTATATGTTGCTTGAATCTCTCAGTCCATATAACTAAATTATATTAAATAATAAAAAAATTCATGCACCACCAGAAAATAGTGCAAATACTCATAACTCTTCCTAGTAAAATATGCACATTTTCACTACAATTTTTTATGATGACAGGAACGAGAAAAGATTACTCATACATGAAGGTACAAAATGGAAGCCTCAATCTCCTGGGAAACTGATATTGAAAAAGCACGTGAACGTGCCAAATCTGAACACCTGCCGATACTGTTATTTTTCCACAATCCGGATTGAATCGGCTGTCAACAGATGGATGCGGTTACGTATCCCGACAATGAAGTAATTCAATTTATCCAAAAGTCATTTATCCCTCTCCAATTAGCATATGACGTAAAACCGGAGTCAGTTGATTTTAATATAAAATGGACTCCGACCTTGATAACCCTTGGGCCTGACAGTAGAGAACATCATCGCACTGTTGGTTTTCTTGACCCGGATGGCTTTATCGCCAACTCAATTCTCGGTATTGGCAAATACCACTTCGATAATGACCGTTACTCGGAAGCACTCTCATTTTTAAAGGACATTATTACTGATCACCCCGGAAGTGATGTGGTCGCTGAGGCAATTTTTCTCCAGGGTGTATCTCTCTATAAAAATTCAGGTGAAGCAATACACTTGAAAAAGGCCTATGAATCCCTCAGCAGCAGCTATCCGGACAGCGAGTGGACCAAACGGGCTTATCCCTACCGGCTGCTTTAAGTGATATTCAAGTCATACAATTGCATAAAACAGACAAAGCCCTTCCCCTGGTAGGGAAAGGGCTTTCACATTTATTTATTTTCCTATTAAGGAAATCTGATTCAATCAGGGTTTATAGTTGTAACGCCAATTTTCAGATCCACATCGAGGGCAGCGTTCCTGCAAATGACGTTTTTTCGGCCATTCATGCGAACAATCAAGACAATAGTATATCTGGAACTCTGAGTCGGAATTATAAATCCATAATGTTATTGCCAGAAAGCTTCCTAAATATATTCCCCATTGGGAAAACGCTCCATAGGGGCTTGTGGTCAAAATTTTGGCAAAAAATGTTATCAGAAGAAATGACGGGACAAATGCAAGTATAAAGCCACTGCTGGCAGCATAAAACAATCTTAATTTTGATATCTTTTTCATGGTTGTATTATCTAATTTGCAAATCTCCATTTCTTGAAGATTAATTTCTATTTTTATTTCAGCGTGGCCTGTTTATAAAGCAACAGTTTCCCCTGCTGATCGCTTAGTTTGATTTCTATACCCCGGTAAAATGATCAAATCCCTGATAACTTATTTCCCGGCGTTCACCATCATTGCATAAAAACACGCCCGGTTCTTCGATAATCCTGCCAATACAGGAGATCGCCCTGCCGGACTTTTCAGAAACTACCCGGCGCAGTTCCTGTTCATCTGAAGCCCCGGTTGTAAAAAGAAGCTGATAATCTTCTCCACCTTTAAGACTCCACTCAAAAACATCAGCATCCAATTCTACCGCTGCATTTTTGAGAAGCTCGGAAACAGGCAACAGGTTCTGCTGAATTTCTGCACCGACGCCACTTTCATCACAGAGATGGGCAAGATCTGTGGCCAGACCATCTGAAATATCCATCATGGCATGAACAAATCCCCATGAGGAAAGAATCCTTCCTAAATCAACTTGAGGTTCCGGATCAAGATGGTCATGGATTAACTGCTGCCATTTTCCTGAAATTTCAGCAGAATGACATTGACCACTTCGGCATAATTCAAGACCTGCTGCAGCATTACCGAGTGAACCGGAAACCCATATCAAATCACCGGGTTTTGCACCTGAACGATAGCATATTTGTTTCCTGTCACCCTCACCCGTAACAGTTACTGATAGCATAATATCTTCCTTGCTTTTTACAGTATCTCCACCAATCAGTAAGGTGTCATGTTCAGCAAGTACCTCGGTAAACCCTGACATAAAATCATCGAACCATGCCGGAATCATATCTGGGAAACAGACACTCAGCAGACAGGTACGTGGTTGGCCGCCCATGGCAGCAATATCACTTAAATTAACAGAAGCACACTTCCTGCCGAGCAGGTATGGTGGATGCCAGTTTAGATCAAAATGCACGCCTTCCACCAAGGTGTCAGTGGTGAGAAGCAGACAGCTGTCACCATCTTTTTTCAGGACTGCACAATCATCTCCAATACCCTTGACCAGGTGCTCCCTGTCCTGACTTTGCACATATTGCAGAATCCGTTGAATACATTCCCTTTCAGAGGTCATAACTGGTTGCCTTACTATTATTATATAACGGACCGCCGAAAACTATTTTATCCGGCGCAATGTGGGCTTGGTCTTATCCTTTGTCTTACTCTTAATCTTTTTCCGAGCATCCTTTTTGACAGGTGCTTTGAGTTTGTCAAAAATCACTGCCTTCATGAAGCGCTCTTGACCTTCCATGGTGAACACTTCGAGCCCTGACATCTGTTCTGTTCTTAGTGTCCAGGTAACCTTTTGGGGCGGTAATGATAAAACATACATGCTGACATGCCACCATTCATCTTTTTTTGTATCGTCACGGACTATATCGCTTATCAGGGCGTAAACCAGCATCTGCGGTTTCCTGGCAGCAATCAAAACGATATCGCCGATTTCAACAGTATCCTTGAATGGCACTATTTTTTTCAGGTCACTGACTAACGTTTCCATACTCTTAGTAATTATACCCTTTTAACCTATTTCCTGCAGTCAAGCCGCCTGTACTGGATTGCCTCGGCAATATGCTTTGCCTGTAAAATTTTCGCCTGATCAAGGTCGGCAATTGTCCGGGCTATTTTCAATATCCTGTAATAGGAGCGTGCGGAGAGTCCTAACCGTTCCACAGCTTCTTCAAGGAGTTTTCGGGATGATTCGTCCAGGCCGCAAAACTTTTTCAAATCTTTTGATCCCATCTGCCCGTTACAATAAAACCTTTTACGCCTTTTGTACCGTTCTTTCTGAATATCCCTGGCCCTTTCAACCCGCTCTTTTATTTGTGCAGATGATTCGCCGCTATACGCACCGGACATTTCTTTATAGAGCAATGCCGGTACTTCCAGGTGCATATCAATTCTGTCCTGCAGCGGCCCGGACAACTTGCTTTCATACCTCTGAATCTGGGTCGGGGTGCAGATGCAGTTATTCCTGCTGTCACCAAGATAACCGCAGGGGCAAGGATTTAATGCAACCACCAGGATAAAACGAGCTGGAAAACTTAGCGAATTGCTCACCCTGGAAATGGTTACAAAACCATCTTCAACCGGCTGTCGCAGAACCTCAAGAACATGCTTTTTAAATTCTGCTGATTCATCGAGAAAAAGTACACCGTTATGAGCCAGGGAAACCTCACCCGGCCTCGGGGTTTGTCCCCCGCCAATGAGACCGGCATCTGATATAGTATGGTGCGGTGCCCTGAAAGGCCTGGAGGTGAGCAGTGGTTTATCAGCGGGCAGCAACCCAGTGACACTGTAAATTTTGGTGGTTTCCAGTGC
>JBHPCH010000006.1:0-44831 GCA_042576125.1 Thermodesulfobacteriota bacterium
GCCTTATATATATCATCAACCTTTAATTCCAGTCCGTGAGACATTTCGCAAAAGAATTGAAATTATCCGGTTGCTGAGGGAATTTCTCTCCAACAGAGGTTTTCTGGAGGTAGAGACTCCTATGATGCAGGCTGTACCCGGTGGAGCCACAGCTAAACCTTTTAAGACGCATCATAAGGCCCTGGATATGGACCTATACCTTCGCATTGCGCCTGAATTATATCTGAAAAGACTTCTGGTTGGCGGTTTTGAAAAGGTTTTTGAAATTAACCGTAACTTTCGTAATGAAGGCCTTTCCACCAGGCATAATCCTGAATTTACCATGCTTGAATTCTATCAGGCGTATGCCACCTATAACGACCTCATGGATTTGACTGAAGAAATGCTCTCCTGGCTCACTGAGGAAGTAAACGGCTCTATGGAAGTAACCTACCAGGGCCAGGAAGTAGACCTTTCTCCTCCCTGGAAAAGATACACCGTTGACGAAGCCCTAATTGAGGTGGGCGGCCTGGAACCGGATATTCTGGCTGATCCTGAAGCTCTTTTAAAACTTGCTAAAGACAAAGGAATTGAACTTGAACCACTGGCAGGTCCTGGTAAAGCCAAGACTGAATTATTTGAACTGCTTGTGGAAGAAAAGCTTATCAACCCTACCTTTGTCACAGCCTATCCAACCGAGGTATCACCACTGGCCCGCAGGAATGAACAGGACCCGCAGATCACAGACCGATTCGAACTTTTTATTACCGGTCGGGAAATCGCCAATGCCTTCAGTGAGTTAAACGATCCTGTGGATCAGAAAAAACGTTTTGAAAAGCAGATTGATGAACGGGGTGATGACGAAGAAATTCATCCAGTCCTTGATGAAGATTATATCAGGGCTCTCGAATACGGTCTTCCTGCTGCTGCAGGAGAGGGTATCGGCATTGACAGACTTGTTATGCTTCTCACTGATTCTCCATCCATTCGTGATGTTATTATTTTTCCGCATCTGAAGGCAGAGAAGTAAAGGTTTCAAGGTTTCAAGGTTCCAAGGTTCCAAGGTTTCAAGGTTTCAAGGTTTCAAGGAAAATATTAGAACCACGAGATATCGAAAAGTCAAATTTGAAGCAATTTTTGTCACTTTAGGCACTTTTAACTTTAGCTCAATTTCAACTATAGAAGCCTGATAAATATGGGATACGAATGGTTCATAAGCCTTAGATATCTGAAAGCCAAAAGGCGGCAGGGGTTCATTTCACTAATCTCAATAATTTCCGTGGCCGGTGTGGCAGTCGGCGTTATGGCCCTTATAGTTGTTCTGGCAGTAATGACCGGCTTTACTGACAGCCTGCGCGAAAAGATCCTCGGGATTAATTCCCATATTGTTGTACAGAGATTAGGAAACGGCATTAATAATTATCAGAAAATAAGCGACACAATTCTCCAGACAGATGGGGTTATTGCAGCCACCCCATATACGTATTCCCAGACTATGATCTCTGTTCCTGATGCAAGTTCAGGTGCGATAGTTCGTGGTATCGATCCGACTACTGCCAATAATGTGCTCAGCCTCAACAGCCAATTGATCAGAGGCAGTGTTATTGATCTTGAAAAAGACTCTGCGCCTGAAAACGAACCGAAATCAGACATATCAAAATCAATGATTTTGCCTGGAATTATTCTCGGCAAAGAACTTGCCCGAAATTTACGCGTCGACATTAACGATAAAATAAGACTCTTTTCACCTTCAGGTCCACTTACCCCCATGGGCGTAATTCCAAAAATAAAAACCTGCCGGGTTGTTGGAATCTTTGACACCGGTATGTATGAGTATGACTCTTCCCTGGCCTATATTTCTTTAGCCACAGCCCAGGATTTCCTTGATCTGGACCAAAATGTCCACGGACTGGAATTAAAGGTTGATGATATATATAAGGCCTCTGAAATTGCGGCGGAACTGGAGAAGAAACTTGGCTTTGGATACATTGTCAAGGACTGGATATCAATGAACAAAAACCTTTTCTCCGCCCTAAAGCTTGAAAAAACAGCCATGTTCATCATCCTGGCCCTTATCGTTCTGGTGGCAGCCTTTAATATTATCAGTACTCTGATCATGGTCGTTATGAGTAAAGGTAAGGACATTGCCATTCTTAAATCAATGGGTGCCACCTCCAGGGGCATAATGCGAATCTTTGTATACGAAGGATTGGTCATTGGACTTACGGGAACTGTTTTAGGCGTGACCGGAGGGCTGGCGCTCTGTGAGATACTTTCAAAGTACCAATTTATCAAACTTCCAAGTGATGTATATCCTATAACCACTTTGCCTATTAAAGTACTGCCCATGGATGTGACTCTGGTAGCAATTTCTGCAGCACTCATCACTCTGCTGGCAACCATATACCCTTCCTGGCAGGCCTCAAAAATAGAACCTGCGGTCGCATTGCGTTATGAATAATAAAGAACATAACAAACCCGCCGGTTCAAGTGCTTTTCAGGCTTCAGGTATTGAAAAATACTATGAAGAGGTCGGGCATAGGATAGAAGTCCTTAACGGGCTGGATTTGCACCTTGAACGGGGAGAAATGATTGCCATTGTTGGTGCTTCCGGTACTGGTAAAACGACCCTTCTCCACATTCTGGGAACCCTTGACCGCCCTACAGCAGGCACACTTCTTTATGGGGGAGAGGAAATTCTTAATAAAAATGATATTGAACTTTCCGCTTACCGTAACAGGGCGGTGGGTTTTGTTTTCCAATTCCATCATCTCCTCCCTGAATTTACCGCCCTGGAAAATGTCATGATGCCTGGACTTATCGGTGGCCGGGAAAAAGCTGAAATGGCAGAAGAGGCGGCTGTAATTCTGGAAAAAGTTAAGCTCTCCGACCGCATACAGCATAAGGTGGGGCAGCTTTCAGGCGGGGAACAGCAGCGAGTCGCCCTGGCCAGGGCCATTATTATGAAACCTTTACTGCTGCTGGCTGATGAACCGACCGGAAACCTTGACACCAGGACCGGCTACAAGGTGTTCCAGCTTTTACAGGAAATGAGTGAGGAATATTCCCTGTCAGCTGTAATGGCGACCCACAATCTCGAGCTTGCCAATGAAATGAACCGCTGCCTTACCCTGACAGAGGGTAAACTCCAGGAATAAAAAGCGGTCAGCGGTCAGCGGTCAGCGGTCAGCGGTCAGCGGTCAGCGGTCAGCGGAAAACAAATTACCTCACTTGTTGCTACTGGCAACTTAATAAAGCAACTATCTGTTTTTTCTGTTTCTTTTGCTGAATGCTGTTAGCTGATAGCTAAAGCCTTTCCGTCACCTTCTTTATCGCCTCCTTCGTTACATCAAAAAGCAGATCAAGCTCTTCCAGGGAAACTGCCAGTGGTGGCATAAGCACTATCACGTCACCCAGGGGCCTTAGAAGAACACCCTTTTTTCTGGCCTCCAAAATAATCTGGTAGCCGATTCGCTCTTCAAACGGATATGACTTTTTAGTGATTTTGTCTTCAACAATTTCCACACCGCCCATCATCCCCCTGTAACGGATCGAGCCGACGTGCTCCAGCTCTCCAAGCCTTTTCATGCCTGCACTGTATTTTTCTGCTTTTGGGCCGAAAACAGAATCATTCAGGATTTTTTCTTCCTTAAACACCTTGAGTGAGGCAAGAGCTGCAGCACATGCCAGAGGATTGCCGGTATATGTATGTCCATGAAAAAAAGTTTTCAATTCCTTATAATCTCCGAGAAAGACTGAAAATATTTCTTCAGTTGCCATTGTCGCGGCCAGGGGCAGATACCCTCCGGTTATCCCCTTACCCAGACAAAGCAGGTCCGGAGAGACACCCTCCCATTCTGAAGCAAACATCTTACCGGTCCTGCCGAACCCAACCGCCACTTCGTCTGCAATAAGCAGAATATTATGCTTTCTGGTTACATCACGCAAATGCTTCAGGTAGCCTGATGGATGGACAATCATGCCGGCTGCACCCTGAATTATCGGTTCAACTATAAAACCGCAGGCCTGCTCTGCATGTTTTTTGATGAGGTCTTCGCTGAGCTCAAAATAACGACGGACAACTTCCCCTTCATTTTCTTCCGCAAAGGGATGGCGGTAGAGGTGAGGTGTTGGAACTTTTATACTTTCAAACAACAGCCTGTCAAATCGTTCATGGAATAGATCCATACCTCCCAAAGAAACTGCGCCGATTGTATCACCGTGGTAGGCCTCCGAAAGCTTGAGAAATTTATGCCGCCTGGTTTTTCCCAGAAGCTGCCAGTACTGGTAAGCCATTTTCAGGGCTATTTCCACAGATGTAGCCCCTGAATCAGAGTAAAAAATACGGCTTAAACCCTCAGGAGCAAGCAGCACAAGTTGTCGGGCCAATTCGATTCCTCCCGGATGTGAAAGACCCAGCATCGTTGAGTGGGAAACCCTGTTCATCTGCTCTTGTATGGCCCTGTCAATAACAGGATGACGATGTCCATGTATATTAGCCCAAAGAGATGAAACACCGTCAAGATATCTCTTGCCCTGCTCATCCTGCAGCCAACAACCCTTTGCAGCAACGATAGACAATGGTGAATGATCTGCAAACTCCTGCATCTGGGTAAATGGATACCATACCGGATCTCTTGGGATTTCTTTTTTATATGTCACAAAATTATCCTCGATTTTTTTATTTTAGTCAGACCTTAAAGTGCTTCAGTACACTGCCATTCTGCTTGACGCATGCCATTTGGTATGATAATAATTTCAATCTGTTGATGCAATCATAGTGGGCCGTTAGCTCAATCAGGCAGAGCAACTGACTCTTAATCAGTAGGTTATAGGTTCGATTCCTATACGGCCCACCAACTTTACATATACATATTATGGTTGAAAGACGAAATTTTCAACGTGTTCCCTTTGCAACTGACGCTGAAATTAACTGCGAAGAAAAAAAATTTCATGGGGAACTATTAGATATTTCTCTTCAAGGCGCCTTAATTGAAGGAAAAGAGACTATACCGTTTGAAACGGGAAACATTTGTGAACTTTCAGTTCATCTTGTAGGCTCTGAAATAACCTTACAGTTTGATGTTGATCTTGTCCACCGGGAAGACAACAGACTCGGCTTAAGATTTATTGGTGAAGACACTGAAACAATGACTCATTTAAAGCGGCTCCTGGAATTAAATATTGGATCATCTGAGATCATTGATAAAGAAATTTCTTTCTGGTTGAAAAACATCTGATTGCCACTATGTTATACTTTTAAACTGTGATATAATTATTTATGCTAGAATTACTATATAATTAGCCCCCGCAGGAAAAGAAATATTATGGAACCCAAGAAGGTATTTGTCAAAGAAGATGGCACCACTGTTGTAAAATGCCCCTCTTGCTACCATGCCCGTACCGTATCTGTAGAGAAATTTAAAGAAAAGAAAAAAATCATAAAGATAAAGTGTTCCTGCAAAAAATCCTATTTTGTCAGCCTTGAACTCAGAAAAATGTACCGCAAGAGTACAAATCTGAAGGGAAGTTATTTAAATTGCTCTCTGGACAACGAAATCGGTATGATGATAGTGAAAGATGTATCCATGGGAGGGATAGGTTTTGAAGCGGTTGGTGGAAACCGTATAGAAAAAGACCATGAACTTGAAGTGACTTTCACCCTTGACGATACCCATTCATCTGTCATCAAGAAAAATGTGGTGGTAAGAATAGTCAATAACAACTATGTGGGCTGCGAATTTACGCATGCCCATGAATATAACAAGGCCCTGGGATTCTACCTGCTCCCCTGAAAGTAAAATCCCCCTCTATCCACCGCAGTCCTGCCAGAAATCCTTTTACAGTTTTTCAAAGGTTTACATTAATGAAAATAACATTTTATGGGGCAGCCAAAACAGTGACAGGTTCCCAACATGTCATTGATGTCAACAGCCATCGTATAATGCTTGACTGTGGCCTTTTTCAGGGCAAACGCAAAGAAGCATTTGAACTGAATCGCAAAGGCACCTGTGACGCCACCACAGTGGATGTCCTGGTACTCTCCCATGCTCATATCGATCATTCCGGCAATATACCCAGTCTGGTTAAAAACGGGTTTTCAGGTGACATATACTGCACTTCAGCCACACGGGATCTCTGTTCAGTCATGCTTCAAGACAGTGCTTTCATCCAGGAAAAGGATGTCATGTATGTTAATAAAAAAAGAAAGAAGCAGGGCAAAAACCTTTTTGAACCTCTCTACACAAAAGAGGATGTGGTCAATGCCATGCAGAACTTCATCGGCATGAGCTACAACCGCAAACATGAAATTGTTCCGGGTGTCAGCCTGACCCTGGTGGATGCCGGACATATGCTGGGCTCAACACATGTAGTTCTTGATATAAATGACAGGGAAAAAGGAAGTGAATACCGGCTGGTCTTCAGTGGTGACATAGGTCGTGAAGGAATTCCTATCATTCGAAATCCAACCCATCTGACCGATGGGGCGGATATCCTTATAATGGAAAGTACCTATGGTAACCGTTTACATCCACCCTATCCCGAATCTGAAAAAGAACTGGAGCGTATAATCAATGCCACGTATAACCGGGACGGAGTATTGCTCATTCCGGCCTTTGCAGTTGGACGCACACAGCAGATTGTTTATGCCCTGCATAAACTTTACGACCAAGGGTTGATCCCGAATATTCCCATTTACGTTGACAGTCCCCTGGCCACCAATACAACTGAAATATTCCGGATGCACCCGGAGTGTTATGATTCGGAAATGCGTGGTTTCCTGTTAAACGACAATCACTCAAACCCTTTTGGTTTTGAAACCCTAAATTTTACCCAAAATGTTGAACAATCCAAAACCCTCAATACTCTGAAAGAACCTGCAGTAATTGTCAGTGCCAGCGGCATGATGGAGGGAGGCCGTATACTGCACCATTTGCGCAACAGGATAAGCGACTCCAGAAATACCATCCTCGTCACCGGTTGGCAGGCCCCGAACACCCTGGGCCGCCGTATAGTCAACAAGGAAAAACTCGTAAGAATATTTGACGAAGAATTTGCTGTAAAAGCAGATGTGGAAGTCATTACAGGATTCAGTGGTCACGCAGACCGAGATGAGTTGCTGGCCTGGGCAGGGGCCATGCAGAAAAAGCCTGAACATACTTTCGTGGTACACGGCGAGTTGGAATCTGCAGAAGCACTTTCAGAGGGACTGCGGACAGACCTTGGTTTTACCAACATTATCATACCTGATATGGACAAGACTTTTGAGATTTAGACTGAATATCCTAAATCAAAACTCTTTTGATGGAGCAGGACATGAAACGTTTTAAATTAATCAGCATTGCTATACTGACCCTACTGGGTATCATAATTATATTGCAGAACACCGAGCAGGTGGAAACCAGACTTCTTTTTCTAAGTATCACCATGCCCCGGGCTATCCTTCTCATGGGCACTACGCTGATTGGCTTTGCCCTTGGAATACTGATTTCCCTGTTTTTCCAACGTAAGGACCATGAACCAAAGAAGTTGCCGTAACAACAAACTCCTTCCTCAACAGAATTCCCTGCGTTCTGCCCTGAAATCCTCAGTCATATCCTTATAATTTACTCTCTCAAAAGCCTCTGGAAAATCATCCGGAACATTCAATTCTTCACGATGAAATTCATCAAGGCAATTTGAAAATTCTTCTTCCATGGTCAATTCTTCCAACAGATAGCCTAATACCTTCTGATAGGCATCACTGTCCCGCCATGAAGAAAAGTCTGCTGCATACCGCGTCCTGCGCATTTTGACTGCCCAAGGCTGCTCGGCCACTTCAATAGAATCATCCAAAATAATTGGAACCAGAGTGGTTTTTCCGATTCTCATTTCCTTTTCAACAGCCTGATTATATTCATTTTCAACCCAAACCTCATCCACGGAATCCTCAGATAGAATAAGGATTAGCTTGTCGTGCTGATTCACAGCAGCATTCATCATGGTATGGTTTTTATCTCTTCGCTTGAGCTTTTCATTAACCAGCCAGCATCTGACTCCATGAGCCTGTAAGTCCTCATAAAGTTTATGGGCGAATTGTTTATTTTTCACTGAATAGCTTATTAAACAGGAATAGTGTTTTTTGTTCCGATCTACAAACATTTGTATATAATCGATGAGATGTCCCGGAACTCCGGCGTTTCTCAAAAACTGAACCGGGATAGTGCCATTCGATTTGTAGATCGTATCAATGCCAACGGTTGAAGGACCAAGATGCTGAAGAGACTCAAGCCCTTTCACATTCCGGAGGTCCACATTACCAAAAATCGTTCCTCCAATTACCGCATTGGTCAAATCAGCACCATCGAGATCTGCACCGGTAAGATTGGCGCCAATGAGATTGGCCCCTTTTAATACCGAATTGCTCAGGTCGGCACCGCTCAGGTCAGCTCCAAAGAGATTGGCTCTGTTGAGTTCAGAGCAGCTGATATCAGCACGACTGATATTTGCCCGGCTCAAGTTGGCTAAATTCAATTTTGTTCCCCGCAGATTGCTGCCGGTCATGTTGGCACCCTGCAGGTTTGCCTCCCTGATGTTTGCGCCGCGCAGATTTGCCTCACTCAAGTTTGCCCAGTTCAAATCTGCATCCTGCAGGTTTGCTTGGATAAGTTCTGCAAGTCGCAGACCTGCGTCTGAAAGATCCGCCCTGCTCAGATTAGCCTTGTTGAGATATGCCATGTGCAGGCCTGCCTCTGAAAGTGATGGCAGGATATGGGAATTATTTATTCTCCAGGTATTCCAGTAATCAACCCCTCTCTTTATTATGTCCATGTGCTTTAAATTTGCCATTTTTCACTCCTTATGTATTTTAACAGCCCCTTTTAATTTAATTGAAATTACTTTCGAACTTACTTAAGCAACAGGTATGCCAGTTTGAAAAACACAGGGAGAGATAAAGACATTAAGACACAAAAACTATATTCACAGTTAAAAGAATAAGATTCCAAAGACAGACTAGGAATATTTATACTTTTTTTTCAGCATGTTACGAGCAATTCAAACAAAGAGGGTTGCTGCAAAGAATTCGCATCACCCAATAGTATTTATTTAAAAAACAAAAGAATAGAGCCCCATTAAGCAACCAAGGTTTACGTCTGCTGCAATGAAACACCATAAAAGCAAACACGGTTTACATTTCTGGTAAGATGTTTTGTTGAAGAATAGAAAAAAGGGATTTAGCAGTGTTCGCTAAATCCCTTTCCATATCTGGCGCGCCTGGCAGGATTATCAGCATATGATACAGCTGATGATTGACAATCATCCAACGTGTCAATCGTTGGTTTGTTTCGTTAACCAACAAACAGGATGATGCTGCAAAGGCATATATTTTAAATCAGCTTCGTGGAGTTTGAAGCCGGAGAGTCTTTGGCGCGCCTGGCAGGATTCGAACCTGCGACCTACGGATTCGTAGTCCGGCACTCTATCCAGCTGAGCTACAGGCGCATTGTTTTAAGCGTGCTTTTATACCCTAAATTCTTCCAATCCACAAGAGTGTTCTTTTCAAAAAAAAAGCGAAAATTCACTTATAGATCACTTATTTTGCGGATTATCATTTTTTATGAATTCTATATGGTTGTCCGCAGGTCCCATTTCCGGTACCGGCTCGATCATTATCTCCGCATTATATTCATTTTCCATCTCCAGCAACTCTTCCCTTTTGTTATTGAGCAGGTACTGAGAAACTTTTACTGGCAGCCTACAGGTAACTCCCACCACATTTTTATGACTTATTCCGGTCTGGATACGGCGTAAATAGGACAGTGACTGAGTCTCAACCGAACGGGTGACTCCACGTCCCTGGCAATATTCACATACATGGTAACTTCCCATCTCTATAGGCCTTCCAAGTTTCTGCCGTGATATCTGCATTAGGCCGAACCTGGAGATGCGGCTTATATCAACTTTCGCCCGGTCCCGTTTCATGCTTGCCTTGACCTCTTTTTGCACCTCCCGGATATGTCGCGCATTGCGCATATCAATGAAATCCACCACGATAAGACCACCCAGATCCCTCAGCCGGAGTTGCCGGGCAAGTTCTGTTGCCGCTTCCATATTTGCCAGAAAAATTGTTTCAGCAAAATTCTTGTCTTTGGCAGTACGTCCCGAGTTTACATCAATTGCCACCAGAGCTTCAGTTGGATTGATTACTATTGATCCGCCTGAGGGTAGTTTGACTACTGGCTGGTAAATCTGCTCTATCTGTTCCTCAACACCATACTGATTGAAAATAGGGCGCGATCCCTGGTGCAGGCGCACATTTGTCTTGCGCTGCTTGGAAGGCAGCAGTTTAAGGAAATCCAACACCTGCTTCTGAGTTTCCCTGGTATCCACAAGGATTTCCTGGATATCAGGGTTGTAATAATCACGCAGGACCTTGGCTATTATATCCTGATCCTTGTATATCAGGGCAGGAGAAATGGCTTTCTGGCCACGTTTTTTTGTTTCATTCCAAAGCCTGAGCAGATAGCGCAGATCCTTGTTCAGTGCTGTCTTGGTGATATCCTTACTGGCAGTCCTGATAATATAACCTATCCCCTCAGGGATATTTAAGGAACTCATCATGGTGCGCAGCTTGGACCTCTCCTCTTCATTTTCAATCTTTCTGGAAATGCCATGACTGTCGCTTCCGGGCATAAGTACTAGAAAACGTCCGGGCAAAGAAAGATATGTTGTAACACTAGCTCCCTTGGTGCCGGTCGTTTCTTTAACAACCTGTACAAGTATTTCCTGGCCCTTCTTGATGACGTCCTGAATATGCAGGTCTTTCCAGTGTTTTTGCGCTGCCTTATCGCAGGAATAATATTCCGGGTGAATTTCACTGAAAGGCAGAAAACCATTCTTCCCGGTACCGATGTCGATAAAGGCTACCTGCAGGTTAGGTTCTATGGCTGTAACGCGGCCCCTATATATATTACCCTTGGTCTGTTCATGGACAACGGTTGTCACATGAAATGATTCAACTCTACCGTCTTCAATAAGGGCGATTCTGCATTCTTCCGGCTCTTCAGCATTAATAAGCAACTTAATTACCGGATCTTTTTTCTCTGTTTGGGGTGTGCTTTCTTTACCTTTTACTTCACTGCTGCTTTTCTTCTGCGGCGTCTTCTTGGCCGCTTCTTTCGAATTTGGTGTTTCCTTTGTTTGGGCTTTTGGTTTGGATCTTTTTCTTCTGGGCCGCACCGGGGCTTTACGTTCAACTTTGACATCAGTAACTCCGCTGTCACTTCCCGAATCAACCTTTTCTCCTATTACTTCACTGTCATTGGAAGGTCCTTCCGAATGATCATCCTTAACTTCTGTATCTGTCATAACTTTCCTTTTAAGCTGATCCAATTTGTCCAGCAGATTATCTACAATTTTACTCATTCTTTAATTTTTGTCCCTGTGAGGTTCTAAAATACATCTTATCGCCATGTATTTTTGCTATCAAATCTCCCCGACTTTCCATATCTGCAAGAATTTCCAAAGCATGGTCAGCCTCCAGATTTAATGTACCGGCAATCTCTGCGGCCGTGCACGGCCGCCGTGATACCATGTCTACTATTTCACTTCTGACAAGCTCAAGGGGTATCTTAGCCGGAACGGAGCTCTTTTCTATATCAAAATCAGTATCCTCTGCTTCCTTGCTCCCTGCCAGGATATCAACTGGCCCGTCATATCCATTTTTAATCTCCTCCTTAACCTCCTCCATCCTTTTTCTGGTCAAAGGCTTGGCAAATGATTCGTATGGCGGCCGGGCTACGGTATTCAACTGTACACGCGTTGGGCTGATCATTTCAATGGCATTTTTTAATGCTATAATATCCTCAGGTAAATCATTTATTTTTGCAACAAGAAGAACCTCCAGCCATATTTCTCCGGAAAATTCATGACTGAACCTGGAGATTCCTGCAATTATCTTCTCAATGTCCGTACTACATTTAGCCGGCCGGTTAACTTTCCTGAAACTTTCCGGCCGGGCAGCATCAAGAGATGGGATAACAATATCAGCACGACTCAGATCATCCCTGACTTCCTTAAGAAACAATTGGGATCCATTTGTCAGAACAGCCACAGGCTTATCTGTTTTCTCCTTGATATGCCTGACTATTTGACCCAAACCTGTATGTAGTGTTGGTTCTCCGGATGCTGTGATGGTAAAAAAATCAAGATCCCGGACACGCTCCTCATTATCCAGCAGTCCATCAATTTCAGCAATTATTTCATCCGTGGGGACATGCTCTCCACGTGCACAGGACAACTGTGGTGCTCTGTTGATTTCGCAATATATACAATTAAAATTGCATGTTTTTGGCGGCAGAAGATCAATGCCTTGAGAAAGCCCCAGTCGTCTCGAAAAAACAGGGCCAAATAGATGTTTCATATATTGAATACAGTATGTTGTCCAGTATCAGGTTCCTTACCCGATAATTATTCTTAAAAACTAACCGAATTAATTCATAAAAAGCATAAATTAAAACATACCATCCTTATAATCAAGGCTAATCTGGCTGCACCGCCAGGCATACAAATCAAAAACGAAGTTTTGCTCTATCATGAACTATTCATTTTCCTTGACACCCGCCAGCGGTATGCGTAGATTTCTCCACTGACAGCCTAACAGGCTTCACAATAAAAGTAGTAAGGTCTTTGGGGACCATCAAAATAATCAGTCTGTCATCAGGCGCCATAACACATAAATAAGAAACAGGGACATAGCCATGCGAAGTGATCTCATGAAAAAAGGAATCGAAAGAGCCCCCCACCGCTCCCTAATGAAAGCAATGGGGTACACCAATGAAGAAATAAGCCGTCCGCTAATCGGCATAGCCCATGCCCATAATGAAATAATACCGGGGCATATCCACCTGGATAAAATCCTGGATGCTGTCAAGGCTGGAGTCAGGATGGCCGGCGGTACTCCCATAGCGTTTGGTACTATTGGGGTATGCGACGGTATTGCCATGAACCACACCGGCATGAAATACTCTCTGGCCAGCCGGGAGATCATAGCCGACTCCGTTGAAATAATGGCCCAGGCCCACCCCTTTGACGGACTGGTTATGATCCCGAACTGCGACAAGGTGACACCCGGAATGCTCATGGCCATGCTGCGCGTTAATATCCCATCCATCATGGTCAGCGGCGGCCCCATGCTGACCGGCCGCTTCCAGGGCAAGGATGTTCATCTGGTCAGTGTTTTTGAGGGAGTCGGCCGGGTGAAAGCAAACACCATGACAGAGGAAGAACTCTTTGAACTGGAGGATTCAGCCTGTCCAGGTTGCGGTTCCTGTGCAGGCATGTTCACTGCCAATTCCATGAACTGTCTGACTGAGGCTATCGGCCTGGGTTTACCGGGCAACGGTACAATCCCCGCTGTTGCCGCTGCCCGTATCCGTCTTGCCAAACAGGCAGGTATGGCTGTCCTGAATCTGCTTGAAAAGAATATCCTCCCTCGTGATATCGCAACCCCTGAAGCATTTGAAAATGCCATGGCTGTTGATATGGCCCTCGGCTGCTCCACGAACACTGTCCTGCATGTACCGGCCATAGCCCATGAGGCCGGCGTAGATCTTACCCTTGAACTTTTCAACGGGGTCAGTGAAAAGGCCCCGCATCTTTGCAGCCTTATTCCCGGAGGTCCTCACAGCCTGCAGCAACTGGATGAAGCTGGTGGAGTGCAGGCGGTTATTGCCGAGTTAAGCAAAAAGAATATCATTCACTCAAATGTCATGACAGTTACGGGAAAAACTTTGGAAGAAAATCTTTCCGGGGTACGGGTCCGTGACCATGAAATCATTCGTTCCACAGATAGCCCATATCATGCAAAAGGCGGCATAGCTGTGCTTTACGGCAATCTGGCTCCGGATGGTGCCGTGGTCAAACAGTCTGCGGTTGCCGACGAAATGCTGGTTCATGAAGGGCCTGCCCGGGTCTTTAACTCAGAAGAGGAAGCACAGACAGCTATCCTGGGCAATAAGATCAACTCCGGAGATGTTGTTGTCATACGTTACTGTGGGCCAAAGGGAGGGCCGGGCATGCCCGAAATGCTCTCGCCAACCTCTGCCATCATCGGCATGGGACTTGGGAAAAGTGTCGCCCTGCTCACCGATGGCCGCTTCTCAGGCGGCACCCAGGGCGCCTGCCTTGGACATATTTCCCCTGAAGCTGCTGTAGGAGGCCCTATTGCTCTGGTAAAAGAAGGCGACATTATCCATATCGACATTCCTGCAAAAAAAATAGAGCTCAAAGTAGATGCTGCAGAACTGGAGAGCCGCCTCCGGGAATGGCTGCCGCCTGAGCCTAAAATAACCACAGGATATGTTGCACGTTACGCCAAACTCGTTACCTCTGGCAGTACCGGCGCAATATTGAAAGATTAGGCAGGCTTCCTGAATCAATGAAAAAATCCAGGGGTTTGTTAAGGACCGTCTTGCAACTCAAGAGGACCATTCATATATGTACAGCCGCTGCACTGCTGGCGTCCATTGCTTTTGCCTATGGAGCCGAAGACACCCAGCTTCCCTGGGAAATTACTGCTGACCGCATAACCCGGCAGCAGGACCCTGAAAAAATCATTGCTGAAGACAATGTCTTACTCCAGCAGTATAAAGATGATTCTCCAACCGGCCTGGCTATTAAGGCCGACAGGATTGAATACAGCGCCACTGAAAATTCTGTAAATGGATCCGGCAATCTTCGCCTTATTGGGAAGAATAATGAGGTTCGGGCATCCGAAGCCCAGGTTGAGCTTGTAAACCAGACCGGAATTTTCAAAGAGGCAAGTATTTTCTGGGAGCAGAATAACCTTTCAATCAGTGCTGACCTGATCGAAAAAACAGCGAAAGAAATATTCCATCTTGAGAACGGCAAACTTACCACCTGCAAAGTTGAAAAAGCAAAAGCCCCTGACTGGTCCATATGGGCTCGCGATATAAAAATTTCATTAGACGATTTTGCCAGGCTGAAGCATGCAACCTTCAGGATAAGGGACATACCGGTTTTCTACATTCCATACCTTCCTCTTCCAATCGGGCAGAAGAAAAGCGGATTGCTCTTACCTGAATATTCTTCATCACAGAGGAACGGAACAGGAGTGATCATTCCTTTTTTCATTAATCTTTCCCCCAGCTACGACATGACTCTTTATCCCGGCTATTATTCCGATAGGGGAGTGGTACTGGGTGGGGAATTCCGTTACGCTGCCGGCTACAACTCCGGAGGTACTTTTAAATTCAATTACCTGGATGATGACCTGGAAGAAACAGCAGCAAATGACTACAAGTCTGACGGCATACTGCGCAGCAATTCCAGCCGTTACTGGTTCAGGGGCAAAGCAGATCATGACTTCGGCAACAGGTTGGTTGCCAAACTCGACCTGGATGTGGTTTCAGACCATGATTATCTGCAGGAATTCAAAAAAGGGATTATCGGGTTTGACAAGAGCAATAGTTATTTTCTCAGAACTTACAGAAGGGGCCTGCAACCGGAAACTGTTGAATTTAGGGAAAACACCCTGCAGTTTTCTAAAATATGGCCCACAACCGACCTGCAGACAGAGATAAATATTATTGATGATGTCCGGGATGCTGCGAATGAAGTTACCCCTCCATGGGCTGTTCCACGTATAGTCTATTCAGGCCTTATGCCATTATTTAAAACTCCGGCAGACCTTACCTGGGGTACTGAATATGTATATTTCTTGCGGGATGAGGGTATCGGAGCGCACCGGATTGATCTTTTCCCCCAGTTGAACGGCCCCATAACATTAACCCCTTATCTGGAATCCTCTTATCAGGTGGGGCTTCGTGAAACCCTTTATTTTTTAGAACCGCATGACGATAAATCCGAGATACTTTATGAAGAGGATTTTGAATCCAGAACACTTTATAATATCCTCATTAGCGGTGCCACCACCCTTAGCAGGGATTACGATTTATCCATAAAAAAATACAGGACATTGCGGCATGTTATCCGGCCGGAACTTTCCTACCTCCTGGTGCAGGGATCCGACCAGGACGATCTGCCTGTTATGGACAACACAGATAGAATCCTGGAAAAAAACTGGCTGCAATATAGCCTTAATAACTATTTCAAAGCCATACGCCTGGATGAATCCTCTCTTTTTCAATCAAATTACAGTTCTTTTAAAATTAATCAGGTATACGATATTGATGCAGAAGAACATCCCTTCTCAGATATTTCTCTTGAATTCATAATCAGGGGATTCCAGGATATCTTCTTCAATTATGAAACAACGGTCAGTATGTATGGAAAAGGAGTTACAACTTACAGCCTGGAAGCTGATTATAGTAACAAACGGGGTGACAGACTGAATCTTGACTACCGTTATAAAAGGACCCCGGAAATATCTTATCCTTACTTTTATACAGATGTTGCAGGCGAGTCGTTAACTGAACTGAGAACACAGCTGGAAAGCAAACTGTCAAGCCTTTTCTCTGTCAGGCTTGACAACAGATATTCCCTATCATCGGATAAAACGGTAGATTCAACTTTCAGCCTGATTTATCACAACCCCTGCTGGACAGTTGAATTTGCTGCCAACAGAAGTCCAGAGGATACCGGTTTTTATCTCCTCTTTTCACTGGTCGGAATAAGTGGGCCTTTAGATATAGAGCTGCCGGAGTTTTAGAAGACAGCTTGTGTTAAAAATCTGACTGAAGGAAACCAAAAAATATGTATATAGATGTTTTCAACGGTGATGCGGATGGCATCTGCGCCCTGCATCAGCTTAGACTTGCTGATCCCAGGCCTGATGCCAGGCTGGTAACAGGTGTGAAACGGGACATCCGGCTCCTGCAGCAGCTTGACGGTATTCGCAACGCCCAAATAACAGTGCTTGACGTTTCCCTTGACAGCAACCGGGCCCCCTTAATATCACTGCTGAATGAGGATTGCGACATCTTTTACGTGGACCATCATTTCAGCGGGGAAATCCCTGATTACAAAAATCTTACAACTCATATTGATTCAAATCCTGAAACCTGCACTTCGCTGATTGTCAACCGTTTGCTTGGTGGGAAATTCAGTGCCTGGGCGGTAGTCGGCGCGTTTGGTGACAATCTGCATAATTCTGCCTATCAGCTTGCTGAAGAAATTTCACTGCCTGACTCTACGGTTGCCAGACTCAAAGAACTTGGCGAACTGCTGAATTACAATGGTTACGGACTTTCTGTGGCTGACCTGTTTTTCCCGCCCCAGGATTTATACAGGGTAATAATTCCTTTTCCTGATCCCCTTGCCTTTCTGGATCAAGCACGCATTCTGCCTGAATTAAAAAAAGGGTTTGAAAATGATATGAAACAGGCATCAACCTTTGAACCTGTCAGAGAAACCGAAACCGGTAGAATTTATGAACTACCACCCGAACCATGGTCCCGCCGGGTTTCCGGTGTTTTCAGCAACCTTAAAGCTCAGGAAAAACCAGGCCTGGCCCATGTATTACTTACCCGCAACCCGGATGGCACTTACAGGATAAATGTCCGGGCACCACTCAATAATAAACATGGCGCAGATACTCTATGCCGTGCCTTTGACACCGGCGGCGGCAGAGCAGGGGCAGCCGGTATCAACTTTCTGCCCCCGGAGCAACTGGACAGTTTTTTCAAAACCTTTGAGGAAGTTTTTGCAGAAGAAAAAACAAATCTTGACAATTAGAGTATTATAAAATATTCCGGAGAGAAGTAATTTGAGGCATTCAGCCGCAACATATTGAGACTTTGGTCTTTTTTTATAAAAAAACTCGCCTAAAAGATATCTCTTTATTACAATTGTTTGTGAAAATTTTAAACAACTGATTCACTCCTGCCTGAGGTGATGCAATGAAGCTACCGGAAGTCAACTACTGGATAACAAACATGCTCGAATCCTATGAAAGGGTTTCGGACCTCAACATGACTGTGGGCAAGCCGCTCCAGGTGGAAACTGCGGGCCAGTTAGCCCCTATCAGCATTACCCCGGAAGTAAATGAGTTGACCCCTTTCCAGACTGAAGTCGCAGCTTTAAACTTTATCCAGGGCAACAAGCGACTGCTGGATGATCTGGCAACACACGGTTCCTGCGATCTTGCCCATTCCCTGGGCCACAAGGCCCGATTCAGGGTTAATATTTTTAATCAGCAGGGGCATATTTCCATTGTCATGCGTAAAATGGAAAGCAAGATTCCTACTATACAATCACTCAACCTGCCTGATGTTTTCAATAATATGACCAAGGAAATTAACGGCTTCATCCTGGTCACCGGTGCAACGGGCTCAGGTAAAACAACTACCCTGGCAGCCCTTTGCGATAAGATCAACAAGGAAAAAACTGTTCATGTTGTCACCCTTGAGGATCCGATCGAATTTGTGCATCCCCATAAGAATTGCACCTTTAACCAGAGGGAGATGGGTAACGATTTCGACACCTTTGCCAACGGCCTGCGTGCCGCTCTCAGACAGGCACCGAAGGTCGTTCTTGTTGGTGAGATGCGTGACAGGGAGACCATGGAGATTGGACTTGCGGCTGCTGAAACAGGCCATCTTGTCATGAGTACCCTGCATACGGTTGACTCCGGACAGACCATCAACCGTATCCTGGGTTTCTTCGATCAGGAGGAACAGCCCCAGATCAGGAACCGCCTGATTGATACTATCCGGTATGTTGTTTGCCAACGTTTGCTGCCCAAAGAAGGCGGCGACCGCGTTGCAGCCTTTGAGATCATGTCCAACAATCTGCGGGTCAAGGATCTTATCTTAAACGGTGAAACTGAAGAAAAGACCTTCTACGATGTTATTGAAGATGGCTCAGCACTCGGGATGCAGACCTTTGATCAGCATATTCTTGAACTCTATGAACATGGTCTCATCAGTGAAGAAACAGCAAAGATATACGCTTCACGCAAGAGTGCAATCGGTCGTGGTCTTGACAAGATTAAAGCAGCCCGCGGTGAGGCAACCTCCGTTATTACCGGGCTGGGTATGAAGCAGAAAGACATAAGATAATCGCAACGCAGTTTACACTTTTTTTAACTAGTTCATTTTAACTAAATTCGTAATAAGCGTTCCAGGAGACTGTTATGATTGAAACCTGCCCACACTGCCAAGAGCTTCTCAACCTCTCAGATGCTCAGAAATCAAAAGTGCAGGCTGCCCTTGCTAAACTCCCTCCGGGCAATCTGCTGAAGCTTGGCTGTCCTCACTGCCAAAAGCCCTTTGAGCTGAAACCAGACGGCACCTCACCGGGTCAGAAACCCCCAAAAGCTGCCGTTCAGCCTGGCGGGAGACCACCGTTAAAAGGTGCAAGAAAAGTTGAGATTCCTCCACCGCCACCCCCTGACCTGAACTGGTTGGCCAGTGGACAGGCGCAGGAAAAAGAAGTTGTGGAAGACACACCCATGACTCTCATACTGATGAACAAGGGGCCAGGATTAACAACAGTCCGGGAAGCCTATGAAGATGAAGGATATTTGCCGCAATTTTCAGATTCTCTTGAAGATGCCCTTAACAGGATGCAGTTTACCCCTTTTGCAGCCGTTGCTCTCCACAGTCGTTTTGAAGGCGATTCATTTGAGAGTAACAGTTTTCACATTTTTATGAGGCAAATGGGTATGGCAAGGCGTCGTAATATCCATTACACCCTTATCGGACCTGAATTCCAGACGCTTTATGACCTGCAGGCTCTCTCGTGCAGCGCCAACCTTGTGGTCAACGACAATGAGATAAATAACTTTCAAATTATCCTGAAAAAGTCCCTGCATGAAAGCCAGAAACTCTTTGGCCCCCTGGCTGAATCAATGGTGAGTCATGGAAAAATCACCAGTTCTATCTGGCTGGATATCAAAATTAAGGCTGAACAGAAGATGAAAAGCGCTGTACTGAAAGACCTGCTGGAAGTGAAGGGATAATATATGTCTGTATCGCTAATATAGTCTTTTTCTAAGCCATCATCCCGTCAGGAAGGATAATACTCACCTGTCTGTCACTTTCTCCTGTATCTTGCCACAGCCCGGTTGTGTTCTCCCAGGGTCCTGGAAAAATGATGACTGCCATCATTTTTTAAGACAAAATAGAGATAATCCGTTCCGGCAGATGATATGACTGCCCGGATGGCAGCCTTTCCCGGGTTGGTGATGGGGCCTTTGGGAAGTCCTTTTATGACATAGGTATTATACGGTGTTGGCCTTTTCAGTTCACTCAATCGTAACGGACCTGTAACCGTAGAGTTCCCGTAACGCACAGTCGGGTCGGCCTGCAGCCGCATGCCTTTTTCCAGGCGATTAAGAAATACATCGGCAACCAATGGGCGCTCATTGGGGAGGCCGGTTTCCTTTTCAATAATAGATGCAAGGGTAATGATCTCATGGTGTGTCATTCCATGGTGCCCTGAATTAAGATTCTTGCCGAGTTCATTGTATATCTGGAAATGGTTGGCCACCATCATCCTGATAATTCCATATTCATTTTGCTGCCCCCTGGAAAGATAGTATGTATCAGGAAACAGGTAGCCCTCCAGGCTGTCTGCTTTTATTCCCATTTCTCCAAGAAACTCAGAATCATATGCAAGATCAAAAAATCTGGAACGGTCAATCCAGCCTTCAGCTTCCAGGGTATTTGCAATCTGTGCCATACCGGTTCCTTCCGGTATGGTTATCGGCCGATAAAGCACCCTGCCTTCCTTGAGGAGTTCAATAATTGCAAGCGGTCTTTTGCCTGTCTCAAAGCGATATTCTCCGGCCCGGAGTTTTTGAGCCGCCCCTGTCAACATGGCCAGCATGGAAAAACGGCGGTCATCACTGATGACTTTTTTGCTGGCAAGAATGTGCTCTATTCCTGTTAAACCTTTACGGGCGGGAATCACCACATCTATATTTCTGCTTTGGAGTTGAGGACCTGGAGTGATTGCGTATACTCCTATCCACAAGAGCCACAATAGAGGAAATCCTAAAAAGAAAAGGAGGAAAACAGGAAGGCGGAGACCAAGAATAGTCATGAAATTTTGAACGAACTGTTAGTAGTCAGCGGTCAGCGGTCAGCGAAAGGCTATTTAATTAAATGGTAACTGTCATAAGGAAACAACTATCTTTATTCCCTCGTTCTTAATCTTTTACTGAAAGCTAATAGCTGATAGCTAAATGCTTTTATTTCTTTGCCTTCTTTCCCTTTTTATTTTCCCTGAAGGCAATTTTTAGAATCTGGTCCATATTCTTAACCGGAAAAAACTCCATCTGTGCCCTGATCTCTTTCGGAATTTCTACCAGATCTTTTTTGTTCTGAGCAGGGATAATAACTTTTTTAATACCGGATCTCAGGGCTGCAAGAGCTTTTTCCTTAAGCCCTCCAATGGGAAGCACCCTTCCCCTTAAGGTGATTTCACCTGTCATGGCTATGTCCCAGGCCATTTTTTTCTTGGAAATAGCTGAATAGAGGGAAGTCGCCATGGTAACTCCTGCTGAAGGACCGTCCTTGGGAATTGCGCCGGCAGGGACATGGATATGGATATCAACCTCTTCAAAATATGACTCGCCAAGTTTGATTGTATCCATTCTCGACCTGCAGTAGCTTAAAGCTGCCTTGGCCGACTCTTTCATTACATCACCGAGTTGGCCTGTTAAAATAAGATTGCCCTTCCCCTTCATAATGGTCGTTTCAACATAGAGAATTTCACCGCCGGTTTCTGTCCATGCCAGGCCTGTAACCAAACCGGGCTGGTCAATAGTCTCAACATCGGATTCCGGTTGAAACTTGGGGGGCCCGAGGTACTTGGAAAGGGTCCGTCTGGAAATAATATAGGGGCCCCGACCGCCTTCGGCAATTTTCCGGGCTATTTTACGGCACACCTTGCCAATCTCCCGCTCCAGGTTCCTCAAACCGGACTCCCTTGTATAGTTAGAGATAAGACTTTTTATGGTCTCATTGTCCAGTTTGATATGTTTTTCAGTGATACCGTTTTCAGTCAATTGCCTGGGCAGAAGGTACCGGTTTGCTATTTCAAGCTTTTCTTCCAGGGTATAGCCTGCAAGCCTGATAATCTCCATCCGGTCACGAAGAGGCGAAGGGATGGTGTCAATGAGGTTAGCCGTGGTGATAAACATCACCTTGGAAAGATCGTAGGGAATGTTCAGGTAATGATCGGAAAAAGAAAAGTTCTGCTCCGGATCAAGAACTTCCAAAAGGGCTGATGATGGATCGCCTCTGTAATCTGAACCCACCTTGTCAATTTCATCCATCATGAAAACCGGGTTATTCGAAGCAACTGTCTTTAGACCCTGGATTATACGACCCGGCATGGCACCTATATAGGTTCTTCTATGACCACGGATTTCAGCCTCATCGCGCATTCCTCCCAGGGAAACACGATGAAATTTTCTACCCAGTGCCCTGGCGATCGACTGGCCAAGCGAAGTCTTACCCACACCGGGAGGACCGACAAAACACAAAATCGGTCCTTTTGTAGACTTGTTCAGTTTACGGACTGCCAGGTACTCAAGAATTCTTTCCTTGACCTTATCAAGACCATAATGGTCAGCATCAAGAACCTCTTTAGCTATTTTCAGGTCAAGCCTGTCGCGGCTCCCCTTGCTCCAGGGTATTTCAACCAGCCAGTCGAGATAGGTTCTGATAATACCTGCTTCCGAAGAATCGGGGTGCATCATTTCAAGACGCTTAAGCTGCTTGTTTGCTTCCTTTTTAGCGTGGATAGGCATCCTTGCCTTGCGTATTTTTTCCTGAAGTTCTTCAATTTCCTGTGCCCGGTCATCAACGTCACCCAGTTCTTTTTTCAGGGCATGCAATTGTTCCCGCAGGTAATACTCCCGCTGCGACTTGGTCATCTCTTCCTTGGCTTCGGTCTGGATCTTCGCCTGCATGGTAGAAACCTCAAGCTCTTTATTGAGATATTCCGCCACCAGCTTAAGTTTTTCCACCGGATCAAAACTTTCCAGTATTGCCTGTGCCTCCGGAATTTTCAAACGCAGATTTGAAGCAACCAGGTCAGCAAGCCGACCCGGTTCTTCTATGTTATTCATTATCATCATTAAATCAGAAGAGAGGATGCCGCGTAACGACATAATTTTTTCCGTCTGCTCCCGCACCGTGCGCATTAGGGCCTCAACTTCAACGGTTACTTCCGACATTTCCTGTTCTTCAATTACTTCTAACCGGACCTTAAAAAATGGGTCTTTCTGCATGAATTCCTTTATTTTTGCCTTGGTCAGAGCCTGCACCAGAACTTTCAGGCGTCCGTCCGGCAGTTTCAGGGTCCGCATTATCATGCTGACCATGCCTACCTCATAAAGATCCTTAGGCTCCGGGTCCTCCTGGGTGGAATCCCTTTGAGTCAGCAGGACAAGAAGTTTGTCCTGGGAAAGTGCTTCGTTGACTGCTGCAACAGAAGAAGACCTTCCAACAAAAAGCGGAATTATCATGGAATTAAAAACTACAACATCACGAACCGCCATCAACGGTAGTTCTTCAGGTATCTCAATATCCTGACGCTCAGCAAAATCATCAAGATTGGCATGAATAGAATCATCAAAACCCACAGGTTTTTCCTCCCGTATAATAAAAGTTTCCAACTGGAACCATATTGTCTATTGTATAAAGCAAATAAGTCATCCAATAACGTTTATTTCTATTTATAATGTTATGGTGTGTGAATCTAAACACTAGGAAGACCGAAGTCAAGCTCTGCATGTTTCTGTTTTCTCTGCTCGTTTTTTTGTTGATAAAAACCGTTATTCTTTTTTAGGTAATCGGTCAACAGCTAATTTTTAAAAAATTACTTTCGGACCATCAATTATGCTCTCTGCACACTCTTTTTTTGACCTGTCATCCTGGGAACACCAAGAACTTATTCGGGCTGAGGACCAGGTCTGGTTAGCCCTGAAAAACCTCAAATCATACCTTGAAGCTCAGGATTATCCGGAGTTGGCACACTCCCTGATTCAAAACGGTGAACCTCTTGAGAAAACCCTGGTGCATTACAACGGCATCCTGTCGGAAGGCAATGGCTTTACCATTGAATATGGCGATGCAACCAAAGGTGCCTTGAAGATATACCATGATGGAAAACTCCTGATAGGTGCAAGTGTAATAATGGCAGGTGCCATCCTGTCAGGTGATCACATAAAGATCGGTAAGGGGGTGCTGGTTGAGCCGGGAGCATTCATTAAATCACCAACTATAATCGGCGATCAAACAGAAATCCGTCATGGGGCTTATATCAGGGGCAATTGCCTTATTGGCAGAAATTGCGTGGTAGGGCATGTCACTGAAGTTAAACACTGCATCTTCCTGGACGGAGCCAAGGCTGGACATTTTGCTTATCTGGGAGATTCAATACTCGGTAATCAGGTTAACCTGGGGGCTGGGACAAAGCTGGCAAATCTGCGCTTTATCAAAGGAAATATCTCCATTCGTACTCCGGAAGGTTATTTTAAAACAGGCTTGCGAAAACTGGGGGCCATACTGGGTGACAACGTGCAGACAGGATGTAATTCTGTGACGAATCCAGGCACTCTAATTGGCAAAAAATCCATGGTTATCCCGAATACCACTGTACCATCTGGCTACCACGTTAACAGTTCATTGATTCGGAGTAGGAAAAAGTGAAAGTGTATAGCATTCTGCTTTCAGAAAGAGATAGTTACGAGGTTGAGCGAAATAACAATTCCCTGTATGCTGGCCGCTAATTGCTGGAAGTTTTGTTACTGGGCTTTAAGCCAATATTCGTTTAAGGCATAGAAAAAACCTATTATAATACCAAGAGTGCAATAAATCCTTATGATCCGGTCCCAGGGAAGACGCTCACCGGTGGATCTCTGCATGAAAGTTACCACTAAAATAGTCAAACCTACTACAAACGGAGATGTTAAAAGGAGTTGGACCAGGGTCGATTTGACAGAATAAACAAAACTTTCAGGTGAATACCTGAAGTTAAAAAGCAGATAGAATACAATTACTGCTCCCAGTGAAATATTTTTTTTAATTGCATGCATATGAAATTATTACCATCAGCACTTATTTTACCAGAAACAGAACCTGCGATTCATGATATTGCAAAGCTTCTGTTTTTCTTTAACTCATTGTCCTATTATCTGCCTACTGAAACGGATACTGAAAACCTCATTGGCGAGAATTTATTCAAAAATCTCTGCACCGGGTATGCCCCTGCCCCACTACACGATGACCTCAGCCGTTTTAACCGGCTCGTGCGTGACATGGAAAACAGCAGACCCGATAATCTTGTCCGTCTTTTCTCCTCTGCACAGTCTCCAATAGCAACAGGCCAGATCAGAGACAGGGATGAGGCCTCAGCGGCCAGTATTGCTTCAGCACTGCAGAAAGATAATGACAAAATAACTCATGCCCGTTACAGAGAACGTCTCTGGCAGGCCAGGCTCGTACTGAAGCTGGCAGAAATTCTCGACAGAAGAGAAAGTGAAGTCACGCAGGGTATGGCCCGAATTTCCACTAATGAGCAGAAAATTTTTAACTCCCTTGAGGGCTTGAACGGAACAAAATCCGCAAATTCTGTACTATCCCCTGATCTTGAAAAATTCAGCCCCCCAGAGGAAAAAATTGAATATCCTACTGGCTATTCCTCGACTGGATCATCCATGTTAATCCCCATAAGGGTAAAAGCATGGGCTGAACTCTTCCTGGCAGATCCTTCCCGAAACCGCCCATTTATTCTTGTAACTCCCAATCCTGAAAACGGAAACATCATTCTGGACAGATATGAAAACGCCTGGGGTAGTCTGCCGCAAAAACTTTTTTCCCTTTCCATTCCAACAGTTCCAGGACCTGGCTTCAGCGATTCTGTTGACGAGCACTATATTTCAAGCAGGATGAAACTACTTCTTGCAGCAGAAGAAAACCTGAAATTCTTTGAAAATTTTCTCAGAGAAACAGCGCTGTCACATACAACATCATTTGCCAGAGACAAGGACATGCGCATGCTTGCTGAGCATGTTGCAGCTTGGGAAAAATTAATAAAAAAAGATTTCCCCGACCCGGCAACGGTTAACAGAAAACTCGTTTTTTATTCTTTCCCCGGGGTCACAACAGAAAGCCTCCTGCAAAGGATTTTTCAACTCGAGTCAACTGCTTCTGCTACTGACCAGGGGTATGTCACCAGTATACTTACAATACTGCATGCCTGAGTTTAAAGACAGTCTCTCCCTATAAATTCTTATAAGGATTAATTGTCAGGACCGGGCACGGGGAAGACCTGACGACCTTTTCCGCCACACTGCCGAACATGACTTTTTCAATGCCTTTATATCCGTGGGTCCCCATGACAATCAGGTCCATGCCGCTTTCTTCCGTATGCCGGATAATCTCCTCAGCCACATCCCCAACAAGGACTTTTGCCTCAATATTTTCATGGCCGACTAAAAAATTTCGCATTTTTTCTTCTGCTGCCTGCACCATCTCTTCTTCAAATTTGGCAACCGGCATATGGGGCACAAAAAAACCCGAGTAATCATCAAAACTCTGCACAACAAAAACGGCATGGAGTTTAGCTTGACATTTTCCTGAAAAATATCCTGCAGCTTCTAGAATTTTTTTGGAGTTTTCAGAAAAATCAACCGGAACAAGAACCTTTTTTATTTCCATGATCCCCCTCCTTCTCTAGTGTTTTTAATATGCTTATTGCAAAAAGCTTAAACAACCATAATATCAAATCTGAATTTACTCAATAAGCATACTTACTATTTCCCATATTGCGTTTCCGAATGCAACTACATTTCTACAAACTGATTCCATGCACAAAGATTCAGTTCTTTACTAAAATTTAATCACTATCTCTTTTCATTGCTCGGCAAACTGCCAGACATTTCTACAGAGTTTTTAAATATCCCAACGTATGACAGAATAAATTTAACAAATATTTCTTAACCATTAAGCATTGACCTGTCATATTATCGGCAATATAGTAACTGCATTGTATTTGAATGTTTTTGTTTTTTTTGCCTTGTGCTATCTTTTATCAATAGGAGATTCCAGTGGATTTTGATGTGAAATGGATTGCCTGGGAAATAACCAGGCGCTGTAACTTGAATTGTGTGCACTGCCGCTCTTCCTCCCAAATGGAGGTCACGGGCCATCCTGATTTTTCTATTGAAGAAGCTAAAAGGGTGCTTGATGATATCAGTTCATATGCCAAGCCGGTAGTAGTCCTTTCAGGGGGCGAGCCGCTTCTGAGAAAAGATGTATTTGATATAGCAGCCTATGGCACCCAAAAGGATTTACGGATGTGCCTTGCTACCAACGGCACCCTTGTAACTGAAGAGATCTGCCTGAAAATTAAGGAGTCAGGCATCAGGATGGTATCCTTAAGTCTTGACGGGGCCTCTGCAGAGGTGCATGACGATTTTCGTAACCAGAAAGGTGCTTTTGAAGGAACAATCAATGCTGCAGGTCTTTTCAAAAAACATAATATTGAATTTCTGATCAACTCTTCCTTTACTAAAAGAAACCAGGAGGAAGTTCCCAAAATATATAAACTTGCCAAAAAGCTTGGGGCCACTGCCTGGTATATGTTCATGATCGTACCAACCGGCCGCGGACAGGACATCCTTGCGGAGCTCATTTCCCCCGAGGATTATGAGGAACTCCTAAACTGGCATTACGATATAGAAAAAGAAGAGGATGATATGCTCGTCCGGCCAACCTGTGCACCGCATTATTACCGTATAGTATTGCAGCGCTCCAAAAAAGATAAAGACAAATTCAAACGCCGTTCCCTGAAATTTTCAACCGGCGGCTCCAAAGGATGCCTGGCCGGCCAGCTGATCTGTCTTATAGATGTTGACGGCGAGGTGCTGCCCTGCAGTTATTTTCCAAAATCTGCAGGAAATGTCCGCAAACAGCAGTTCAAGGACATCTGGGAAAATTCAGAACTCTTCAAAAGTTTAAGGGATTTCAAAAGTTATAAGGGAAGTTGCGGTAGTTGCGAATATGTTAATGTCTGCGGCGGATGTCGGGCCCGTTCCTATTCCATGACCGGGGATTACCTGGCCGAAGAGCCCTTCTGTAATTATACCCCCAAGAAAATAATTAAGAATTGAAAATTAAAACTGAGGACCTATTTACATGAATGACACTTTTCTCAAGGCCTGCAGAGGCGAAAAGGTTGATTACACACCGGTATGGATGATGCGTCAGGCTGGACGCTATTTGCCTGAATACCAAGCTGTCAGAAGTAAACTCACATTCCTCGAACTCTGTAAAACACCTGAGTTGGCTGCAGAAGTTACTATCCAGCCGGTGGACATACTGGGGGTGGATGCAGCTATTTTGTTTTCTGATATCCTGATCCCCCTTGAAGCAATGGGGCTGACGCTTGAATTTCATGAAAAAATAGGTCCGGTCTTCCCCGATCCTGTCCGGGATAAGCAGGCCGTGGATAAATTAATCATACCTGACCCAGACGAACGTCTCAATTTTGTTATGGATACCATTCGTATTCTACGGCAGGAGCTTGCTACAAAGGTGCCGCTTATCGGCTTTGCAGGTGCCCCATTTACCCTTGCGACCTATCTGATTGAAGGGGGATCCTCCAAGTTCTTTTTTGAAACCAAGAAAATGATGTTTGCAGACCCGGAGCTTTACTCCTCCCTTATGGAAAAAATAACTGAATGCACAAGCGTCTACCTCAAAGCCCAGGCTGCTGCCGGTGCCCAGGCCCTGCAAATTTTCGATTCCTGGGCCGGTGTCCTGGCTCCTGTCGATTTTGAACGCTTTGCTCTCCCCTATGTAAAGCGCATCATTGCTGACCTTAAAGAGGCAACAGATGTTCCTATAATCTATTTTGCCAATAACGGAGCTACGTTACTGGATCTTTCCAAAACTTCCGGTGCAGATGTCCTTGGCCTTGACTGGAGGATTGATATTGCCAAGGCGGTTGAACAGATTGGTCCCGGAATCGCCGTGCAGGGCAATCTCGACCCCTCTGCCTTACTGCTGCCTGAAAATAAACTCAGGGAGCGGGTGGCAAAAATTCTTGCCGGAGCAAGTAAAGCCCACGGTCATATCTGCAATCTTGGCCACGGTATCCACCAGTTCACCCCGCCCTCACAGGCCCAAATCTTTATTGATGCAGTGCATGAACTGAGTAGTAAGAACAACTGAACATTGATGAATTCATCATTCTTTAAAATTCCAAGTACTGAAGAATGTTTTGACCTCATGGAGCAGTATCATATGCTGCCCAATATCAAAGACCACTCCATTGTAGTGGCCAGGGTGGCAGAGATTATTACAGGCGGTCTGATTTCTGCCGGGTATCAATTATCCATGAACAGAGTGCTTGCAGGTGCTCTGCTGCATGACATAGGCAAAACAGCCTGTCTTGACAATGATGATGATCATGCTGCCAGAGGTGTTGAGATTTGTCTGGCCCATAATCTGATGCCCATTGCAGACATTGTTGGTGAACATGTAATCCTGAAAAGCTATTCCCCTGAAAAAAACTTTACTGAAATAGAAATCGTTTACTACGCAGATAAAAGGGTCAATCATGACCAGGTTGTAGGACTTGATGAACGGCTAGCCTATATTCTTGAACGATACGGTTTGAACAATATTGTTCGATGCCAGGCAATCAAAAAAAATTACGCTCTTTGCCAGGATCTTGAGAAGAAAATGTTTTCGGCTTTACCATATGAACCTCCTGACATTTCGGATCTGCTGGCAAAGCATCAGTCCATATTTAAAGATTAGTTTTTTTATAGTATACTATTTATTTAAACCGCTGTTATAACCTGGTCTAATCCTCATGCTGACCATGAAGAAAACTGTAAAATTAAGTTTTTTTATTTTAAATTTTTCTTGCTAGAACCAACCTCTACCTGTTATTAAGAATCATTCCCAAGAAGACAATCGATTTCTTACCCACATAGGAGGACATATGAGCGAATTAAAAGGAAGCCAGACAGAGAAAAACATTCTCACCGCCTTTGCCGGTGAATCCCAGGCACGTAACCGTTACACCTATTTTGCCTCCCAGGCTAAAAAGGACGGATATGTCCAGATAAGCTCCATTTTTGAAGAAACTGCTGAGCAGGAAAAAGAGCACGCCAAAAGGCTTTTCAAGCTTCTTGAAGGGGGCGAAGTGGAGATTTCTGCAAGTTTTCCTGCAGGCGTCATCGGTACGACGCTTGAAAACCTGCTGGAGGCAGCAGGTGGAGAAAATTATGAGCATACAATTATGTACCCGGAATTTGCCCAGACAGCCATGGCTGAAGGGTTCAAAAATATTGCCGCCATATTCATGGCTATTGCCGTGGCTGAAAAACAGCATGAAAAAAGATATAGAGACCTGGCGGCTAATATAGAGGCGGGCAGAGTTTTTAAGCGTGATAAAAAAGTAACATGGCGCTGCCGCAATTGCGGTTATCTCCACGAGGACACTGAAGCAGTTGACGAATGCCCTGCCTGTGCGCATAAGCAGGCCCATTTCGAGCTGCTTGGTGAAAATTACTAGGGTATTTTAAAATAAATAAAGGCTGAGGCAAGGCCAGACAATAACAAACTATTTTAACTGTTATATATCCGCATTGAGCTTCTCGATGCCGACAAAGCTACTGAATTATTAACGTATCGGATTTTAACATAAATTTATACTGTTTTGTTAATATGCTTTTTTATACGAGTGTTATTTTGATGTTTAAACCTAAAGGAGGTTGAAAATGGCTAAGAAACTGGAAGTATACAAGTGTGATATTTGTGGAAACATAGTTGAAGTCCTTCATGCAGGTCAGGGTACGCTGGTTTGCTGTGGACAGGATATGACCCTGCAGGTTGAAAACACTGTTGATGCTGCCAAGGAAAAACACGTACCAGTCATAGAGAAAATTGATGGCGGCTATAAAATTTCTGTTGGATCCGTCGCCCATCCCATGGAAGAAAAACATTACATCGAGTGGGTTGAACTCATTGCCGGGGACACGGCATACAGGCAGTTTTTAAATCCAGGAGGCACCCCTGAAGCTGTGTTCATGGTTGAGTCCACTGATGTCAGCGCCAGGGAATACTGTAATTTACATGGTCTCTGGAAGAGCTGATTCCGCATTCATCAATAAATTTGATAACTGAATTACAAGGAGTAGTTATGCTGAGTAAAAAAATGGAAAAAGCCATTAATCAGCAGATTAATGCTGAGCTTTATTCTTCATATCTTTATCTGTCCATGGCCACTTATTTCGAATCGAAAGGTCTTGGAGGATTTTCAAACTGGATGCGCCAGCAGGCCCAGGAAGAACTTTTCCATGGCATGAAAATGTTTGACTTTGTCTGCGAACGTGGTGGACGGGTTACTTTGCAGGCTATTGACAAACCGCCAGCGAAATGGTCTTCGCCTCTTGATGCCTTTCAAAATGTCCTGGCCCATGAACAAAAGGTAACGGGACTGATCAATGATCTGGTTAACCTTGCCATTGATGAACGTGATCATGCAACGAACATTTTCCTGCAGTGGTTCATTTCTGAACAGGTTGAAGAGGAAGATACTGCCGGCAGCCTGGTAGACAAGCTTATATTAATCGGTAAAGATGCCAATGGCCTGTTTATGCTTGATACAGAATTAGGCCAACGCATGTTTACCATGCCGACAAAAAAATAATTATTTACTGCCTGAATTTTACTGACATGGTTAATCAGGCAGGTTGTTTCCTGGAAGTCCATTGAACCTGGTATCAGGTTCAATGGAATGCATCAGGTTTGAAATATAGGTATGTAATCATATTTCTTAAGGAGAAGATATGAACACCACTGAAATTAAAGATAAAATATTCTGGGTGGGCGCAATAGACTGGAATATAAGGGATTTCCACGGCTACTCCACTTATAAAGGCACAACCTACAATGCCTTTCTGGTTAAGGACGAAAAAATTGCCCTCTTTGATACGGTTAAGAAAAGTCAGATCAATGAACTGATTCACCACATCAAACAACTGGTGGACCCCACTGACATCGACTACCTGATCGTCAACCATGTTGAAATGGATCACTCAGGCTCACTACCCGAAATAGTTGACCTGGTTAAGCCTGAAAAGATTTTCTGCTCCAAAATGGGTTTCAAAGCCATCAATGAGCATTTTCATCCTGAAAATTGGCCCCTTGAAGCGGTTGAGAATGGCCAAACAATAAGCCTGGGCAGCAAGACTGTCACATTTCTTGAAACCAGGATGCTGCACTGGCCGGATTCCATGTTCTCCTATTTCCCGGAAGACAAACTGCTTATTTCCAGCGATGCCTTTGGGCAGCATCTGGCCAGCAGTGAACGCTTTGACGACCAGGTTGATTTTTCCGAATTAATGGAGCAGACGGCAAAATACTATGCCAATATCCTGACTTTATATTCCCCGCTAATCAGAAAACTTCTGGCCAAGGTACAGGAATTAGGGCTCGAGATTGATATGATTGCCCCGGATCACGGTGTTATCTGGCGCTCTCATATCAGTGATGTTCTCCAGGCCTATGGAGACTGGAGCCAGAATAAGGGGAAAAGAAAAGCCCTGGTTATTTACGACACCATGTGGGAGTCCACCGAGAAAATGGCCAAGGCTATCACTGCCGGTATTGACTCTACAGGAGTCAGCGTCAAGCTCATTAACCTGGCTCACAGTCACCGCAGCGACGTCATGACGGACGTACTCAACGCCAAGGCTGTTATTCTCGGCTGTGCAACCCTGAATAACGGCATGCTGCCCAGAATGGCAGGATTTCTGATGTATATGCGGGGTCTGAAACCGACCAACAAAATAGGAGCTGCCTTTGGCTCGTTCGGCTGGTCTGGCGAGGCGGTCAAACTGATGAACAGGTCCATGGAAGATATGAAGTTTGATATCATTGAACCGGGATTACGGTTCAAATACGTTCCAGGACATTCTGATCTGAAGGAATGCATCGAGATGGGCAAACGAATTGGGCTGGCTGTAATCGAGCAAACAAAAGAATGATATCTGTGTTTTTCGGTTTAGCAACTGATGGGAATCCGGGAAAAACGACGCATCAGCAAACTGCTGGAGTCTTCCGAAATTGAAGCTGTGATCCATGAACTGCGTCAGTTCCCTGCAGCCAGAGTCATAAATCCTCTTATTGGAGCTTTGTGTAGCGCTAATGAGAATGCACGCTGGCATGCAGTTACAGCTCTTGGCCCAATTGTTTCTGATCTTGCAGACCATGACATGGAAGCAGCCCGAGTTGTCATGCGCAGGTTCATGTGGAGTTTAAATGATGAGTCAGGCGGCATAGGTTGGGGCGCTCCTGAAGCCATGGGTGAAATCATGGCAAACCACGACAGACTCGCAGAGGAATACGGCCATATGCTTGTGGCCTATATGCGCGAGGACGGTTTCTACCTGGAACTTCCGCAATTACAGCGTGGCCTGATGTGGGGGCTGGCCCGGCTTGCCATGGTAAAGCCCGACCTGCTGAAGAAAAAAAATGGCCCAACCTACCTTCTCCCCTATCTCGATTCTCCTGATTCCACGGTGCAAGGCCTTGCTGCCTGGGCACTTGGCTTGCTCAAGACAAAAAAGGCCGCCAAAGACCTTGTAAAACTTGTCAATGATAAAACCCCTGTAACAATCTACCTTGACGGCAATTTTGTCTCAGATACCGTGGGAGGGCTTGCGCATAAAGCACTTGCGAATATTGGAAAAGAATCGTAGCTTTACATGATCATGCCTGATCCAGCTAAACAAAAATCTTTTTTTGCAGGGTTTCTGCAATTCGACGTTAAGAGCGGCGATATTGGCTCCAATCTTTCCTGCGTTGAGCAAGGTCTTGCAGAAATTGCTGCATCCAGCAGCAAAATATCTCCCGGCATCATTGTTCTGCCTGAACTCTGGGCAACAGGTTTTGCCTATGACAAACTTCCAGACCTTGTACGGGAAATTCCAGACCTTTTACTAATCCTGCAAAACCTGGCAGCAAAATACCAGGTCAATATTGCAGGCTCGCTGCCGGAATACTCGAATAACTCCTATTACAACACGCTTTTCATATCCAGACCGGGAGGTGTGGCAGGCTCATACCGTAAACAGCGGGTCTTTGTTCCAATGGGTGAAAACTCATTCTTTGCGCCCGGCACATCCCCCTGCCCAATTCAAACTGATCTCGGGCCGGTTGGCGCAATGGTTTGTTATGATCTGCGGTTTCCTGAGCTGCTTCGGGAACAGACAATCCACGGAATTGACCTTGCTGTTATTGTCGGCCAATGGCCCGAAGCAAGGATTGAAAACTGGAGAATCCTGGTTCAGGCCCGGGCCATAGAAAACCAGATGTTCATAGTTGCTGCAAACCGATGCGGCACAACGGGCGACACAACCTTTGGCGGCCACTCAATGATTATTGCCCCTGACGGTTCAATTCTTCTTGAAGCCGGAAAGAATGAAGAATTCAACGGAACAATGCTTGACCTTAAAATGCTGGATGCAGCCCGGTCCTTATTCAGAACTATGCCGAACAGCGGTAATCAAGAGAAAAAATAAGCTCCAGGTATTTATCTGGACTATTTCTCTCTTGTTTTTTTAAAACCAGGTTAATTGAAGAGAAAATTTTAATTTTGCTATCTGCTTTACTCGTTACTTTTGGGTACGCAATCGGTCCAGAGTATCATTCTGCCTGGCTGAAATTGCAACTGCCTCCTTATAATCAAGAGAGGTGATGATCTGATCGAGTTCCTGCTGAATTTCTTTGATTTCCTGAATCCTGGTCCGGAGATTGGCAGTTGTTTCGTTTACCGAATCAGCGAGATCCTTAAAGGTATCATTGGGGCGCAGCCCGACATGTTCTGTAAGGTCACCGTCTCCGATCTTTTCCAGACCCTTCTGAACCCGAAAGACCGGTCCGGCAATTTTCTGGGGTAGGAATATAGCCAGGATCAAACCGCTCAGCAGGCTCACAAAAGCACCGGCCGCTATTACCGGCAACAGGAGATCGCTGACCCGGCGAATCTGGATGTGAGCAGTGTAAAATGACGATGAAATTTCCCTGCGGGAGTAAAAATAAAGGATGAGTACAGCCACCAGGGAGCTGACAATTACTACACCGATAATGCGAATCAGCAACCACATCTGAAATTGACGATTCACCCCCAGATTGAGTTTTTTTCTCTTGTAGCGTTTTTTTCCTTTGTGTTCCATGTAATGTCCCTCAAAAGTCAAAAATTACATCATATCCTTGTGGCAGCCGACGCATAGCTCTCGTTTGCCACGTTTTCTTGTAAGAAATTCAAAATCGGAACTATGTAAAGAATGGCAGGAGTTGCATGATATTCGCCCATTTGGCAAGGTTGGATATTCCGAAGGAATAGTCATGCCCGGTTTGGGAAGAACGTTTATCGGATGCGTCGCTCTACTATTATACTTATGGCAGCTGCCACATGCACTCATTGAAACCGTAATCTCACTGCTGAGACCTACGTGGGACTCTTCGTTTTTTGCAAGTGCCGCAGTGCTGGCAGTGCTGGCTTTTTGCCCGGATAATTCCTGTTTACGGGTCGCCCCTGTGCTGCCTACATAAAGTGCGGCCGGCCGCTCAAGTGACAACTCAAGCATGTAGTCGGAGCCTAACTTTTTAAAACTGCTGGCAATCTGGGTTTCTTCCTTACCCCGCTGCGGGTTGACCTTAATTATCAGTTTCGATTGCACTGCTGCCATTGGCTTAGAAGTAGAAAAAGTAAGGGGTTCAGAAGTCTGGATACGCCCGAATAAATCCTGGGAAACTGCAACAAATTGATAGGTTTTATCCGGTTGCAGTTTGGTCAAAATGACCTCGTGTTTCCGTCCCAGGCGTTTGCGTGATTCTGATTTTTCAGAAAGGTCTTTTTCGCCGTAATGAACAAGGGCATCTGCAAGGGTATCTGTCTGCCATCCGATAACCACCTTAAGAAACACTCCGCGGTCCACTTTAAGCACCCTGACATCGGAGATAGCGGGCGATCTACCGCTATCCTGTAACCCAGGAAGGTCTGCAAGGAAAGGCATTTTGATTTTTTGACGAGAGACAGCGCCATCGGTCCCCCGAGCTTCAACTATCAGGGTATCCCCTACTTTGTCACCCGGTAACACAAACCCATGGTTGGTGTCCGCTATGGTACTGTTTCCGAGCCATTTGACTTTTTGCTGACGCTTTTTAGCCACAAAGGGTTTCCTCTTTGCAGTTGGGACAACGCGTTCCTCAGCCTCATGACATTCTTTGCATTTCTGGTTCGCAAATGGGGAATGAAGAGAGTATCGGCTAAAGTCTTCAAGCAGAATTCTCTCATGACATTTATTACAAGCCTGAAAATCGGAAGCCTGTACCGGAAGATTTAGATAGGCTAATGCAAGGACTGGCAGTATTACCATTGCCCTTCTGTAATTACTGCGGGAAAAAACATTGATGTATCCGGTCACCCTCCCGATCATCGCATGCTCCCTACCCTAACACCTCATTATTCAGACAAACCCTGGTTATTATATTGACAAAGGTTAATGAGCTTTGCAAGAATAAAACGTAATCGCTATATCAACTCAATTTCATTCATTAAATACAAACAATATTCAATTATTAATCACCAGGCTAACATAAACCCTGCCATCCCTCCGGCAGTTCATCTGTTGAAAGTCCCAATGATATAGCCAATTCCTCAATTTCTGCCTGACTGCAATTTACACATGAAGAACGGTTGCCGCTTAGCACATCGGCGGTTTCCTGCTGCAAAAATTCCTGCAGTAATTCTGCCACTTCAGCCTGTATCTCCAAAAATCCAAGTTTCTCCCTGGTGCAGTATTCGCGAAATCGTTTCCAGTTTGCCGAGCAGCGCCCCAACCCTCTGTAAATACCTTTATCGCGATTTTCAGGATTAAGATCCCTCAAGATTATTTCTCGATACCTTTTTACAACTGCATGTTTAAGGGGAATAACATCTTGAGTATCAAGTTTCAGGGCAGGGCCGTCAGGATCTTTAGTGAGGTAATGGAGCGATTCATGAAAGGTGACTTCAGGAATTTCACCTGAGTGCTGGACAACAAAAACCTCTTCAGCAATAAATGTTTTTTTATCAGGCTCTTTCATCCGTAAGCGTTGGAATAATTTTTTCTACAGTTTTTCTTCAAAGCGCTTCTGGATCTAGACAATTCAGAATGGCCGTAGATACAAGAAATCAGGTAGTTCGGCTATATAATAATATGCCGGACTACCTGTGACGCAGGAGATGCTGTCATTCTGAATTGTCTAGATTGAAGGTTTTACGGATCATAGCAAGCTTAACCTTCTTGTCCTTATGGGAATCATTTTTCTTCAGGTAAACAATGGGGTGGTGAAGAATCTTATTCATCATGGCAGAAGTCATTTTTTCAATTGCCTTGATTTCCTTATCAGACAGGTTGTCTATACTGGAAAGTGTTTTCTCAAGCTCTGTTTTGCGGATGGCATCGGCCTTTTCACGAATGGCAACAATTGTTGGAGTGACCTCCATGGAGCCAAGCCAGAGCATGAACTTCAGCGTCTCCTCAGTGACGATCCTTTCGGCACGAACCGCCTCCTTATCCCGCTCAGCCTTGTTTATATCCACTATATTATTTAAGTCATCAATACCGTAAAGATAAACATTTTCAAGGTCGTTTAACCTGGGATCAAGATCACGGGGCACGGCAATATCAATCAGGAAAAGAGGCCTGTTCCGCCGCTGGCGCATAAGGGGCTTAACATCAGTACTTTTAAGGATTACATCAGGAGAGCCTGTGGAACTGATCATGATATCAACATGTTCGAGCTGAGGGATCAATTCTTCCAGTGCGACAGGCTTGCCATTAAAACAGCGGGCCAGATTTACGGCACGCTCAAAAGTTCTATTGGCCACAACGACCTCGGATATCCCCTGGTTCATGAGATGCTGGGCCGCCAGTTCAGCCATTTCACCCGCTCCAACCAGCATGGCGACTTTATTTCTCAAGTCTCCGAAAATCTTTTTGGCCAGCTCCACTGCGGCATAACTGATCGAGACAGCACTGGACCCAATTTCAGTTTCGGTTCGTATACGCTTTGCAACAGAAAAGGCCTTGTGCATTAACCGGTTCAATATCATGCCGGCAGCATTCTGCTCTGATGCATTCCGGTAGGCCTGTTTCAACTGCCCCAGAATCTGAGGTTCTCCTACAATCATGGAATCAAGGCTTGCACCAACCCGGAACAGATGCTGTATAGCAGCTTCACCCTGGTGTAAGTAAACATACTTGCCTGCCTCTTCATAACTCATACTGTTATCAAAGAGAAAATTGCGTATCTTCTTTTCGGTCTCCTCAGGAGTCGATGATACAAAAGTAACCTCAACCCGATTGCAGGTAGAGAGGAAACAGAACTCTTCGCATCCTGGTATGACCTTCAGTTCCCGGAATGGGGTGCCAGGATCATTGGAGAAGGCCAGGCGTTCTCTGATTTCTACTGGAGCGGTCTTGTGATTCACCCCAAGGATACAAATCTTTTCAGCCGACATAGGAATGCACTCCTCCCAAAATATACGTCACCCCCCAGAGGGTAAAGAGAGCGGCTGAAAAACCAACAATAGCCATTATGGCGGCACGCCGTCCCCGCCAGCCCACTGTGAAGCGCTGGTGCAAAAGGGCGGCATAGAGAAACCATGTGATCAGAGACCATGTCTCTTTGGGGTCCCACTGCCAGTATGTCCCCCAGGTCTGTTTGGCCCAGATAGAACCCGTGATTATACCAAGAGTCAACAGCGGGAAACCGACTGCCAGGCAGTGGTTGTTGAGATTGTCAAGGGCTTCCAATGACGGCAGGCGGGTATAAAAAAGACCAAACCGCTTTTGTTTCAGCTCCCTTTCCTGCAGGAGATACATAATACCACCGCAGAAGGCGAGGGCCAGAAAACCGTTGGCCATTATTGCTATGCTGGCATGTACCGGCAGCCAGGCACTTTTCAATGCAGGCGGCAAAGGAATTAACTCACGGGATGAGAATGTGGCTATAAGGATCAGGCCTGTGATAAGAGGACTGACAAATGTCCCTAAATTTCTGACATTATATCTCCAGTGAAAAGAAAGGTAGGCCCAGGTGACCGACCAGGCAAAGAATGAAACAGCTTCATGGTGATTGGTCAAGGGTGTATGTCCTGCCTCAAAATAACGTACAATCAGGTAGATAGTATGCAACACCCCAGCTGCAATAAGGATACCGCGTGCCGTTGTCCGGATCTCTTTACGTTGCGACCAGAAATATACTATATAGGCAGCGGTTGCCAAAACATAGGCAAACAGGGTTATTTGAAAAAGTAGATATCCCATCCCAAGGTACTCCTGTAAACTAGTTTAACTGTTCTTCATCCAATATAGATTGGACTCCAGGCAACCATCCATCCCCTATCCTGTCTTCCAGAACTGTGCGAAAATATTTCTCTATACTATCCCGGTCCTTACTTTTTATCCATTCTTCCAAGTCATCATGCAGTAACTGCTTAAACAGCAGCTCATTTTCAGGCTGAGGAAGCCCGGAAGCCAGAATTTCAGGACGTATAGTCCCCAAAATATCAACCAGTATTCTATATTCAGACCCAAATCTTTTTTCAAGATCCACACGCAGTTTTCTGGCCAAAGCCGGACTTTTGCCAGCCGTGGAAACAGAGATGGTCAAATCACCCCGCCTCACTGAGGCGGGCAGGATAAAATTACACCGTTGGGGCACATCAGCCACATTCAGCAAGAGATTATTACTTACCGCCTCTTCATAAACCAGTTTCTGGGTCTTTTCGTCATCGGTTGCCGCGATAACCAGAAAAGCCTGTGCCAGATCTCCCGGGTGGTATTCCCTTTCAATCCACTGCAGGTTGCCTTCAGCATGCTGACGTTTAAGTTCTTCTGTCAGTACAGGACTTATAACAGAAACAAGTGCTGAACAGGAGAGCAACCCTAGTGCTTTACGTTCAGCTACTCTGCCGCCGCCCACAACCACACAGGATTTTTCTTTCAAATCAAGGCATATTGGATAGAAAGACATTATTCACCTGTACCTTCGCATTCCTTTCTGTACTTTCAACAATATAATTTCCTGCATTATTCATCCAGATATACTTTATAGCCATTATAGGCATTAATGTTGGTTTCGCAAAAAAAATACCCCTGAAATGGTCGAAAAAATCAATATATTGTTTAATATTACTATTCTGCGTTACTATTCTGCAAATTACCCTGTACTAAAATCGCTGCGGTCATAATATTTGTATCAGCAGCACCACGCCGGCCAGCACAAAGCGATAATAAGCAAAAACAGCAAATGAATGGGATTGAATGAAACGCAGAAGAAAAGCGATCACCAGATAACCGGAAACCGCAGCTGTAAAAAATCCAGCCAGATAGAATCCCAGTTGTCCCGGCTCAGAACCCTGACTGATAATATCCGGCAGGTTGTATACCCCTGCACCCAATATAACAGGGACTGACAACAAAAAAGAAAATCTGGCGGCAGACATTCTGTTAAATCCTCTCATAAGGCCGGCTGTCATAGTTATGCCACTACGGGACACCCCGGGCATGAGGGCAAATGCCTGAAACAATCCAATGAGTGCCACATCGATAAACCCGATGGATTTAATATCCCTCAAATGCTTTCCGGCTTTATCGGCCAGCAACAGTAACAGGCCGGCCCCGGCCAGGGTAAAGGCAATAAGGAAGGGTGATCTGAAACTTGTTTCAGCAACATCTTTCAAAAAATATCCTGCTGCCACTGCTGGCATTGTTCCCAGGCATAGATAAAATGCGAGGCGACGCTGGTACCCGGCATCTTCCCCCAATACCTGTGGATTGACCAGAGCTGTTAACATCTTGAATAAATCCCGCCGGAAATATATACAAACACCCAGAAGTGTCCCAAGGTGCAGGGCGACATCAAAGACTAAACCGGCCTCTTCTATTCCAAGAAAAAATTCAACAAGGGCAAGATGGCCGGAACTTGAAATCGGTAAAAATTCAGTTACACCCTGCAATAAACCCAGAAAAATGGCTTGGAAAAAATTCATCAGGATTACTGGTGAGAATAATTATCCTGCAGTAAGGACAGTCTTGATATCTTCTTCCAGAATATCATGACTGGTATACCCAAGATACTTTTTAACTATTTCACCTTCGCGATTGACCAGAAAAACAACAGGAATACCCGTCACCCCCCCAAAACTCCTGGCAACCTCAGAATCCGCAAGAAGAACAGGGTAATTTATGCCCGTTTTATTAATGAGTTTTTTAAGAGGAGCCAGGTCTCCTTCGTCAACGGAAAATGCCACCACCGAAAACCCTTTTGACTTATAGGAGTCCTGCAGGGCAATCAAAGTCGGTATTTCCTGAATGCAAGGAGGGCACCAGGTTGCAAAAAAGGCAACCAACAGAACCTGGCCATCAAACTGTTGGCTGTCAATTGTTGATTTATCGTTCAAGGATGACTTCTTGAAAGGCGCCATTTGCATGCGCTCACCTATTGCAGGAGTCAAGCCGACCCTTGTTTCTTGTTCAATTTGTTTACAGGCCATTACAGCTGTAAGCAGCATAATGGCTAGAAAAAAATACTTCAATTTCATGCTTTCACCGGATAGTTACCATATTGTTTTATTGCATGACGCAATCCTCTCAGTGATTCTCTTTTTCAATGATAATCCCCATGGAGAAGATAATCAAGCCACCCTTTGTTTCAGCACTCTTGCCAACCGGAGAATGGAAAAATCAGAATTCAAGAGATAATAATGAGAAGATCAGATCCCGAAGGAGCACACCATTTTTTCAGGAAGGTTTATACGGGCTTCCATGCCGCCATCAGGTTTTTTGGTTAAAGAAAGATTTCCTCCGTGCGATGCAACTATTTTTTCCACAAGGGTCAAACCAAGACCTGTTCCATAGGTTTTGGTAGTAAAAAAAGGATCAACTGCCCTTTCCTTAATACCCTCTGCAATACCTTTTCCTGTATCAGCAAATAATATTGCCACCCACCCTCTTTGCTGCCTGACAGTAATTGTCAGGGTTCCACCTTCAGGCATTGCATCAAAAGCATTACGTGAAAGATGAAGTATCATTTTACGCATCAACTGCTCATCCATTTCCAGAATTGGATCCGGTTCCGGGAGATCAAGTTTCACCTCAATTGAATGCACGACCTGAGCCGGTTGGAGTAAAAGCAATGTTTTTCTTATCAAGGGATAAAGCGGTTCACATTTTTTATCCAACTCCGGCTGACCGACAAAATCAAAAAGATCCTTGAGAGTTGATTCCAGTCTGGTGGTTTCATTAACAATCATATGAACAAATTCAAGAGATTTCTCCTCTTTGATTTTTTTCCCAAGGATACGTGCTGCACCGCCTATTGAGGTTATTGGATTCCTCAACACATGTACAAGCTGGGCCGACATCTGCCCCAGGGCTGAATAGCTGGCAGACTCCACCAGGAGATCCTTGTTTTTTTCAAGCTCCTCCGTTACATCTTCAAGTTCTCTTATTTTATCTTCCATCTCCATGTATAAGCGGCTGTGATCTATAGCCAGGCTTGCCTGGTTGGAAAATATCTCCAATGACCTTATATGATTTTTTGTGATGGGCCGCCGGGTAACGAAATGATCTGCTATAATTACCCCCAGTGATTTAGTCGGAGAGAAAAGAGGTATCACTACAAAAGTGTCTTCATTGAGCTGATCAATAAGATCTCTGTCAACAGGCACATCAGCCCGACCATTCTCCACAAGTATAGAGCGTTTCTCCATGGCTGCTCTAATTAAAATATGCTCTGAGTCTGTAACCGGTACCCGCAGATTTTTGATCATCCGGGTAATGTTTGTATCTCCATTCAGGCAGTTTCTTTTGATAGTCTGGACAATTTCCAAAAAATCAAGATTTTTTTCACGCAGTTCAGCCCAGATTCTTCCAGCTTCCTCACGGCATTCTGATCCGATTGCCAATTTGCCCTGTAATACCTTACCCTCATCTTCAAAAATTGCCAGAAAGGCCCGGTTGAAACGCAATCCTTCATCAGCTGTAATGCCCACGAGAATTGCTTGCAGGATCTCATCCAGCTCTACTGTACTTAAATATACAGAATTCATCTTCAAGGAGAGTTGATGCAGTAGCTGGATGCGAAAATGGGCCTTTTCAAGATCCTCCTGATACTTCAGGTTCTCAGATATCAACCGCCGTCTCTCAAGGACCTTGCGGACAACTAAAAATATTTCCTGAAACCGTACCGGCTTGGTCAGATAATCATCAGCTCCCTTCCTTATGCAGTTAAGGGCAACTTCCAAATCTGCCGTACCGGTTAACATGACTACAGCAGTATCGGGATGATCTTTTATTATTTCTGGAAGAAGGGTTATACCGTCAGTATCAGGCAAACCGATATCAAGGAGAATTAAAGCGATCCTGGCAGTGCCGAACAGATATCTGAGTTCTGCAGCGCTCCCTGCTTCAGCTACCGCAAGATTATGGCTTTCCAGAAAAATACGGAGGGGTTCACGGATGGTTGCGTCATCATCAACTATTGCAATTACCTCATCCCCGGCAAGCAGCTTGTCTGGGTTGAGCGATATGTGGTTTACACCCGGAATTGATTCAAGCATGAGTTATAAGTTTTCACTTAAAAATTAATCAACTATTACAACAATCTAAAAAAACATCTGTCAGCAAAAAGATGTGCTGCTGTCTCACTGAAGCTTTCATCAATAACTTGTAATCGTTAGTCTTTACTTTTTATTACTCTTGCCATGTTTATCTGTCAAGAAAACAGTAAAATTTACAAGCTATTACAACACTATTATTCCTGGTTGAAATATTGGCTGATACTCTTTACAGTGCTTGCAAAATTACATGAAGCCGCTTCAGCATATCCTGAAGCCCTGTTAAAAAATACTGAAAACATGAAAAAAGACTTCAATATTGATATGGTGCAGGTCATTGGTGACTTTCTGGAACTGGGCCATGTGGAAAACATTGCAGCCATGTTCAACCAGGACAGGGGACTCTATGACCTGACCGGTGATCTTCTGAAAGATGAACGCTTTACTGTTAGGCTGGGGATCGCGGTTCTCTTTGAGGAACTTGCTGTAAGCCACCCGGAGGATATACCCCTTGCCATTCCATCACTTCTGCCTCTGCTGCAGGAACAAAACCCCATACTGAGAGGAGAAGCCGCTACCATTCTTGGCATAATCGGTTCTGAGTCCGCCCTGGAACAGATTGTAAATCTTATGGATGACCCCGATCCCCAGGTTAGAGAAATTGTTACAGATATTTTACAACAGAAAAAAGAGGCCTGCCCCCAGGCTCCTGAAGGCAATGAAAAATCTTCTTGAGCAGACACAATCCATATTCAGGTCTGATGGCCAGTTGTCATCCCTTATGGAAGCATATGAATTCAGGTCAGGCCAGCTGGAAATGGCGTCGGCAGTTGCTCAGACTCTTGCCGGAGGCAAACTTGTTGTTGAGGCTGAAACCGGCATCGGCAAAACCCTCGCCTATCTTATTCCTGCTGTCCTGAGCGGCCAGAAGGTAATAATCTCGACCAATACCCTCAACCTGCAGGAACAAATTCTCAGCGATGATATACCATTTATTCAGCAGAATATTAATCCACAACTTTCAGCTCTCTGCGTTAAGGGTAGGCAAAATTATCTCTGCCTCTACCGTTGGCAGCAGTTTGCCTTGCACCCTCAACTTGAGATGTTTGCCTCCGGCAATGGCTATAAGTCTGCTTTGCAGGTCCTCGCAGCGATTTGCCAGTCCCTGCCATACGTCACCTTCAATGACCATACGTAAAAGAGTGGATGCAAGGCTCGACAAGCTGTCGGAAACAGCC